>JBPPMN010000221.1:0-7311 GCA_051306055.1 Acidimicrobiales bacterium
CCTCGCGGCCGAGGGCCACCACCTCGTCGAGCAGCGCTCGGGCATCGCGATCGAGCAGCGACAGGTCGTCGCTCACCAGCGCCATGCCGCCGCTCACGCCCACGGCGAGGGCCCAGGCCCGCACCTGCTCCGGATCGAGCTGGGTGTGGTCGGTGCGCAGCATGAGGCAGTCGGGGTCGTTGAGCCACAGGCGCCGGTGCAGGAACGAGCGGCTCAGGGTGTTGCGCCAGGCGTTGACGGTGGCCGGCTCGCCGCCCTCGTGGCCGGGCGGGCGGTACTGGTGGGGCTGCACCTCCCACCACGGCGCCACATCGGCACCGATGCGCATGCCGTCGACGACCCCCACCGATGCCCCGAGCGGGGCGCCACAGCCGAGCAGGAAGGTGTCGGGCCCGGCGCCGCGCCGGATGGCCTCGAAGCCGGCGCGCACGCGCTGGGCAGGGGTGCGGCTGGGGTCGGCGTAGCCGCCGCGGATGGTCGGGGCGTAGGTGAAGTCGAGCTTGAGGTAGGGGTAGCCAGCGGCCACCAGCTCCGCCGCCACCACCTCGAGGTGCTCGAGCACGAAGGGGTTGGTGGTGTCGAGGGTGTGCACGGCGCCACCCCAGGCGTCGTTCACCATGCCCACCAGCGGTGAGCCCGACGGCGGGTGGAGGGCCATCCAGTCGGGGTGCTGGGCGGCCACCTGGGAGTCGGCGCCGGCCAGGAACGGCGCCAGCCAGATGCCGGGCGTTCGCCCCTCGGCGGCGATGGCGGCGGCCAGGCCGGCCAGGTCGGTGGGGAACCTCTCGTTGGTGGAGAGCCAGTCGCCGATGGCGGGCTGGAACCCGTCGTCGAGCTGGAACACGTCGAAGGGCCACTCCCCCGCCCGGGCCAGGTTCGAGCGCAGGTCGGCCTCGGTGACGGCGTGGAAGTAGTGGTACCAGGAGCACCAGCCCACCTGGTACGGGGCGGTGGTGCGGGCGGCGCCGGCCGATCCGAGGGCGGCCGCCCAGGCCTCGAGCTGCGGCGACGGGTCGGCCTCGCCGGCCCCGAGCCACACCGGGTGCAGCTCGCGGCGCTCGTCGGGCTCCAGCACCGCGCCCCCGAGGAAGGCCTCCACCCACACCTCGATGGCGTCGCGGTCGTCGCGCCCGCAGCGCACGCGGAAGGTGCCGTCGTGCTCCCAGCCGCCGAGGAACCCGGCCACCACCACCGAGCCGGTGTCGTCGCGCAGCGCGGTCACCAGCTCGCTGCGCAGCTCGCCGTCCTCAGCCTGCTCCCAGTCGGCGTGGTGCATCCCGATGGGCAGCGAGCGCACGCCCTCGGCGCGGGTGGGGTCCTGGTCGACTCGAAAGGTGGCCACCGCGGTGGGCGACCACGACTGGTAGCCGTGGCGCAGCACCCGCAGCGGCTCCACGGCGCCCTCGAGGCGGGCCACCACGGCCACCGAGTGCACCGCGACGGCCGCGTCGCCGCGGTTGGCCACGGACCAGACCAGGCGGTCGTCGCTCCACGACCACTCCACCGCCACGTCGTCGGGCCGCTCGGCCCGCACCTCGATCCGGTCCCCTCGCAGCCACATGGGCGGGCAGGCTACGCAGCCTCAGGCCAGCTCGGTGCCGAGGATGCTGACGAAGCTCACCATCTCGCCCGGGTAGCCCCCGAGGTTGTGGGTGAGGGCGAGGGTGCGGTCGGGCACGGTGGCGATCTGCCGCTCAGGTGGGGCCTGCTGGCGGAGCTGGAGCCAGGCCTCGAACATCATGCGGAGGCCCGACGCACCGACCGGATGGCCGAAGCTCTTGAGGCCACCGTCGGGGTTCACCGGGAGAGCGCCGTCGCGATCGAAGGTCCCGGCCTGGATGTCCTTCCACGCCTCGCCCCGTGCGCTGAAGCCGAGGTCCTCCATGAGGACCAGCTCGGTGGGCGTGAAGCAGTCGTGCACCTCGGCCATGGCCAGCTCGGCCCGCGGGTCGGCGATGCCGGCCTGGGCGTAGGCGTCGGCGGCGGTGGCGGCGATCTCGGGGAACGTCGTGTAGTCGTAAGCCGGGTCGGTGAGGCCGGAGCCGTTGCCGGCCACGAAGCTCAGCGCCTTCACGTAGAGCGGCGAGTCGGTGTAGCGGTGGGCGTCCTCGGCCCGGCACACGATCGCGGCGGCGGCGCCGTCGGCCACCCCAGCGCAGTCGAACACCGACAGGCAGCCCGCCACGTCGGGCATGGCGAGGATCTGCTCCACCGACATCTCCCGGCGGAACTGCGCACGGGGGTTGCGGGCGCCGTTGGCATGGTTCTTCGAGGCGATGCGGGCCAGCACCGCCTTGAGCTCGTCCATGGGCACGCCGTAGCGCTCGGCATAGGCCGGGGCCACCATCGAGAACATGGCCGCCGCGGTGAGCGTGCGGCCGGTGCCGTCGCTGGGCACGGGGAAGGCGTTGAGGCCCTGGTAGCCGGAGTCCTTCACCTTCTCCACGCCGACGGCCATGGCGAGGTCGTAGGCGCCCGAGGCCACTGCGTAGGCAGCCTGGCGCAGCGCCTCGGAGCCGGTGGCGCACATGTTCTCCACCCGGGTGACGGGCTTGCCCTCGAGCTGCAGCGGCTTCGAGAGCAGCATCCCGCTCATGCCCCCCTGGGCGGTGCCGAGCCAGTAGGCGTCGACGTCGTCCTTGGTGACGCCCGTCGCGGTGAAGGCCTCGCCGGTGGCGTCGACCAGCAGGTCGTCGAGGCCCTTGTCCCAGTGCTCGGCGAAGCGGGTGCAACCCATCCCCACGATGGCGACGCGGTCCTTGATGCCGTGGCTTCCCATCAGACGATCCGAGCCTTCCAGAAGTAGTTGTGGATGCCGTCCGCGGTGAAGAGCTTGCGGAAGGTGAGCGCCACCCGGGCCCCCACCTGCACCTGGTCGAGGTCGATGTCGGTGAGCTCCACCGGCAGCCGGCCTCCGCCGTCGAAGTCGACCACCGCGAACACCACCGGCGGGCTGGGCGAGTAGGCCAGGCGGTCGACGGTGGAGGTCACGATCGTGCCCCGGGCGTCGGCCATGGGCACGGCGGTGTCGTCGAGCGGCTGCGGCGGCAGGTGCACTTCGCCGGCGGCGTCGGCGGAGCCCACGAAGCCGAACTTCCAGTCGCCGCTGCGGCCGGCCGCCGAGGCGGAGGGGCGGGCCGGCTCCGGGCGACGGGGCGGCTCGGCCGGGAGCACGCCGCGCCAGCGCAGGTAGGTGCCGTACGGGATCAGTGCGCCACCGGCCGCCTGCTCGGCCACCGGCCGGTCGGGCGTCCAGGCCGTGATGGCGTCGGTGGTGCGGTAGAGCTGCACGTGGGCGCCGTCGGCCAGCACCACGAGGGCGATGACCTGGCCCGGCTCCGCCGCCTCCAGCGCGGCAGTGAGGAGGGCGGCGGGCTGGGCGGCACCGAGGTTGCCCACGGTGGCGCTCAGGTCGTCGACCCGCTTCTCCCCCACGCCGAGCTTCTTGGCCAGCGCTGCGTTGGCGCGGCCGTGGGTGCCGGCGATGACCACCCGGTCGACCTGGTCGGCCACCAGGCCGCCCGACTTCAGCGCATCGTCCCAGGCCGCCTGGCCGAGCGGCACGTAGCGGGTCTCGCCGAAGCGCTCCTCCCACACCTTGGAGCGCACATCGCCGGGGGTGCGCCAGCGGTCGAGGAACTCCTCGGTGGCCCAGCCCCCGCCGACCAGCTCGGCCAGCAGCGGCCCGTCGCGGTCGTCGCCCACGACGAGAGCGGCGGCGCCGTCGCCGAAGGCCGCCTCGTCGGGCCCACCGGCCAGGCCGGCCCGGAGGTCGGCGCTCACGACGAGATGGGTGCCCCGCCCGCCGAGGGCGGCGTGCAGGCTGCCCATGGCGGAGCGCACCGAGCCGTTGGCGTCGAAGGCGCCCACGTCGGCGCCGAAGCGCAGGGCGGCGTGGATGGTGGTGGCGTTGGTCTTGTCGGCGTAGGCCGGGGCCACGGTGGAGAACCACAGCGTGTGCGGCGCCGCACCGTCGAGCGGGCGCAGCGCGCTGCGGGCCGCCTCCACCCCCATGGTGGTGGTGTCCTCGTCGTAGCCGGCCACCGTGCGGGTGCCCTTGCCGCCCCCGGTGCCAGCCACCGCCGCGATGGTGCTGCGGTCGAGCCGCCGGTGGGGCAGGTAGGCGGCCGCGCCGAGGATCCCCCGTGATGCCATGGCGCGAGGGTACGGCGGAATCTGACGGGTCGTCACATTCGCCGGTACCGTCGGGGCCATGCGCCTGGGAGACGTGGCCAACGCCGGTGCGACCGGAGCCGGCAAGCCGCTCGACGGCGTGCGGGTGCTGGCGCTGGAGCAGATGCAGGCCCTCCCCTACGCCACCCAGCTGCTGGCCCGCCTGGGCGCCGAGGTGGTGAAGGTCGAGCACCCCAAGGGCGGCGACATCGGTCGGGGCTCGCAACCGGCCATGACCGACCCCGACGGCCGCTCGGTGGGCGCCACCTTCCTGCGCAACAACCTCGGCAAGCGCTCGATCTGCGTCGACCTCAAGTCGCCCGCCGGCCGCCAGCTGGTGCTCGACCTGGTGCCCCGCTTCGACGTGATCGCCGAGAACTCCAAGGCCGGCGCCATGGCCCGTCTCGGCCTCGGCTACGCCGACATCGCGGCCGTGCACCCCCGCGCCATCTACCTGTCGGTCTCGGGCTTCGGCAACGCCGCCACCGAGGGCGAGGAGCACTCGCCCTACGACTCCTGGCCTGCCTTCGCTCCGGTGGTCGAGGCCATGTCGGGCATCTACGAGTTCAAGCGCCGCGGCGACGACCCTCCGGTCGTGGCCCCGGTGGGCGCGCTGGGCGACATCGGCTCCGGGCTCTTCGGCGTGATCGGCGTGCTGGCTGCGCTGCGCCACCGCGACGCCACCGGCGTGGGCCAGCACGTCGACATCGCCATGCTCGACGCCATGGTGGCCATGACCGACCTCGTGTCGAACTTCTGGAGCCTCGGCCTGCGCAACGGCGACCTGGCCCCCCTGATCATGGACGGCTTCCGGGCCGCCGACGGCTGGTTCATCATCCAGGTGGGCCGGGAGCCGCAGTTCAAGATGCTGGCCGACCTGGTGGGCCAGCCGGGTTGGGTCGACGACGAGCGCTTCGCCACCCGCCAGGGCTGGGTCGACCACCTCGACGACGTGATCCGACCGGCGGTGGAGTCGTGGGCCGCCGAGATGACCCGCCTCGAGGCCTGCGCCGCCCTGTCGGCCGCCGGCATCGCCGCGGGCCCCTGCTACCGCGACGAGGAGATCGTGGCCGATCCCCACGTGGCCAACCGCCACATGCTGGTGGAGATGCCCCGCACCGACGGCGAGGAGCAGCCGGTGCTGATCCCCGGCAACCCCGTGAAGCTCACCAACGTGGCCGAGGGCCCCGAGACCAGGGTCCCCTGGCTGGGCGAGCACACCGACCAGGTCCTCGCTGACGAGCTCGGCCTCGCTGCCGACGAGCTGGCCCAGCTGCGAGCCAGCGGCACCATCGCCTGAGCTCGGCCGTCGGAGGTCAGACGGGCAGGCGGATGGCGAGGGCTCGGAGCTCGATGGAGCTGCGGACGACGGCGGCCCGGGCCGCGGCTGACCGGCGGAGCCAGGTGTCTGCGTCGCCGCTGGCGAGGCGCTCGGCCTGGGAGGTGGCCTCGTCGAGGAGCGCGTCCATGGCCTCGATGGCCCGCTGCAACGAGGCCGTGGGGATGTCACCTGCCTGGCGACCCTCGGCCGCCGCTCGCAGCGCTGCGCGGTCGCGATCGCCGATGGCGGCCTCGGCCGCCGCGAGGCGCTGGTAGCGATCGGCGGTGACCTCTTCGCCGGGCAGGGCGAAGCTGGCGTGCGCCGTGCCGAGCGTGTCGAACACGTAGGCCTGACCGAGACCGAGCTCGGAGTGGAAGTACCACTCCTGCGCCTCGTCGTGGAGGAAGGCCCAGATGTCGTTGACGGCGGCCTCGCCGGAGCGGTCGAGGATGCCTGCGGTCGGCAGCCCGTAGCGGCACTGGCTGCGGCGACGATCGAGCGATCCGCTGTGCATGAGCGTGAGCGGACGGGTGACCTGCCGGAGCGGCAGCCACAGGTTCACCAGCATCAGCGGGGATCGCCAGTTGGAGCTGTCGGGCGCATCGTGGCGGAGGATCCTCGGTGCATGTCCCCGCATCAGCTGGCGCAGCGGGGTGCCGAGCACGTCCTGATCGGCGTGCACGTTGACGGCTCCCCCGAAGGGGACCTCGTCGTCGGCACCTCCGTGCACGTCGAGCCCGGCCGGCCCCACGCTCCGGAACAGCAGGCCCTCGGCGGCGACGTGGAGGATCAGCAGCTGCGTGCCGTCCCCGAGGCGCACCCGAGCTCGGCCGATCGAGCGGCGGATGGCCGTCGCGTGCTGCGGGCTCAGCCGCTGCTCGCGGAGCACCGCCCGCAGCGTGTCGTGCAGCCCTCGGCGGTCGGGCAGCTCGGCGACGGCGAAGCCCGCCTCGTCGAGGCTGGGCTGGTGGCCGGGCAGAGCGGCGAGGTCCCGGATCTCACAGGGCTGCATGTCGAGGGTGGTGTCGTCGAGGGGCTCGGGCTCGATGGTGGCCGACCGTCGCAGCTGGGGTCGCTCGTGGTCGGGGGCCACTCGCTCGGGGCGAGCGAAGCCGAGCGCGGCGGTGACGGTCGAGGCGGCTGGCACCTCGCCAGTGTGCAAGAACTGTCTTGCGGGTTGCAAGAGGTATCTTGCAACGGTGGCGAGCGACACCCGTGAGCGCATCCTGGACCGGTCCCTGGAGCTGTTCGCTCGCCAGGGCGTCGCCGGCACCACCGTCGTCGAGATCGAGGAGGCCGCGGGCCTGTCGCCGGGCAGCGGCAGCTTCTACCGCCACTTCGAGAACAAGGACGCCGTGCTGGCTGCTGTCGTCGATCGCGAGGTCGATCGAGCCAGGGCCGCGCGCGAGGTGCGGGTCGGTCAGCCCGAACCCCTCGACGTCGCCTATCGACGGACGCTCGACGAGCTGGTGCGGCTGCAGCCGCTGATCGAGATCGCCGCCCGGGAGGGTCGGCAGCGGCCCGGCCTGCTCGAGCCGTTGCAGCGCGTCCTGGCCGAGGACGGGGCCCGCGCCGAGAGCGCGCTGCTGGCCGAGCGGATGGGGCGCGGCGAGATCGGGGAGGCCGACGCCGACGCCGTGGCCTCGGTCGCCATGTTCGCCCTCGTCGGCCACCACCTCGCCGAGCACTTCTTCGGTGCCCCGATCGGAGCGGATCGAGAGCGGTTCGTCGAGACGCTCGCCCGGATGGTCCGGGGCGACCGCCGCTGAGCCGGGCTCAACCCGTGTCGAAGAGCCCGGGTGGGTCGGGGACCGGGG
>JBPPMN010000257.1:0-7538 GCA_051306055.1 Acidimicrobiales bacterium
AGGTCGACCTCACGATGGCGTACGTGGGCACGCGCTCGCTGTTCGAGCAGGCCGGCTTCACAGAGGTGGCCGCCACCGACTCGAACCTCGACGGCTTCCCCCGAGTGCTCATGCGCCTGACCCTGACCTGATGCCGTCGTGAGCCCCTGAGCCGGCGGGCGTCAGGACTCGTGGCGCTGGTGGTGCTGGATCATGACCGCGACGCAGAGCCCGGCCGCGACGAGCCCGAGGGTGATGGCCGCCGCCGGGCCGATCGCGACACCGAGTGCGGAGGTCAGCACGATGATCAACAGCATCGGGCCGACGCAGCACACCGCCAGGGCGGCGAGCACCTTGCGGTCGTTGGCGCCCTTGGGAGCGTCAGCGGGCTCGGTCATGACGTCACCGCCTCGGGGGTCGACTGGGGGGGCCGGTTCGTCGATGGCCCGGCGTGCTTGTCGGTCGTGAGCCCTCCACCGCCATGTGCGCCATGCCCATCGCCGCTGGGCGAATCGATCGCCGCGCCGTGGTCACTGTGGGAACCGCGGTGTTCCCGGTCAGGGGCGCTGCGGTCGGCGGCGGGTTGCTCGGGGTGGTCGTGACGTGGGTCGGTTGCCATCTCAGGGCCTCCGGTGCTCTCGTCCATGATGCCCCAAGGTGGGGATCGTCGTGCTGAGGGGTGTCGGGGGCTCGTGTCGCTGGCGGCGGCGGCGCACGGCGAGCGCCACTGCTGATGCGGCGACCGCCAGGAGGCTGACCCAGATGTTCACCCGAACTCCGGCGAGGCGGGTGGCGTCGTCGATGCGGAGCGCTTCGACCCACAGCCGGCCGAGTCCGTAGCCGCCGACGTAGAGGGCGAACAGTGTGCCGGATCGGGCGGAGGGGCGATGGCGTCCGTAGAGGACGAGGAGCCCGGCGAGGGCCAGGTTCCACAGCGCTTCGTAGAGGAACGTCGGGTGGAAGGTGGCGAGCTGCTCGTAGCCGTCGGGGCGGTGCTCGGCGTCGATGCGCAGCCCCCACGGCAGGTCGGTCGGCCGGCCGAAGAGCTCCTGGTTGAACCAGTTGCCCAGCCGGCCGATGGCCTGGGCGAGCGGGATGGCCGGGGCGACCACGTCGAGCAGCTCGGCCGCAGGCAGCCCGCGGCGGCGGGCCAGGAGGACCCCGGCGATGACTCCGACCAGCAGCCCGCCCGGGATCCCGAGGCCGCCCTCCCAGATGGCGAAGGCGTGCAGCCACCGGCCCTCGAACCGGTGGTAGTCGGTGAGCACGTGGTAGGCGCGGGCGCCGAGCAGGCCTGCCACCACCGACCAGGCGGCCAGTGAGGAGACATCGGCGGGGTTGCCGCCGCGGGCCGCCCAGCGACGCTGGGCGACCCACACCCCCACCATCACACCCACCGCGATGGCGAGCCCGTAGGCCCGCAGCTGCAGGGGTCCGATGCCGATGGCGTTGTCCGGCGGGCTGGGAATCGCCCCCACCAGGAGGGCGAAGGTCACGGCTCCTCCACCACCAACGTGCCTTCCATGCCACCGTCGCGGTGGCCGGCGATCGTGCAGTAGTACGCGTACTCGCCCGGCTCGTCGGCCCGGAGGCCGCCTTCGGCCGTCTCGCCACGGTCGGCGGCCACGTGCACGTCGACCTCGTCGATCGTGAAGTCGTGCAACAGGTCATCAGAGGTCAAGACGATGGCCACGTCCTCACCGGCGGTGACGGTGATCTCATCGGGGTCGAACTGGAACGAGGTGGCCGCCACCTCGATGCGACGGGCGCCCTCAGCGACCGGCGTCGACGCGTCGTGGCCGTCCACCATCTCGCCGTCCATGTGCTCGCCGGGCATGGACCCCATCGAGTGATCGGCCCCCATCGAGTCGTCATCACCGCAGGCGGTGAGGACAAGCCCGAGAGCGAGGGCGGACAGCACTACAGCAACCAGGGATCGGCGCATGTGTGCGCGCTCCTTTCAACAGAATCGGATGACGCGACGCGCGGGAGCGCGCCGCCGGTTCAGGTGAACGGGCGCTTCAACAGCGCATGACCGACAGCCGGACCCATGCTGGGTCAGGCGGACGGGCCAGCTCGACCAGGCCTTGGACCCGGCCGGCCGCAGCGGCGACCGGAGCCGCCACGGTTCCCCGCACGAGGCGACGGACCAGCGTGAGACCACCGACGGCGGTGATGACGGCGACACACACCGCCATCACATGCGCGGCCAAGCACTCGACGCAGTGCCCGTGCTCCGCAGGCACCGGATCATCGTGGGGGTGCTCTTCGATGACTCCCGCCGAAGCCAACATCCCCGACTGGTGACTGACGCTGGACTGCGCATCGAGGCCGTGCATCACCAGGAGCGCGCCGACCAGCATCGGCAGGACCAGCATCCAGGTCCAGCGGGGCAGGCGCGTCGGCATCACGGTGGACCGTATCGCCCCGGCGCCCGCCCGGGATCGCAGAGCCGGAGCGAGAGTGCGGTCATGTGGACGGCGGTACCGGTACCGGTCCGACGATGGCGTTGGACCAACCCTCCCACGCCCCTCGAGGACGTCGGATCAGGCTCATCTGGCGCGGGTGGTTCGACGCGGAGTACTCCAGGACGCGCGTCGATCACTCCAGCGGACGGCCGGCCTCGGTCCACGCGTTGAAGCCGCCGTCGAGCTCGACGATGCTCGTGTAGCCCATGTTCTCGAGGTCATCGACCGCGCCCTCGGACATGTTGCCAGACCGGCAGTACACCGCCAGCGGAGTGTCCCGGTCAGCCGGAAGCTCATTCGACGTGGAGATCTCGTCGAACGGGATGGTCAGGTCGGTACCAGCGATGCTTCCTTCGTTGGGGGTGTGCACGTTGATCGCGACCACGCCGGGGGCCTCGATCCAACCAGCAAACTCGTCCGCGGCGACCAGCCTCGGAGGGCTCGAGGTGATCGTCTCCCCCGACCCTTGGTCGCCGCATCCCCCCGCGACGAGGGCGACCGCAAGTACGACCGCTACGACCGGACCACGAATTGGGTGCACGACCCGACGGTAGGCGAGGCCACCCCCATCGGCTTGTCGCGGGCCTGACCCCACGTCCTCGATCGGGGGGCTCGAGCGATCGCGCTGGCCCGGTCGGGCAAGCAAGTGCACAGACCTGGTACGAGCTCGGGGTAGCGCCAGGTGCTTGCACGACCCGGTGAAGCAAGACCGGATTGACCGCTGCGAACTCCCCGGGAAGACCGGTCCTGGCAGGACCGGGTCACGCCCTGCAGCAGTGATCATGTCTCGTGCTCAAGGTCGTGGCCCCTGCGCATGTTCCCGTCGTCGTCGGTGTGGGACCGCATCAGCCAACGCTCGCCTCCGATGATCAGAAGGATTCCGACGGCGGCAACGAGGAGAACGGTGGGGTCGGACGTGGCCTTGATCCACACGAAGGCGGACAGCACGACCACGTCAAGGATGATGGCTATCGCCACGATGGACACCCGGAACTCGATGCGGTCCCGAAGGTGACGGATGAGGCCCCAGTGGATGGCGATGTCCATGATGAGGTAGAAGATCGCGCCCAGTGCCGCGATCCGCTTCAGGTCGAAGAACACCGTGAGGGCCATCGCGATGGCCACGGTGTAGACGGTCGTGTGGGTCCGGACCTTCCCCGGCATGCCGAGGTGGAGATGGGGCACCTGGTCCATCCTGGTCAGCATCGCCAGCATCCTCGATGCGGCGAAGATGCTGGCGATGACTCCTGAGGCGGTGGCGACGATGGCGACCCCGACGGTGATCCAAACGCCCGCGTCGCCGAACGCTGGGCGCGCGGCCTCGGCCAGCGCATAGTCCTGGGCCGCGATGATGTCCGGCACCCTGAGATTGGCAGCCACCGCAACGGCGAGCATGAGGTACAGGGCGGTGCAGAGGCCAAGCGCGATGATGATGGCGCGGCCAACGTTGCGATGGGGGTCGACGATCTCACCGCCGCTGTTGGTGATGGTGGTGAACCCCTTGTAGGCAAGGATCGACAACGCGATCGCCGCCAGGAACCCTGTCGCCGAGGGATCAACCGCATCGGTCCCGGTCGAACCGTTGGTCAGGTTGGCCCAGTCGGCGAACGCGAGCCCTCCGATGGCGAGCAATGCCAGACCTCCGATCTTCACCAGGGACATGGACCCTTCGGCGATCTGGATGACCTTGTTGCCTGACAGGTTGATGACGAATGTGGCGGCCAGGAGGGCGACACCCAGTGCGGGCACCCAAAAGGTCGGGCTGCCAAGGTCGATGACCTGAAGGGTGTATGCGCCGAACGTTCGTGCGACCAGGCTCTCGTTGATCACCATCGAGAGGTACATGAACAGCGAGAAGACGCCGGTGGCTACGCCAAGCCCGTACTCCTCCTTCAAGAACATGGCGATGCCGCCTGACGACGGCATCGAGTTGGAGAGCTTCACGTACGAATAGGCGCTTGCCGCGACGACGAGCGCGGCAGCCAGCAACGCGACTGGGAACAGATCGCCGGCCAGCTCGGCGACCTGTCCGGTGAGGGCGAAGATCCCCGCGCCGATCATCACGCCCGTGCCCAGCGACACCGCGCCGCCGAGCGTGAGGCTTCCCGGCTTCTCCCCCGATCCGTCGGAGTTCATCGGATCTCCTCCTCAGGTCGTAGCTGAGCCCGACGACGGAGCTGCGCGCTGTTGGCGCCGACAACCGTGGACGCACTCACAAGGAGTGCTGCTCGGAGCACTCCGGTCGACAGCTGCTCACGAGACGTTGACGGTGCATGCCGCCTTCGTAGTGGCCGGGCTTCGTCAGGGTCGAACGAAACCGGCACCGGGACCCGGCGCCGGGTCCCGGTGGTCACCACCGTGTCGTAGCGGCGGATGCGTTCAGCGGCCACTGAGGACCTCGACGAGGGACTCGACGCTCGGAGCGCCGTCGTGGCCGTGGGGCACGGGGTAGAGGCGGCAGGCCATGGACGGGGTGTCTGTGGGGCCGGCGAAGGGGTCGGCTCCGTCCACCAGGATCGTGGGCGAGCCGACGAAGCCGAGGGCCTCCGCTTCAGCCTGGGTGGTTACGAGGCGGTCGATGACATCCAGCTGTAGTCCGGCGCGGGCGCTGGCCACGGCTAAGCGTTCGTGGACCAGAACCACGTTCGGGCAGTCGGCGACATGAAGAACAAGGATGTCCACTGCCCCAGCCTGCCCGAGTTCGGCTGAAGGCTGCGGACGTCGACGTCGTCAGCGGGGGTGTCCGGCGAGTCGGTCTGGATCGGCGGCGAATGCAGCGGCGCACTGGAGGCTGCAGAACCAGTAGTCGCGGTCCTGGTGGCGGAGCCGGCCGGCGGCGGAGGCTCGGGGGACTTGCATTCGACAGACGGGATCGATGACTGACCCGGCGGCAGAGGGACAGACCTCGAGCTGGTAGAGCTCAACCCGTTCTGTGATGTGTCGTAGCTCGAAGCAGCCGAGGTCCACGACGGTGACGCCCTGACGGCGGGCGGCGTCGGCCACCTCGGTGGTGGCGAGGACTTGGGCGCCGTGGGCCTGCCCGGCGACTCGGGCGGTGAGGTTGACGCTGGCGCCGAGGTAGTCGCCATTGTGTTCGATGGCGCTGCCGTGGTGCAGGCCGGCGCGTGCGACCGGAAGGTCCGTGTCAGCGAGCGCGGTGAACAGTCGGGCGGTGGCGGCGATGGCCGCTTCGGGCCCGGGGAAGGCGAGCATGACGGCGTCGCCGATGGTCTTCACGAGTCGGTCGTCGGAGCCGAGGGCGTCGGTGGCGATGGCCTCGAACCGATCGAGCAGTGCGACGGCCTCCGCGTCGCCGTGGGCTTCGGTGAGTGCGGTGAACCCGGCCAGGTCTACGAACACGAAGGTGGCGTCGACCGAAGGGGTGGTGGCAGGCGGGTTCGTCACGTCGATGCAGCGGGGGCGAGGAAGCGGTCTGGTCGGGCTTCGAACTCGTCTCGACAGTAGGGCGAGCAGAACCACCAGGTGGTTCCGTCGCGGAGGGTGGAGGACCACGAGCCTGAGTGGCACGACCCTGGGCTGAGAGTGAACGCCGACGAGTTCAGGGGCCGACTTGAGGGCGTGCTCGCTACCGCCCTGATCGACCGGTAGCGAGGGCGGCGCTCCGGCCGACTCAGCGACCACCTCGTCCACCGTTGTCCAGCCACTTGGCGGTCAACATGGCGGTCAACCAGTCGGACCCGAACCCGAGAACAAGGAGAGCGGCGGCCGGGACACCCGCTCTACCTGGAGTTGTGCGTTGCGCGCTCGAAGGGACTCGAACCCCTAACCTTCTGATCCGTAGTCAGATGCTCTATCCAATTGAGCTACGAGCGCTGGGTTGGAGACGAGACTCTACAAGAGGGTCGCTGGCTCGGTCGATCCGAACCGGGCTGACCGGAATGGTGTGCACTGGTGCGATGGCCTGCCGTCGACTGGGCGCGATCGTCCTCCTCCTGCTCGCCGCGTGCTCGAGCGACGGTGGTGAGGCCAGCACGACGACCACGACCTCCACCACGACCTCCAGCGCGACCGTCGCTCCCAGCACGTGCCCCGACCGCGTCGACCTCTCCTACGGCGACGCGGGCGACCCGCAGCGGCGGCTCGACCTGTTCCGGCCCGCCGGCGTCGGCTGCCAACCGGTACCGGTGGTGGTGTGGGTGCACGGTGGTGGCTGGCAAGCGGGCGACAAGGCCAACCAGATCGACCCCAAGGTGGCGCTGTGGAACAACGCCGGCTGGGCGGTGGCGAGCGTCAACTACCGGCTCACCGATCTCGCGGTGCCCGAGCCCGAGCGGGTGCTGGCCCCCGACCACAACGAGGACGTGGCCGCGGCCGTGGCCTTCCTCGTCGCCGAGGCCGACGCCCTGGGCATCGACGCCGACCGCCTCGCCCTCCTCGGCCACTCGGCCGGCGCCGGGATCGTGGCTGCGCTGGCCACCGATCCCCGCTACCTCGGGGCGCACGATCTCGAGCCCTCGGCCCTCGCCTGCGTGGCCCCGCTCGACACCGAGGGCTTCGACATCGCCGCCGTGGTGGAGGGAGGCGGGCAGATCGCCACCCTCTACCGCAGCGTGTTCGGCGAGGACCCCGCCGGCTGGGACGAGCTGTCGCCGCTGACCCACGTTGGGGAGGCCGCCGTACCCGACCTCTTCCTCGTGGCGCGTGGCACGCCGGAGCGGCGGGCGCAGGTGGCGGCCTTCGCCGGCGCGGTGGAGGGGGCCGGTGGCGCGGTGACGGTGGTGGACGTGAGCGGGTACTCCCATGGCGACGTCAACCGCCGGATCGGCGACCCCACCGATGAGCTGCTCACACCGCCGATGCAGGCGTTCCTGGCCAGCTGCCTTGCGCCCTGACGAGCTCGCTCGGCGTCACTCGGGTGGTGGAAGCCCCTCGGCCAGCGTGGCCATGTCGGCCCAGACGGCGGCCAGGTCGACCGGCTCGTCCCACGCCCCACCCCGCAGCTCTCGGTAGGCCCGGTGCACGTTGAAGGCCAGGCGTTCGGGCTCGTTCCACCCGGCGTAGGGGCCGAGCTCGATGCGCTGTGCCGCCTCGAGCGGCGGGCGACCGGCCTCGAAGTGGGCCCTCGCCTCC
>JBPPMN010000269.1:0-2850 GCA_051306055.1 Acidimicrobiales bacterium
CCTCGCGCTGCTGGCCGGGGTGGTCCCCGGAGCCCGCCTCCTCCTGCTCGACGGCGCTCCCGCGGCTCTGCTGCTGAGCCGCATCGATGTGTCGCGCCCGAGCGTGGCCTGGCTGGCGGTGGCGCTGCTGGCCGCGGACCTGATCCTCGAGGCCCGAGTGGTCAGGGCGACGCCGTCTCCACCTGGAGCATCAGCTCCGGCACCGTCGTGACGTCGCGCCACTGGAGGGTGTCGCCCACGAGGAGCGTGCGCTCCGACACCATCGGCAGCGCCACCTCGATCCGGTCGCCGACCGCCCGGTAGGGGAGGCGGTGGCGCACGAGGGGCGCGGCCTCGGCCTCGGCCTGGTCGGTGCCGAAGCCGAGGGTCACCACGATGGTGCCGGAGGGCGCCAGGGGGACGTCGCTGGCCTCCGGGTCGACGGCGAGCTGCAGTGCGAGCCGTGCGCCGGGCTCGACGGGGAAGAGCACGGGCCCGGCGCCGGCATCGACCGTGATGAGGGCCATCTGGCCAGGGGGGACGGCGGGGATGGCCAGCAGGTCGAGTGCCGTGCCGCCGATCACGGTGAGCGGGAGCAGGTCGACGGCGAAGGCCCGTGGGTCCTCGCGAGGCCCCAGCTCCTCCGAGGCCTCGGTGGCCCGCTGGAGGTACAGGCGGCGATGCGACTCGCGGTCGATGAGCTCGAACATCCCGGGACGGTCGTGGGTGGCGTAGAGCACCTCGTCGCCGAGGTCGCCCTCGTTCACCGAGAACGGGTTGAGAAAGGCGAGGTAGGGGCCGGAGTCGGCCACGAACACGAGGGAGGGGCCCTCGAGGTCGGCGACGCTGGTCCTCCAGGCCTCCTGGTTCTCGCTGAGCTGGCGGTTCAGGTCGAAGCGGCTCACGGCCGCCGGCACGGTCACGAGGACCAGGGCGCCGGCGAGGGCCAGCCCGGCCTTCGGGCGTCGCCGGAAGAGGGCGACCAGGGGCACAGCCATGAGGAGGCAGATGCTGGCGTAGGCGGGCACGAGGTAGATGGGTCCGCTCACCCGCGCCGCCAGCGACGAGAGGTAGGTGCCCCAGAAGACGAAGTAGCCCAGGGGGAACGCGGCGGCCACCAGCAGGAGTGCGTGGGTGCTGCGCTCGCGTCGGGACTGCCAAGCGCCGTAGAGGGCGAGCGCGGCACCGCCGTAGGCGCCCACGAGGAACCAGGGCACCAGCGCCAGGTTCTTGAGCGAGCTCCGCAGCGCCAGACCGGGGGTGTAGGAGACCTCCTCGAACCCCGGCATCAGCCGCTTGCGACCGAAGCCCATCGAGTCGAGGGGATCGGCGGCCGTGATGGGGAACTCCAGCCAGGCGCCGGTCACGTGGCGGTTGTAGGCGAGGGTGGCGACGACCAGCGGCAGAGCGGCGGCGGCGACGGTGGTGACGGGTCGCACCAGAGTGGTCCAACGGCGGCGGTGGAGCACGAGCGCGCACAGCACGAACGACGCCGCCCAGAGGATGGCGTCGTAGGGCCGGGTCATGAAGATCCAGCCGACGAGCGCCCCTGCCAGCACCAGCGGCCAGGGGCGGCTCTGCCGGACGCCCCGCAGGAAGGCGACGCCGAAGAGGAGGCCCAGGCCCAGGGTGAACAGGTAGCTCAGGTACACGCCCCCCTGGATGACGAGGAGCGGCGAGAGGAGGAGCAGACCGGCACCGGTGAGGGCCACGGCGCGGTCGCGCTGCACCTCGAGGCCGAGGGCATAGGTGCCGAGCACCGCGAGGGCGGCCCCCAGGGGCAGGGCCGCCGCGGCCGTGCCGGTGACCACCCGGGCGGCCAGCAGCACCAGAGGCCAGCCGAGCGTGTACTGGCTGAAGAGGTAGCCGTCACCTCGTGCGGACAGCCACGGCTGGAACAGATCGGGCAGCCCGCCGTCGCTGGAGGTGAGGCGTCCGGCCCGGAGGAGCTCGACGTGCCACAGGTAGACAGGCTCGTCGCGGTTCCAGGAGTAGGCGGGGAACAGTCGCAGCCGGGCCCACACGGCCACCGCGGCCGCCACCAGGGCGAGGAGGGCAGCCGGCCAGTGCGCCCGCGCCGCTCGATCGAGGGCGGCGACGAAGCGGGGCATGGCGCTGGAACCTACCGCTGGCGCGCGAACCTGGGCACATGCTCCACGAGTGCCCCCGTTGCCACACCTCGGTCGACCAGGCCTACTACGGCCCCTGCGCCACCTGCCGCACGGATCTGCGCCGCACCCTGGGCGGCGAGGCACGGGCGGTGGAGTCGACCAGCTACGAACCGGCCATGCACGTGACCCCCAACGCGGTGGCCCTCAAGGACGACTGAGCCTCAGGACCTCGCCACCAGGCGCTTCAGCGCAGGGCGGTGGGCTCGATGCGGCGGCGGGGCCCGCGGCGCGGTGCGTGGATCCCCGCCAGCTCGAGCAGGAGGCACACACGGCCGCGGTGCCCGCTGAAGGGCTCGAGCAGCTCGAGCATCTCGTCGTCGGTGCCTCGCTCCCGCCCAGCGAGGGCGAAGGTCACCGTGTGCTTCAGGTGGAAGTCGCCCACGCTCACCGCGTCGGCGTCGCCGGCTGCGACCCGTGCCGCCTCGGCGGAGGTCCAGCGGCCCACGCCAGGGAGGGCCTCGAGGCGGGCGCGGAGGTCGCCGGATCGGAGGTCGCGGTCGAGGCGGCTGGCGTGGGCGCTCACCCGCTTGAGGGAGTCGGCCCGTCGCTTCTCGACACCGATCACGTGCAGGTCGTAGTAGCCGAGCTCGGCCAGCTGGTCGGCGGAGGGCAGCAGGGTGAGCCCCCCGGGGCCTGGCGCTGGCTCGCCCCAGCGCTCCACCAGCAGCCGGAACGATCGCTGGGCCTCGAAGCTGGTGAC
>JBPPMN010000299.1:0-15834 GCA_051306055.1 Acidimicrobiales bacterium
GCCGGTACCACCGCCGGCACCACCACCACCGCCACCAGCGCCGCCTGTGCCACCGGTGCCGCCACCGCCTGCGCCACCACCGGCCCCACCCGCGGCAGCGCCGAGCCGCGTCTGCCCACCGCTGGCCGACGCCTTGACTGCGGTCTCGGCCGGCGCGCCTGCCGTGCCGAAGGGGCACTGGAGGGCACCACGGGCGTCGCAGAGGTACGGCTGCGGCGCGTTCTTGGCCAGGACGTTGGTGCCGTCGGGGGAGAACGTGGGGTTCTTGCACGACGTGATGCTGATGCTCTGCACCTCGGCGCCCGGGATGAGCCGGATCTGCTCGAACGCCGCGGTCACCAGGTTGATGGGGATCGGTGAGTAGCCGAGCGAGGCCGACTGCTGCTGCGCCTGGCACATCGCGTAGTAGGCGAAGGCGCTGAGCGTCCGGCCCTTGGCCTCGTTGAACTGGCCCCGCACCTTGGTGGGCAGGATGAAGTACGAGTACGAGGAGAGCTGGTAGCTCCGAGGATCAGTGTCGGTGTAAACCCCCCGCAGGTTCTGGGTCAGGTACACGCGAGGGTCGGCCTTGTTGGTGTTGATGGCCGCCTTGAGCAACGAGACCGCCACGTTGTCGGCCGTCGGCTCGGTGTAGTACCCGGCCGAGTTGAGGACCTTGGCCACCGGGAAGCCGGAGTTCAGAGCGTAGGAGTAGTTGGCGTAGCCGATGGCTCCCTCGGCGAAGCTCTGCGCCACGTAGCCGGCCACGCCGAGGTCGCCAGCCTGGGCGATCATCCCGCCGATGGTCGGGTAGAACGAGGTCTGCCCGCAGGCGGGAGCCCGGCCCGAGCGACGGCAGTAGTCGTTCCAGATGCTGGCGTGCCGATCGATGAGCCAGCCGGTGAACTGGGCCGTCGACCCCGACCCGTCGGACCGCACGACCGGGACGATCTTGCGGGCCGGCAGCTCCAGCCCGGGGTTGTCGGCCTTCAGCGCCGGGTCGTTCCACTGCGTGATCGCACCCGTGAAGATCCTGGCCACGTTCTCGCCCGACAGGCGCAGGTTCGTCACCCGCTGGCCGCCGATCTTCAGGTTGTACATGAAGGCGGTGCCGCCAGCGGTGACGGGGATGTAGGCGTAGGAGTCGGCCGGCGGTCGCTCCGGTGCCGAACCGTCCTCGGGCTCGAACTGGAAGGGGATGTCGGACGCAGCGAAGTCGACCGTCCCGTTGAGCCAGTTCTTCCGCCCGGCGCTCGACCCGCTGGGGTTGTAGTCGACCGTGATGCCGAACTGCTTCACGTTCACCCGCATGGCGTCGATGGCGTTGGCCGCCCACGACGATCCCTCACCCGAGATGCGCTGGTAGCTCCCGCCGGCGTCGGCGACCGGCGGGGCGACGCTGAGCAGCACCGTCAGCGCGGCGAACGAGGCGAACAGGCGGACCGTGCGCGGGCGCATCACATGACCTCGGGTTGCAGATCGTCGGGGTGTGGGGGCTTGGCCGACAGGGACTCGAAGCGGTCGACGTCCCGCGCCGAGTGGGCCGCCGCCCGGCGGCTCTGGCGCTTGGAGAGCTGCCCGACCGGCCGACCGCCGAGCATCCGGGCCAGGGCGAAGAGGCCGAGCACTAGGACCATGAGGACGGCTGCTGTGGCGAACCCGCGGACCTGGAGCTCGGGTTGCGGAGACCGAGCGAACTCGAACGTCGCCAGCGGCAGCGACATCATCGCGTTCTCGAAGGGGGAGTAGTTGATGCTGGCGGTGACGCCTGATGTGAGGAGCACCGGTGCGGTCTCGCCGATGCCCCGGGCGACACCGAGGATGATCGCCGTGGCCAGCCCCGGTCGCGCCGTGGGGAGGACCACGCGCCAGACGGTCCGCCACTGGGGAGCGCCGAGCGCCGCCGAGGCCTCGCGCAGGTTCCCGGGGACCAGCCGGAGCACCACGTCGGCGGACCGGATGATGATCGGCAGCATCATCACGCTCACGGCCAGCGAGGCCGCCAGCCCCGAGCGCTGGAAGCCGAGGATGAGCACCCAGAAGGCGAAGATGAACAGGCCGGCCACGATCGATGGGAGCGCGGTCATGGCGTCGACCACGGTGCGAACGATGCGCGACAGCCGGCTGCGCGTCTCGTTCATGTACACGGCGCACACGAGCCCCAATGGCACCGTGAAGAGCACCGACAGCGAGATGATCACGAGCGTGCCGACGATGGCGTGCTTGATGCCGCCCTGCGACAGCGGCTCGAGCGGACCGGTCTCGCTCATGTCCTCGAAGTACAGGTTGGCCCGGAACAGCGCCGTGCGACCCTGGTAGAGCGTGTAGCCGATCACCGACGCCAGAGCGGAGAAGGCCACCACGCCTGCTGCACCCAGCATCACGGTCATGACCTTGCTCACGACGGCGGGCCGGTCCTCGTGCAGCGAGGTGAGCAGGGCGTAGATGGCGACGAACAGCGCGAACGTCACCAGCACCTGGCCGAACGGTCCCCACAGCGGGGTGAGCCGACCGAAGATCAGGTAGCCCGCCGCCAGGGCGCTCACCGCCGCTCCCCCTGCGTCGAGCACGTCGCTGCGCGTCACGCCCCCGAGCCGCCGCAGGTCGTGCGGGGGCAGTGGCGTGGCGTCGATCTGCGGGATCGTCGTCGTCGGCGCCGAGGACGGGCTGTCGAGAGAAGGGCGCAGCTCCGGCTCGAGGACGGCGGTCATGCTTCGCTCTCCGCGCCCGACCGCGATCGGGCCACGAAGGCCGACGCCGTGAAGTTCACGATCAGGGTGACGGTGAACAAGGCCAACCCGGCCGCCATCAGGGCCGAGAGCTCGAACCCGGTGGCCTCCGCGTACCTCGTCCCGATGAGGCTCGACACGGAGTTCCCCCCCGCCTCGAGGACGTTGAAGTTGATGTCGAACCGAGGCGAGATGATCAGGATCACGGCGATCGTCTCGCCCAGCGCCCGGCCCAGCCCGAGCATCGTGCCGCCGATGATGCCGCCCCTGGCGAACGGCATCGACACGATGCGGATCATCCCCCACCTCGTGGCGCCCAGGGCGAACGCCCCTTCCCGCTCGCTCGAGGGGACCTGCGAGAAGACCTCCCGCATGATCGCCGCCTGGATCGGGATGACCATCATGGCCACCACCACGCCCGCGATGAACGCTGACGCCGTGTACACGGTGGCCGTCGCCAGAGGGTTGCCGTGGTCCGCCCCCTCCACCTCGAAGATCGGGATCCAGCCGAACCACTGCGAGATCCACCGCGACAGCCCCAGCGCCAGCGGCTGGAAGAACTTCGCCCCCCAGAGCCCGTAGACCACGCTCGGCACAGCGGCCATCAGGTCCACTGCCGCCACCAGCCACGAACGAACCCTCGGCGGCGCCACCTCCACGATGAACAGCGAGGTGCCGAGGGAGATCGGCATGGCGATGGCCACCGCGACCAGCGCGATCATCACCGTGCCGATCATCACCGAGGCGATGCCGAAGCTCCCCGAGTTGGTCTCCCACTCGGCCGTCGTGATGAAGTCGGCGCCGGCCACCTCGAGGGCGTCCAGCGCCTCGACGGTCAGGAACAGCCCGACGCCCGCCATGATGGCCAGCACCACGAGCCCACTGGCGAGGGTGCCGCGGAAGAAGAAGCGATCGCCGCCATCCCGGCGGGCCCGGATCGGGCGCGGTGCATCGGGTTCGAGGTGGGCGGTCCCCGGCGGGATCGTGGTGGCAGCAGCCACGGCTCACCCGATCCACGCGAAGAAGAGCACGATGACGATCAGCGCCGCGACGAGCGGCAGCAGGACGTCGAGGTGCAGGAGGCGCTGCCGAAAGGAGGGTTCGACGACCTCCTCGACCACCCGGGCCGGCCGTGGCGCCATCGCCGGAGCGAGCTGGTGGGCCAGCGCCGGTGCGAGGTGCATCGTCGCCACCGCATGCTCCATGGCCTCCCGCAGGCCGGCGACCACGGCCGCCTGGATCAGCGCGCGCAGCTCGTCGGGGGCGACGGTCACGGTTCGGGACTGCCCATGCGCGTCGGTCGGACGGGCCCCTTCAGCGACGGCGGGCTGCGGCTTCGGAACGTCCTCGACGACGGCTGGATGGGGCATCGGTTCGAGACCGGACCCGTTGACGACGCTCAGGCGCACCCGCGGCGAGGGCGCCGGGGGGAGGTCCATCTGGCCGTCCGTGGCCGGCTCCCCGGCTGCTTCCGTTCCAACCTCGTCCTCGGCCACCTCGTCCCCGGCCTTCTCGTCCTCGGCGGGCGAGGCATCCAGAGGGACGGACGCATCCTTGGCGACCTCGACCGGGGGGGCGGCCGCGGCGTCGGCGTCGAGGGCCGGGGGGGCCATGATGCGCGGCGCTCGGCGCACAGATCGTTCGGCGGTGTCCCGCCGCTCGGCGAGCTCACGCTCGCACTCGCGCCGCCGGTTCTCCACCAGCTCCCCGAGCTGCCGGGCGAGGAGCTCCGTGGCGCGATCGGACTGCTCGAGCTGCTCGTCGACCCGTCGTTCCTGCAGCTCGGTCTCGCGCCGAGCCGTGCGCACGGCCAAGGACAGTCGGGCGATCTCGGCGCGCGTCACGAGCGCCGCCGGCTCCACACCGTTCACGATCGTGCTCCCGAAGCCGTTCACGGCCCACCCAGCGGCTCGTCGAGTTCGGCGGGAGGCGCGCTGCCTGCGCCGGCACCCGCCGTGAGAGCCCTGACCTGAGCCGCGAGCCCAGCTAGCGCCGTCTCGTGCGCCGCGTCGATCGACCTGAGCTCGGCGCGAGCGGCCTCGGTGAGGTCAGCGAAGGCGGTCCGGACCCGAGCCGCGTTGCGCTTCTCCGCCTCCTCGGCGAGGAGTGCGCGCTCCTGGAGCTCCTCCAGCTCGCCGCGCAGCCTGGCCAGCTCCGCAGCACCGGGGTCGGGGACCTGCACCGCGTCCCCCGGTCCCTCTGCTCTCCGCTTCGCCAGCGGGGGCAGATCGGTCGGCGCTTCCACAAGCGCCGATGGATCCTGGTCGCGGTCCAGCGGCGGCTCGAGGTGGGGTCCGCTCCGCATGGTCGCCGATGGTAGGAGTGCCATCTGGCCGCTACTTGAACCGGCCGTAAACGTTGTCAGCAGTCGGCTGCGGATGGCGCTGACCCCCCGCGGCCCGACCGGCCAAGGGGTTCGGTGCGCCAGCTCAACGCTGGCGGGCGGCCCACCACTCGTCGAGGCGTCGGTAGGCCTCCGCTTCGGGGAGCGGGCCGTCGTCGAGGCGGGCCTCGAGCAGCATGGCCAGCGCCTCCCCCACCTCGCGGCCGGGCGGGATGCCGAGGTGGGCCATCACGGCCTGGCCATCGAGGTCGGGACGGATGGCCAGCAGCTCCTCACGCTCGCGCAGCTCCGCGATGCGGGCCTCCAGCGCGTCCATGCGGGCGGCCAGCATGCGGGCCTTGCGCTCGTTGCGGGTGGTGCAGTCGCAGCGGGTGAGCTCGTTGAGCTCGTCGAGGAGATCGCCGGCGTCGCGCACGTAGCGGCGCACGGCAGCATCCGACCACACGTCGTCGCTGTAGCCGTGGAAGCGCAGGTGGAGGTACACCAGCTGGCTGATCGACTCCACCAGGTCGTTGGGGTAGCGCAATGCCCGGAGGCGGTCGCGGGCCATGCGGGCGCCCACCACCTCGTGGTGGTGGAACGACACGCCCTTGGGGCCGATCGAGCGCGTCTTCGGCTTGCCGACGTCGTGCAGGAGGGCGGCCATGCGCACCACGAGGTTCGGGCTGGTCTTGGCCACCACGGCGATGGTGTGGGCCAGCACGTCCTTGTGGCGGTGGATGGGGTCCTGCTCCACCCGCATGGCGGGCAGCTCGGGGAGGATGACGTCGGCCAGCCCCGTGTCGACCAGGAACCACAGGCCGGCGCTGGGCTCCTCGACCACGAGGAGCTTGTCGAGCTCGTCGCGGATCCGCTCGGCCGACACGATCTCGAGGCGATCGGCCATGGCGGTGACGGCGGCCGTGAGCTCCGGCACCGGCTGGAGCCCGTAGCCGGCCAAGAACCGGGCCGCCCGCAGCATGCGCAGCGGATCGTCGCTGAAGGACTCCTCGGGGGCCAGGGGGGTGCGCAGCACGCCGGCGGCCAGGTCGTCGACGCCGCCATGGGGATCGATCAGCTCCGGCGCCTCGTCGGGCGCGCCGGTGACCCGCAGGGCCATGGCGTTCACCGTGAAGTCGCGACGGGCGAGGTCGGCCTCGACCTCGCCCGCGAACGACACCTCGGGCTTGCGGGACTCCGGCGCGTAGGCCTCGGCCCGGTGGGTGGTGATCTCGAAGGTGGTGCCGCCCCGCTTGCAGCCCACGGTGCCGAACCGGGCCCCCTGGTCCCACACGGCGTCAGCCCAGCCCGCCACCAGCTCGGTGGTGCGCTCGGGCCGGGCGTCGGTCGTGAGGTCGATGTCGCCGCTCAGCGGGCGGCCCAGCACGAGGTCGCGCACGATCCCGCCCACGAGGTACAGGCGGTGGCCGCCCTCGTCGAAGCGGCGGGCGAGGGGACGGACCTCGTCGAGGATGGGCGCCAGCCGCTCAGGGATCACCCGACGAGGCTACGCGGCAGCACCGGGCCCACCAGCACCGGACGCGCCGACGGTCCCCGGACCTGGTCCGGGGGCCGTCGGCTCGCTCGGGATCAGCCCTCGGCGCGCCGGCGCAGCGCCAGCAGGGCCAGCGCCGCGCCGCCCAGGGCCACCGCCGCGGTGGTGGGCAGGCTCAGACCGGTGCGGGGGAGCATGCCGTCGGGGCCAGCCGGGCCCGCGGCGCCGGCGATCCGGATCGGCATGATCGGGTCCTTCGGGATCGACGACTCACCGATGGTGGGACCCTCGCTGGTGACGGTGGCGGGGGCGCCGTTGTCGGGGTCGATCACGGCGGTGTTGCCCAGCACCCCGGTGGCGTCTTCGGCCACCTGCACCACCACGGTGAAGGAGGCGCTGGAGCCGCCGGGCAGCGAGTCGAGCTCCCAGGTGACGGTCTGGCCGTCGTTCTCGCAGCCCTTGTTGCACGAAACGAAGGTGACCCGGTCGTCGAGGGTGTCGACCACCGACACGCCGGTGCAGTCCTCGGCGCCGCTGTTGAAGGCGTGGACGTAGTAGGCGAAGGTCTGGCCGGGGGTCACCTGGACGTGGCTGGCGTCCTTGTTGGAGAACTCCACGTTGCAGGGTCCGGTGAAGTCGTCGCGGACGGTGGGCACGTCGAGGAGCTCGTCGGTCTCCTCCGTCGGCTCGCCGTCGCACAGACCGGTGACGACGACGGCGTCGTCGAAGGTGGCGCCGTCGGGCGCGTCGGCCGGCACCTGGACGGTGATGGTGACCTCGGCGACCTCGTTGGGCTCGAGGGTGCCGACGTCGAAGGTCACGACGTTGCCCTGCACATCGGCATCAGGCTCGGTGCCGATCACCGTGAACCCGGCCGGGCCGGAGATCATGTCGGTGACCACGATGTCGGTGACGGTGCAGGGGCCACGGTTGGGCACCGAGATGCTGTAGTCGAAGGTGCCGCCGGGGGCGACCTCCTGGGCCGAGGCGTGCTTGTTGAGCTCGCGCAGCGGATCGTCGTCGCCGCCGTCGGGCGTGCAGTCGATCCCGCCGGCCGGGGCGATGGCACTGGCTGCGACGGGGCCGAGGTCGAGGCTGAGCAGCGGACCGTCGATCTCGGCGCCGATGGCGGCCAGGATCTGGTTGACGGCGTCGGCCACCGGCTCGGTGCCGCCGAGGGCGTCGGGAGCGAGCAGCTCCACCCGCAGGATGGCGCCGGTGACGCTGGCGCTGGTGCCGTCGGCGGCGATGACCTCCTCGTAGGGGATCGAGAGCCGCACGATCGGCTGGAGCTCGGCCAGGGCCGTGGTGACCCCGTCTTCGATGGGCTCGACCACGGGGATCAGCGCCCCCAGGCCGAGGTCGGTGAGCAGGTCGCCGAGCAGGAACTCGGGGCTGTCGACGTCGATGAGGTCGCCCAGCACGAGGTCGGTGAGGGTGGCCTCGGCGGTGGGGTTGCTGTCGTCGAGGGTGATGAGCGGCTCGCCGGCGATGGTGACCTCGACCACGGGGCGGTCGCCGGTGACCGAGGCGCCGCCGGGCAGGCCGCTGGCCGAAGCGGTGTAGTCAGGGGCCTGGACCACGTCGACCTGGATGGCCGATCCGTCGCCGGCCAGGCCGTTGAGGACGTTGGCGCTGGAGATGGTGGTGGTGGCCCGGCCCTGCACGGCCCGGGCGTCGCCGGGGCCGTCGATCGGGGCCAGGAAGGTGGAGGCCTGGGTGTCGACGGCGCCATCGGCGTCGTCGGTGTCGAGGGCCACCACGGACTGGCCGTCGGCGATCTCGAGCAGGGTGAGGTCGGCCAGGGCCTGGTCGGAGCGGGAGAGCGGCACGTCGCCGGCCACGCACTCGGTGCCCGACACCCAGTTGGCTTCACCGGTGGTGCGGATCACGTCGAGGTCGAGCAGCGGGGCCAGATCGAGCGGGATGAGGATCTCCTCGACCGACTCGCTCTCGGGGGCGGAGGCGACGGTGGTCTGGAGGTCGACCGGGGCACCGAGCAACGAGGTGGTCCCAGTGGTGCCGGCCAGGGCGGCAGTGCGCTGATCGCCGGACTGGACGGCGTCGAGGTCGCCGTCGGAGTCGGCCGCCGCGATCGAGCGGGCCAGGTCGACGTTGGTCTGGGGCAGCAGCGACGGGCTCAGCGAGGGGATGACAAGGGTGAGGAGGCTGGCCTCGCCGCGCGCGGAGAAGGGGCCGTTGTCGCCCAGCGCGGCCGGTGCGGCCGGTGCGATCAGGGCACCGGGGGCGGCCGGAGCGGCCTGCGCCGGGGCCCCGAGGGCGGCCAGGGCCAGCGCGCTGAGCGCCACCAGCGCGCCGGGGACGGATCTGGTCAGAGAGCGAGTTCGCCGCATCGCACACCTCGAAGTGGGGGGGGGACAGACGCGGCAAACCACCGCGAATGCGCTGCTACCCTACGCAGTCCGACACCATCCGTGCACAAAAAGTCACGGTACGTGCCAACTCGTGGGGCGGTGAATCAGTGCGTGTTCACCCCGGCCTGGGCCAGCGCGATGCGGAGGTCCTCGGGCTGGGCGGAGGCGGCGAGGGCGTCGCGCAGGCTCACCAGCCCGTCGCGCACGAGCTCGACCAGGGCCTGATCGAGCGTCTGCATGCCGTGGTACTGCCCCTCGGCCAGCACCTGCCCGAGGTCGGGCATGCGCAGCGGATCGGCGATGCAGTCGACCACCTTCGCCGTGCCCACCAGCACCTCGACAGCCGGGATGCGGCCCTTGCCGTCGGCTCGCTCGAGCAGCCGCTGGGTGACGACTCCCTTGAGGACACCCACGATGGCGTGGCGGGCCTGGGCCTGCTCGCCGGGAGGGAAGAGGTCGATCAGGCCCGTGACGGCGTCGACGGCGGTGGCGGCCCGCATCGTGGAGACCACGAGGTGCCCGACCTCCGCGGCGGTGAGGGCGGCCCGGGCGGTGTCGGCGTCGACCAGCTCGCCCACGAAGATGACATCGGCGTCCTGTCGGAGGCCCGAGCGCACGGCGGCGGCGTAGCTCGTGGTGTCGGTGCCCACCTCCCGCTGGGTGACGATCGCCGTCCGGTCGGCGTGGAGCACCTCGATCGGGTCCTCCACCGTGAGGATGTGGCAGCTGCGCTGGGCGTTGATGCGGTCGATCACCGCGGCCACCGTGGTGGTCTTGCCCGAGCCGGGCGACCCCGTCACCAGCACGAGGCCCCGCTCCTCGTCGGCGAAGCGCTCCACCTGCGGCGGCAGCCCGAGCTCGTCGAGGCGGGCGATCTCCGGCGGGACCCGGCGCACCACCATGGCCAGCGAGCCCCGCTGGCGGTGCAGCGCCACCCGGAACCGGCCCACGCCCGGCACGCTCAGCCCGGCGCTGGCCTCGCCGGTGGTCTCGAGCTCGTGCTGGCGGTGGGCGTCGAGGACGCTGGCGGCCAGGCTCTCCACCAGCCCGGGCGACGGTGCCTCGAAGGGCGTGGTCCGCAGCTGGCCGTCGACCCGCACGTGCGGCACGGAGCCGGGCTTCAGGTGGAGGTCGGAGCCACCAACCTCCTGGAGGTGGGCGAGGAGCTCGTCGAGCTGGGTCATCTGGCCTACATCGGCCGCACCGGGCTCGAACTTCACCCCATGTCCGCCAGCTCGGAGCGGATCAGCGCTGCAGCGGCGACGGAGTCGCGCCCGATGCCTCCGCCGGTGGGGCGTTCCGGGTGGCGTCGCTCGCCCACCATGGCCGCCATGCAGGCCTCCGTGGACGAGCGCAGCGCGTCGAGGTCGTAGCCCCCCTCGAGGAACACCAGGCGGCGACCGGGCGGCACGAGGGCCAGCAGGTCGGTGGTGAGGTCGCCGTAGTCGCCGGCCGACAGGCCGAGGTCGGTGATGGGGTCGGCCCGGTGGGCGTCGAAGCCGGCCGAGATGATGAGCCAGGTCGGAGCGAACTGCTCGGCGAAGGGCGCCACCACCTGGTCGAAGCCGGCCCGGAAGGCGTCGCCCGTGGCGCCGGCGGGCAGTGGGAGGTTCACCGTGGTGCCGCGGCCCGCGCCGCCGCCGACCTCGCGGAGGCTCCCGGTGCCCGGGTAGAGCGGGTACTGGTGGAAGGAGAGGTAGGCCACCCGAGGGTCGCTCCAGAAGATGTCCTGCGTGCCGTTGCCGTGGTGGGCGTCGTAGTCGACAACGAGCACGCGCTCCCCCCGGTCGGCCAGCGCAGCGGCAGTGACGGCCACGTTGTTGAAGAGGCAGAACCCCATGGCCCGACCGGGTGTGGCGTGGTGGCCGGGAGGGCGGACGGCGCAGAAGGCGGCATCGGCCGACCCGGCCTCGAGGGAGGCGACGGCGGTGAGCCCGGCCCCGGCCGCCAGGCAGGCGACGTCGTAGGAAGCGGCGTTGAGGGCGGTGTCGGCATCGACGTGACCCCCGCCGGCCTCGCTCAGAGCGGCCAATCCGGCCACGAGGGTCGGGTCGTGCACCCGCTCGAGGTCGGCCACCGACGCCGGCTCCGGCACCACCGGGACCAGCGCATCGCCGAGGCCCGTCGCCGTGACGCCCTCGAGCACGGCCCGCAACCGCTCGGGCCGTTCGGGGTGACCCCGGCCGAGGTCGTGGTCGAGGTAGCGCTCGTGGGTGAGGAAGAGGACGGTCACGCCCTGGTCACGGTACCTGGCGCCACTACCGTGGCGGCCATGACCGGCCACCGCACGCTGCCGGGCGCGGAGGGTCGCCTGCGCGTCACCCCGTGGCGCGGCGACCCGGCGGTGGCCCACCTCACCCCGGCTTGGGGACGGGCCACCTCGGTGTCGATCGACCGGTGCCTCACCGACCTCGAGCGGGCCGGCTACCACCGGGCCCTCACCTCCGCCCTGCCCGTCACCGATCAAGCGCCCTTCCTGGCGTGCGGCTTCGAGGTCCACGAGCGCCTGCGCCTGCTGCGACGACCGATCGATCGCTCCGTCCGGCTCCCCGAGCCCACCGCCGACCTCCGACGGCCCCGCAGCGCCGACCGCCCTGCCATCCTCGCCGCCGACGCGGCCGCCTTCCCCACCTTCTGGCGGCTCGACGAGCCCGGTCTGCAGGAGGCGATGGCCGCCACCCCCTCCGCGCGGCTGCGGGTGGCACTCGCCCCCGACCAGCGCACCGTGGTGGGCTACGCCGTCACCGGGCGGGCCGGCCCACGTGGCTACCTGCAGCGGCTGGCCGTGCACCCGAGCGCACAGGGCCGCGGCCTCGGCGCCGACCTCGTCCACGACGGCCTCCGCTGGCTCCGCCGGTGGGGCGCCAGCGAAGCGTTGGTGAACACCCAGGAGGAGAACGCCGCGGCGCTGCGCCTCTACCGGCGCCTCGGCTTCCGAGAGCAGGACGACGGGCTCGTGGTGCTGCACCGACACCTCGCCGGGACCGCCTAGCCGTGGGCACCCGCCTCCGCGCCGCGCTGGCGCTTGCGACCGTCATCCTGGTGGGCGCGCCGATGCCCACGGCGGCCGCGCGGTCGGCCGCGCCGGCCGCCCCGTCCCAGGCTGGGCCCTCGATCGAGCTGGTGGGCCAGACGGCGGTGGCCGAGCCCGGAGGCACCTTCTCGGTGCGCGTTCGGCTCGAGGGCGTCCCAGGCGACGGCAGCCTCCAGCTCGACCTCCACCAGCGGGTGCGCTCGCGCTCGGAGCTCGCCGTCACCATGGAGGGCACCGGGCTGGGCAACCTCATCGCCCCCCAGGTGACCCCCATCGACGCGCTCGCCCCCGACGCCGACGGCGTCCGCACGCTCTCGCTGTCGCTCGACCCTGCCGCGGGCGGGGTCACCCTGCCGGCGCAGGGCGTCTACCCCGTGGCGGTGCGAGCGTTCGACGCCGGCGGCGCCGAGGTGGCGTCGCTGGTGACGCACCTGATCGCTCCGCCACTGAGCGGCGACGAGTCGCCGCCCCTGGCCGTCGCCGTGGTGGCCCACCTCGGAGCCCCGCCAGCTCGCCAGCCCGATGGCACCACCAGCATGAGCGAGTCGGCCCGCCGCTCGCTGGGCGAGCTGGCCGGCGCCTTCGCGGCCGTGCCCGAGGTGGCGGCCACGCTGGCCGTCACCCCCGAGACCGTCGACGTGCTGGCCGGCTCCTCCGACGAGGCCGACCTCGCGCTGCTCGAGCTGCTGCGCTCAGCCGTGGCGGGCCGCACGGTGCTGCGCACGCCGTACGTCGACATCAGCGCCGACCAGCTGGCCCGTGCGGGCCTCCTGGGGGAGCTGGCCGAGCAGCTCCGCCGGGGCGAGGAGGTGCTGCGCGACGAGCTCGGAGCGTCGCCGGTCGCCGCCACCTGGCTGGCTGATCCCGACCTCGGCGCGGCCGGGCTCGAGGCCCTGGCGGCCAGCGGGGTGGAGCACGCCGTGGTGGCCGCCGACCAGGTCGCCCCCCTTCCATCGGGCGTGCTCAGCTTCTCGCTGGCCCAGCCCTTTGCGCTCGCCCCACCCGACGACGAGCAGCTCGGGCGACCAGATCCGTCGGGCATCACAGCCCTCGCCATCGACCCGACCGTGGTCGAGCGGCTCGAGGGCGACGGGACACCAGGGCTGGTGGTGAGCCGGGTGCTGGCCGAGCTGGCCATGGTCCGGCTCGAGCGCCCGGGCATCGCTCGGGCGCTGGTGGTGCCCGTCCACGACGACCTCGACCCGGCCATGGTCACCGCACTCCTCCAGGCCCTCGGCGCCGGGGCGCCCTACGCGCCGCTCCCCGTGGTGGAGGCCGTCGACGCCACCGCCCCGGTGCGCGACGCCGCCGGCAACGTGGTGGAGCGGGCGCTGGTGCCCACCGACGAGGAACCGGCGATCGGGTCGGCCGACGCCGCCCGGCTGCAGTCCGCCCGTGATCTCCTGGCCACCTTCGACGGCCTCCTCGGCGGCGCCGATCCCCGCACCGCGCAGCTGGCGCCCCATCTGCTGCTCTCCACCGCCCGCTCGCTCTCACGAGCCGAGCGCCAGGCCCACGTCGATGCCGTGGTCGACCAGATCGACGCGCTCACCTCGGCCGTGAGCACCCCTGAGCGAGCCACCATCACCCTGACCGCGCGCGAGGGCACCGTGCCGCTCACGATCCGCAACGACGCGGGCACGCCCCTCGAGGTCTCCATCCGGGCCAGCAGCACCAAGCTCGAGTTCCCCGACGGCGAGGTGCAGCACGTCACCCTCACCGAGGAGACCACCCGGATCGACATCGCGGTGCTGGCCCGGGCGTCGGGCTCGTTCCCGCTCGACGTCGAGATCACCACGCCCGACGGCCGCCGCCAGCTCACGTCCACACGGTTCACGGTGCAGTCCACCGCGGTGTCGGGGGTGGGCATCGTGCTCTCCGTGGGAGCCGGTCTGTTCCTGGTTGCGTGGTGGGCCAGCCACTGGCGGCGCACCCGGCGCAGCGCCCGCCTGATCTCCGCCGACCACCCCACACGGGCCCGGCACCTCTCCGACGGGTAGCGTCGTTCGCCCTGACCGCCGAACGGGGAGCCACCGCCACCATGGCCGGAGTCCGCATCGTCACCGACAGCAGCTGCGACCTCACCGATGAGGAGGTGGCCGCCCACGGCATCGAGGTGGTGCCCCTCACCATCCGCTTCGGCGACGAGGAGCTGGAGGACCGCACCGAGCTGAGCGTGCCCGCCTTCTACGACAAGCTGGCCTCCTCGGAGCAGCTCCCGGAGACGGCGGCCCCCGCCCCCGGCAAGTTCGAGGCGGCGTTCCGTCGACAGGCGGCAGCCGGCGCTGACGCCGTCGTCTGCATCAACCTGTCGTCCGACCTCTCGGCCACCATGCAGTCGGCCCAGAACGCCGCCAAGGCGGTGGCCGACGACCTCGACGTGCGCGTGGTCGACTCCCACTCGATCACCTCCGGCCTCGGCACCCAGGTGCTGCTGGCCGCTGAGGCGGCCGGCGGCGGGGCCTCGGCCGACGACGTGGTGGCGCTGGTGGAGGACCTGGCCCGCCGCACCCACGTGGTGGGTGCGCTCGACACGCTCGACAACCTGAAGAAGGGCGGGCGCATCGGCGGTGCGCAGGCGCTGCTCGGCTCGCTGCTGTCGATCAAGCCCATCGTCGACATCTCCACGGGCAAGGTGGAGGAGGCCGGCAAGGCCCGCACCCGGAAGAAGGCCCTCGAGGTGCTGCGCGACAAGGTGGCCGAGGCCGGGGCGGTGGAGCACCTGTGCGTCACCCACGGCCTGGCCCCCGAGGTCGACCAGGTGCTCGACCTGCTGGCCGACCTCTACCCCCGGGATCAGATCCGCGTCGGCCACATCGGTCCGGTGATCGGCACCCACGGCGGCCCCCGGGTGATGGGCGTCACCTGGATCGCGCCCGCCTGACCCGCGGGGTCGACGCCGGTCTCCGGCCGACGGCCGGGTAGCCTCAACGGGCTGTGCCGACCCCCACGCCGCCATCGGGCTCGCCGTCGACCGGCCCGACGAACCCCGCCGGCGTGGAGACCGGGCGCCTGCTCGCCGGTCGCTACCGGCTGGAGCACCGCCTGGCCTCGGGCGGCATGGCCCAGGTGTGGCAGGGCACCGACGAGGTGCTGCGCCGCAAGGTGGCCGTGAAGCTGCTGCACCCCCACCTCGCCGCCGACAGCACGTTCGTGGCCCGGTTTCGACAGGAGGCCGTGGCCGCAGCCCGGCTGGCCCACCCGGGCATCGTGTCGATCTACGACACCTGCTCCGAGGACGGCACCGAGGCCATCGTGATGGAGCTGGTCGTCGGTCGCACCCTGCGTGAGCGCCTCGACGAGCCAGAGCCCATCGACCCCTGGCAGGCGGCCGGCCTGGCCGCGCAGGTGGCCGAGGCCCTCGAGGCCGCCCATCGGGCCGGGCTGGTGCACCGCGACATCAAGCCGGCCAACGTGCTCCTCTCGGGTGAGGGTCGGGTGAAGGTGGCCGACTTCGGCATCGCCAAGGCGGTCGAGGACGCCGACCTCACCCAGCCGGGGCTGATGGTGGGCACGGCGAAGTACCTCGCCCCGGAGCAGGTGGAGGGGAGCCCCGTCGATGGCCGAACCGACCTCTACAGCCTCGGGGTGGTGCTCTACGAGATGCTGTGCGGGCGTCCACCCTTCGAGGGGGAGAGCGACGCCGCCACCGCCCTGGCCCGCCTCCAGCGCGATCCGCTGCGACCCCGGCAGGTGCGTCCGAGCGTGCCCAAGGGCCTCGAGGAGGTGGTCCTGCGGGCGATGGCGCGCGCTCCCGGCGACCGCCACCCCACCGCGGCCGACCTGCGCGCCGCGCTGCTGGCCGCCGGCGCCCCGCAGGCCCCCGAGGCCGACCTCACCGCCGCCGACCTCACCATGGCGGGTGCCACCGGCCTGGCCCCCGCCCCGACCTCCCGATC
>JBPPMN010000225.1:0-5368 GCA_051306055.1 Acidimicrobiales bacterium
GTGACCGAGCTCGACGTGCTCCTCGGGCCCGTCGTCGGCCCCATCACCCAGCGCCCGGCCCCGGCCGCAGCCGAGGCGCCCGCTCCCGCCGCGCCGGCCGCCACCCCCCAGGCCCGCTCCACCAGCGCCGGCGCTCCCACCGGCTTCGGCGGCGACCTGTCCGGCCCCATCGCCGTCGGCGGCACCACCTCGTCGATCCCCGACGTCCCGGTGGGGAGCACGCTCTACCTCGGCTCGCTGGCCGTCCCGGAGTTCGACCTGGCCGGGTCCGACGCGGTCGACCTGCCGGCGCAGCAGACCGGTGCCGTGATCGCCGACGAGGTCGTCGAGCAGGCCCAGCTGGCCTCCGACGCTGTCGACGAGGCCCTGCCCGACGGTGGCGGTGGCGCCCTGGCCGCGGTGGCCGCCATGAGCGTCCTGCTGGTGGCGGGTGCCGGTGCCGCCCAGCTCCGCCAGCGCCGCCACGTCATCGCCGACTGATCGGTCAGCGGGCACCAGCCCCACGAAGCCGCCGACGTAGTGTGCGACGTGCCTCTCACCCGCCAGCTCTCGCAGCGGACCACTCGTCAGCTCGAAGCAGCGCTCGAGGCGGCCGACCTGGGCGTGTGGGAGTGGGACGTCACCCGCGACCGGATCACCTGGACCCCCACCCTCGAGCGGATCTACGGACTGCGGGAGGGGACCTTCGACGGCCGGTTCGAGTCGTACCTCGGGTTCATCCACGAGGACGACCGCGACAGCCACCTGGAGGTGGTGCAACAGGCGGCAGCCGCGCTGAGCGGCTTCGCCTACCGCTACCGCATCGTGCGCTCCGACGGCTCGATCCGCTGGTTGCGGGGCAGCGGCCACGCCCTGGTCGACGACGACGGGACGCTCATCGGCATGACCGGCGTGTGCTCTGACATCACCGTGCAGGTGGAGCGCGACCGCATCGCCGACGCCCTCAGCCGAAGCCTCCTGCCGCCGTCGCTGCCTGTCATCCCCGGGGTCGCGCTGGCCGCGCTCTACGAACCCAGCACGGCCGATGTCTCCGGCGACTTCTTCGACGTGTTCCCGCTGGGCAGTGAGTGGGGTGTCGTCATCGGCGACGTGTGTGGCAAGGGCGCTGAAGCGGCTTCCCTCACCTCGCTCACGCGCTACACGGTTCGGGGCGCCGCCATCACCGCGCCTTCGGTCCCTGCCGTGCTCGAGGTGCTGAACCAGGCGCTCGTCACTGAGCGGACCAACCGCTTCTGCACCGCCATCTACCTGCGGCTCCGGCGCACGGCCGTCGGCCTCGGCGTGGCGCTCACCGCGGGCGGCCACCCGCCGGCGTTGGTGCGCCGGGCCTCGGGGGTGGTGGAGGAGGTGGCTGCGGGAGGTCGGATCATCGGCGTGTTCGACGAGATGGGTGCGCAGGAGGTAGCGGTCGGCCTTGCGCCAGGCGACCTGCTCGTCCTCTACACCGATGGCGTCACGGAGGCGCGGTGCGGCGGCGAGATGTTCGGGGAGGAGCGCCTGCGCGAGGTGCTCGGCGGGACCGCCGCGGGCTCCGCCGAGGGTGCGGCGGTGGCGATCGGCGCAGGGGTGCGGGCCTTCACCTCGGGGCCCCAGACCGACGACCTCGCCGTGCTGGTGATCGAGGCGACAGCACCCGAGCCCACCGGGCCCGACCCGTCAGGCGGCGGCTGAGCGGCTCTGGCCCCGGGCGGCCTGCGCGGCGTCGAAGCGGCGCACGTGGCGGGCGGCCTGCCACAGGAGGACCGGGCCACCGGCACGGTTCCCGAGGGTGCGCACGGCCTTGGGCGTGGCCCGGCACACGCGTCGCACCGACCGACGAGCCCTGTCGTAGCGAGCCTGCTCTCGCGCTCCCCAGCGCACGTCGAGCTGGGCCCGGATCTCCGGTGGGAGCGACCCGAGGGTGAAGAGCCGCTGGAGTCGCAGCACGGGTGCCAGAGGCAGGTCGAGGCGCAGCGGGAGCCGGGGCTCGAGGATGAAGCCGGCCAGGTCGCGGCCCACATCGGTGACCTCCATGGCGGCCACGGTCGCGTCCACGTAGCGGCGGAAGTCGGCGAGCGTCTCGGGCTGGTGCTCGAGGCCCACCCCGAACACCAGCGCCACCCGCTTCATCTGCTGGTAGTAGGCCTCGGCGTCGTCGGGCTCCAGCCGCTCCACCAGGTCCTCGTAGCAGCGCAGCGCGGTGTCGGCGAGGGTGGCGTGCACCCAGAGCAGGTTGCTCGGGTCGTTGGCCGAGTAGCCGGGGCCGGTCACGAAGTCGTGGATGCGCTGGACCCGTCGGCCCACCCCGCGGGCGAGCTCGTCGGACCCGAACACCACCGCGTAGGTGGCCTCCACGGTGCCCTGCAGCCGCTTGAACGGGTTCTTCTTGAACTCGCTGTGGTCCTCCACGCCCTGCGCCACGGCAGGGTGGGCCAGCTGCAGCAGCAGAGCCCGGCCGGCCCCGAAGAGGATGGCCGGCTCGATGTTGACCTCGCGGATCACCGCGCCCTTGGGGAAGTGGTCGGTCATCGCGGCCTCACACCATCGTCTGGCCGGCGCTGGCGTTCAGCGCCTCGCCGGTCACGGCGGCGGCATCGGGGGAGAGGAGCCAGCAGATCGACGCCGCGATCTCCTCGGCGCTCTGCAGCCGGCCCAGCGGGATCTCGCGCTCGATGTAGGCCTGGGCCCCCTCCGGGCCGCCGAGCATGAGCTCGAACATGCCGTTGGGGTTGATCAGGTCCGTGTCGACGGTGCCGGGGCACACGGCGTTGACCGAGATGCCGCTCGGTCCGAGCTCGGCCGCCATCACCTGGGTGAGCAGGATCACGCCCGACTTGGCCGCGCAGTAGGCGCCCAGCATCGGGAAGGCCCGCTTGCCGGCCTGGCTCGAGACGTTGCAGATGCGACCCGGCAGGCCGCCGGCCACCATGCGCTGGGCGCAGGCCTTCGACACCAGCCAGGTGCCGATCAGGTTCACGTCGAGCACCTTGCGGAACTCCTCCGCGCTGATCCCGAGCAGCGGGCCGAGCCCGAACCCAACGCCGGAGCCGCCGGCCACGTTGGCCACCAGGGTGATCGTGCCCAGCGCCTCGGTGGCGGCGACGACGGCGGCCTCCACCTCGGCCTCGTCGCTCACGTCGGCCCGCACGGCCACCGCCCGGCGGCCCAGCGCCTCGATCTCGGCCACGACCGCATCGAGGTCGTCGCTGCTGGCCGTGGTGTGGCCCGGGGCCTCGGCATAGGGGCGGGCGATGTCGAGGCAGGCCACGTCGGCGCCGCCCTCGGCCAGTCGCAGGGCGGTGGCCCGCCCGATCCCGCGAGGCCGAGCAGCCCCGGTGACCAGCGCCACCTGTCCTGCGAAGCGCTCGGCGGAGGTCACGGGGTCACCAGGATCTTGCAGTGCTCGTCGGGGTTGCCCAGGGCGTCGAAGGCGCCGGCCACGCCGTCGAGGTCGACCTCTCCGGTGATGAGGGGGGCGACGTCGAGCTCGCCCTCGGCGATGGCTCGCAGCGTGTCGGCGAACTCCATCGGGTCGTAGCCGAAGCAGAACTGCACGCTCAGCTCCTTGCTGATGCCGAAGAACGGGTTGATGCGGTCGACCTCCATGCACACGCCCACCACCACGAGGCGGGAGGAGGCGGGGGCGTCCTTCATCATCGAGTCGATGATCCCGGGCACGCCGACGGCCTCGAAGCCCACCATGGACCGGCCACCGCCCACCCGCGACCAGACCTCGAACACCGGCTCGGCGGCGGGATCGACCACCTCGGTGGCGCCCATCGTGGCGGCCAGGGCCCGACGCGCGGGTGAGAAGTCGGCGGCCACGATCGTGTCGATCCCCTTGCGCCGGAGGCCGGCGATCACGGCCAGGCCGACCGGCCCGCAGCCGATCACCACCGCGCCCTCACCGGGCACGATGCGGCTCTTGTTCACCGCGTGCATCCCCACCGCCATCGGCTCCGTGAGGGCGGCGTGGCGGGGGTCGAGCCCGTTGGGCACCTCGAGCAGCAGCGGTGCCGACAGCAGCATGCGCTCGCCGTAGCCGCCCAGCACCTCGTTGCTGTAGACGATGCCCTGCACGCCGGTCATCGACAGCAGCACCGGCACCGACGTGACGATCGTGCCGGGCGCCAGCGCCTCCGTGTCGGGGCCCACTTCGAGCACCTCGGCCGAGAACTCGTGGCCCATGAACACGTCGGCCTCGAGGTCGATGTCGAGGCCAGGGCCCATCTCCGGCAGCCCGCCCATCTCCTTGGTGAGGGCGAGCATGTCGGCGCCGTGCTTGGCGAAGTGCAGGTCGGAGCCGCAGATCCCGCAGGCCTTGACCTGCACGAGCACCTGTCCGAACCCGGGGGTGGGCTCGGGCACGTCGTCGCGCACGTAGAGCTGGCCGGACTTCAAGGCGACGGCACGCATGTCAGCGACCTCCGAGATCGAGTGACGACAGGAACGAGAGCAGGGCGGCGTTGACCTCGTCGGGCGCTTCCTGCTGCACCCAGTGCCCGGCGCCCTCCACGATGGTGTTGCCGCGGTGGTCGAGCACGTGGCCGTCCATCACCGACGCGGGGCTCATGAGGTTGACCGGGTCGGCCGAGCCGGTGATGAAGGCCGAGGGCATGGTGACCTTGGCCTCCGCGATGTGGGGCGTGCGCTCCCAGCTCCGGTCGAAGTTGCGGTACCAGTTGATGCCGCCGGTGAAGCCGGTGCGGGTGAACTCGGCGACGTAGTGGTCGAGCTCCTCCTGGCTGAGCCAGGCGGGCAGGGCCTCGACCGCCGGGAGCCGGTCGACGAAGCCGCGGCCGTCGGGGTTGGCCAGACCGGCCATGTCAGGGCTCCCTTCGGCCGGCACGGTGAGCCCGGCCAGCATGCGGGTCATGGTCTCCGCCGGGTCGGCGCCGAGGTCGGCGTCGGCGACGCCCGGCTCCTGGAAGTACACGATGTAGAAGAAGGTGTCGGCGAAGATCTGGCGCATCACCTGCACCGGCGGCATCGGCCCTCGTGGGAGCAGGGGCACGCTCATGGTGGCCACCGCGGTGACCCGCTCGGGGTGCAGCAGCGCCATCTGGCCCACCACCATCGACCCCCAGTCGTGGCCGACGAACACCGCTTCGGGGGCGTCGATGTCGTCGAGGAGCCCGAGCAGGTCGTCGGTGAGGGCGATGATGTCGTAGTCGTCGATGGCATCGGGCCGGTCGGAGCGGCCGTAGCCCCGCTGGTCCGGCGCCAGCACGTGGTAGCCGGCGTCGGCCAGCGCGGGCATCTGGTGGCGCCACGAGTACGACAGATCGGGGAAGCCGTGGGCCAGCACCACCGGGTGACCGTCGGCCGGGCCGGCCTCGACGAGGTGCAGCTCGATGCCGTTGGTGGCGACCCGGCGCTCTCGCTGGGT
>JBPPMN010000230.1:0-3516 GCA_051306055.1 Acidimicrobiales bacterium
GGGCCCTCAACCTGGCCCTGGCTGGTGCCCTGCTGCAGGCCGGCATGGGCTACTTCAGCTACACCGAGCTGGCCGATCGCATGGACGAGGTGGCCGCCCTCGTCGTCACCCGAGGAGGCGAGCGGTGACCGCCACCGGCCTCGTCTACAACCCCTACGCCTACGAGATCCACGACGACCCGTACCCCACCTACGCCCGGTTGCGGGCCGAGGCGCCGGTGTATCGCAACGACGCGGCCGGCTTCTGGGCCCTGTCCCGCCACGCCGATGTGGTGGAGGCCTTCCGCGACAACGAGCGCTTCTCGTCGGCCCACGGCGTGCCGCTCGACCCCGCCGCGTCCGGCCCGAACGCCCACCGGACGATGTCGTTTCTGGCCATGGACCCGCCGATGCACGGTCGTATGCGCGGCCTCGTCTCGCGCGGCTTCACGCCGCGCCGGGTGGCCGAGCTCGAGCCGCGCATCCGCGAGCTCACCCGCCAGCACCTCGCTGTAGCGCTCGAGCAGGGCACCTTCGACGTCATCGGTGACCTGGCCGGCAAGCTCCCGATGGACGTGATCAGCGAGCTGATCGGCGTACCGGTGGCCGACCGCGACGAGGTGCGGCGCCTGTCCGACCTGCTGGTGCACCGTGAGGAGGGCGTCGATGACGTGCCGCCCGCCGGCGTGGAGGCCGCCTTCAGCCTCATCACCTACTACGCCGACATGCTCGCCCAGCGCCGAGCCCAGCGCACCGACGACCTCACCTCGGCCCTGCTCGACGCCGAGGTCGACGGCGATCGGCTCACCGACGACGAGATCATGGGGTTCCTGTTCCTGATGGTGGTGGCCGGCAACGAGACCACCACGAAGCTGCTGGGCAACGCCTGGTACTGGGCCGGCCGCAACCCTGAACAGCGGGCCATCGCCCTGAGCGGGGCAGCGTCGGTGCCCAGCTGGGTGGAGGAGACGCTGCGCTACGACACCTCCACCCAGATGCTGGCCCGCACCACCACCGCTCCGGTGGAGCTCCACGGCACCACCATCGAGGCCGGAGAGCGGATCGTGCTGTTGGTGGGGTCGGCCAACCGCGACGAGCGGGTGTTCGCCGACCCCGACCGCTACGACCTCCACCGGTCGGAGCGCGAGCTGCAGAACATCGCCAGCTTCGGCTTCGGTCGCCACTTCTGCCTGGGTGCCTCGCTGGCCCGGCTCGAGGCCCGGATCTGCCTGGAGGAGCTGGTGGCCCGGGTGGCCGACTTCGAGGTCGACGAGGCCGCCAGCCGCCGGGTCCACTCCGTCAACGTCCGCGGCTTCGCCGCCCTCCCCACCACGGGGGCCCTCCGATGACCCCCCCCCTCCGCGAACCCGTCGCGAGACGGTCACGTTCCTGCGCCCGTTCCGCGACGGGTTGCCAAGGCTCCGGAACCCCCCGCGAACTCGTCGCGAAACGGTCGCACTTCGGGTACCTCTGCGCGACGAGTTCGATCGGGGGCTTGGGCTGATGCCGCGCTTCCCGTCCCACCCGGAGCGCCGCGCCGCCGTCGTGACCGGCGCGTCGTCGGGGATCGGGCTGGCCACGGCGCTGACCCTGGCCGAGGCGGGCCACCCGGTGGTGCTGGGCGCCCGCCGGCTCGACCGCCTGGAGGAGACGGCGGCCAAGATCGCCGTCGACGGCGGTGAGGCGCTGGCCCTCCCCCTCGACCTCACCGACGACGCCTCCATCGACGCCTTCGCCACCGCCGCCGAGGAGCGCCTCGGGCCCATCGAGGTGGTGGTTTCGAACGCCGGCGACGTGCTGCCGGCCACCGCCCTCGGTGTCGATCCCGACGACTTCGCCCGCCAGGTGCAGGTGAACGTGCTCGGCGCCCACCGCCTGGTCCGCCGCTTGGGCCCGGCCATGGTGGAGCGTCAGCGGGGGGACATCGTGTTCGTCACCTCCGACGTGGTGCGCGTGCCCCGCACGTACATGGCCGCCTACGTCACGTCGAAGAACGCTCTGGAGGGCCTCGCCCGCGCCCTGCAGATGGAGCTGGAGGGCACCGGCGTGCGGGTGGGCATCGTGCGGCCCGGCCCGTCCACCACCGAGCAGGGCGCCACCTGGGACCCGTCGGTCATCGACGAGGTGCTGGCCGACTGGGAGCGGTGGGGGATCATGCGACACCTCGGCTACCTGCGCCCGGCCGACGTCGCCCGCGCCGTCCACGCCGTGATCGCCACGCCCCGCGGCACCCACCTCACGCTCGTCGAGGTGGAGCCCGAGGCCCCCGCTGGAGGAACGCCATGACCGCCGTCGACATCACCTTGTCGCCCCCGCCCCGCGTGTCCGGAGAGGGTGACGCCTCCGGCACCGGTCACCTCGAGGAGCTGCGGGTCGACCCCATCGGGCTGATGGAGCGCACGCGGGCCGAGTGCGGCGACGTCGGCACCTTCCGCCTGGCCGACAAGGACGTGGTGCTCCTCACCGGCCCAGAGGCCAACGAGATCTTCTTCCGGGCCCCGGAGGAGGACCTCGACCAGGCCGAGGCCTACCCCTTCATGACGCCCATCTTCGGCGAGGGCGTGGTGTTCGACGCGTCACCGGAGGAGCGGCGCAAGGCGCTGCACAACCAGGCGCTGCGCGACAAGTTCATGCGGGGCCACGCCGAGACCATCGCCGCCGAGGTGGAGCGGATGGTGGCCCAGCGCCCCGAGGGCGGCGAGATCGACCTGCTCGACTGGTTCGCCGAGCTCACCATCTACACCAGCTCCGCCTGCCTGATCGGCAAGCGGTTCCGGGAGCAGCTCGACGGCCGGTTCGCGGCGCTCTACCACGACCTCGAGCGGGGCACCGACGCCCTGGCCTACGTCGATGCCTACGCTGACATCCCCAGCTTCCGAGCCCGCGACGCCGCCCGCGTCGGCCTGGTGGAGCTGGTGCAGGCGATCATGGACGGCCGGGCCGGCGAGCCCGCTCCCGAGCGCGACGACCGCGACCTGCTCGACGTGCTGATGTCGATCACCACCGACGACGGCTCGCCGCAGTTCAGCGCCGACATCATCACCGGCATGTTCATCTCGATGATGTTCGCCGGCCACCACACCACCTCCGGCACCGCGGCCTGGACGCTCATCGAGCTGCTGCGCCACCCCGAGCACCTGGCCGGCGTGATCGAGGAGCTCGACGCGCTGGCCGCCGAGGGCATGGAGGTGAGCTACCAGGCGCTGCGCGAGATGCCCCGCCTGGAGGCCGCCATCAAGGAGGCCCTGCGCCTGCACCCGCCGCTCATCCTGCTGCTGCGGGTGGCCAAGGTGCCGCTCGAGGTCGGCGGCCACCTCATCCCCGAGGGAGCGCTGGTGGCGGCCTCGCCGTCGGTGTCGAACCGCGACCCGCAGGCCTTCCCAGACGCCGAGTCGTTCGACCCCGATCGCTACCTGCCCGGTCGCGAGGAGGACGCCGCCAACCCCTGGAGCTGGATCCCCTTCGGCGCCGGCCGCCACCGCTGCGTGGGCGCCGCCTTCGCCATGATGCAGCTCAAGGCCATCTTCTCCGTGCTGCT
>JBPPMN010000376.1:0-7314 GCA_051306055.1 Acidimicrobiales bacterium
ATCTTCGTGAAGTAGTCCGCCAGTCGCTGCCGAACCATCGAATCGGCGATGGCCCCGTTGGCGGTGGCCGCCTCCACCATCGTCCGCCACTCCTCGAGGAAGCGGCGGTAGCCCGTGGTGGCCGACTGACCTCGCTCGAACCCGAGCGTGGTGTTGGTGACCGCCCACCCGTTGTTGACCTCCCCCACCACGTTCTCGGCCGGGCATCGGGCGTCGGCGAAGAACACCTCGTTGAACTCCGCCGTGCCATCAGGCTGGGTGATGGGCCGCACCTCCACGCCGGGCTGCCGCATCGGCACGAGCAGGTAGGAGATCCCGGCGTGCTTCGGAGCCTCGGGGTCGGTGCGGGCGAGCAGGAAGCAGTAGTCGGCGAACTGGGCCTGGGTGGTCCACACCTTCTGGCCGCTGATCACCCACTCGTTGCCGTCGAGCACGGCGGTGGTCTTGAGCGACGCCAGGTCGGACCCCGAGTCGGGCTCGCTGAAGCCCTGGCACCAGCGCACCTGGCCCTGCATGATCTGGGGCAGGAACTCCTTCTTCTGCTCCTCGGTGCCCCACTGGAGGATGGTGGGCCCCACCAGGGTGTCGCCGAAGAAGTCGGCCCGCAGCGGCGCCTTGGCCCGGGCGAACTCCTCGGCCAGCACCACGCCCTGCATGAGGCTGAGGCCCTTGCCGCCGTACTCCTGGGGCCAGGTGGCGCAGATCCAGCCGCCCTCGTAGAGCTGTGTGGCCCACGAGTCGTTGAAGGCCTCGCGCTCGTCCCGGCTCATCGAGAACCCGTCGTCGAACCATCCCTGGGGGAGGTTGTCCTCCAACCAGCCCCGGATCTCGGTGCGGAACTCCTCGGCGTCGGCGGGATAGGTGAGGTCCATCCGATCATCGTGGCGCAGCGGTGGGTCGCGAGCCAACGCGGCCCCCGGCGGGTGAGGTGTCGTCATCCCACGGATCGGGGCCGACGGGGGTCCAGTCGGTGCCGCGCAGCAGCGCCGCTGCCACGATCAGCATCAGCGCAGCCACGCCCAGCCCGACCCGGAGGCGCGCCGGGTCGTGCTCCACGGCCAGTTCGTCGTCATCGCCAATGGTCTCCGGTGCCGGTGCCGGTGCCGGTGCCGGCCGATCGGCCACCTCGCTGGCCCCGTCGCCGGAGTCGACGCCCACCAGCAACCCGAGCGCAAGGGACCCCACCACGAGGAAGGCGCAGGCGACCCCGAGCGCGATGAGCATGACCGTCCCCGACCCGATGACCATCCGCAGGACCGCCGCTCCTCCCACCAGCACGAGGCCGAGGGCCACCACTGCGACGAAGAGCACGTCAGGCGCCCCCGGCCGGCCCCTGGTGCGGGGTGTCCTGGTCGAGGCGGCGGTTCATCGTGAAGAGCCGGCCCACCACGGGGAGCGCCAGGATGTTGAACCCGTGCAGCAGCCCCATGATCAGCACGATGCCCGCGACGCGCGACACCTCGTGCTTGAGCTGCGCGCCGTTCACGACATCGTCCCAGTTGGCCGGCAGCTCGAAGGTCGTGGTGAACAGGATGAAGGCGAGGAAGATCAGGTAATAGGCCACGTCGGTGAGGACGATGTAGCTCTTCCCGGTCCCGGGGTTGGCGCGGAACACGTCTGCGGCGTAGCTCCGACCGAACCGCTTGATGAACGGGCCGAGCCACAGGGCCAGGCCGATCAGGAAGGCGGTGGTCAGGATCTCGAGGATCCACCAGTCCATGAGCAGCTCTCCTTGCTTGGTGTCGGTCACGGCGATCACGATGGCGACGAGGGCGCCGACGAGGGCGGCGACGATCCCTGCGGCCCGGCGGTGCTGGCGGCGGCGGGCGCGGTCATCCTCGATGGACAGCACGATGCGGCTGAAGAGGTCGGGGCTCTCGTGCACCTGCGCCGCCCCGCCCACGAGGGCGTCTCGGAGCCGATCGTCGAGCACGCTCATCGCCCGACCACCAGCCGTGCCTCCAGTGCAGAGAGGCCCCGCTTGAGGTGCGTCTTGACGGAGTTCTGGGAGATGCCCAGGGTGTCGGCGATCTGGGCGATCCCTGCGTCGAAGTAGTAGCGGAGCACCACGCAGTCACGCTGGCGCAGCGGCAGCTCCCGCAAGGCCTCGATCACGGCGCGCTGGTCGTCGTGGAGCACCACCTCGTCTTCGGTGGTGGCCTGGGCAGCGTCGGCGGGCTGGCGGTGCCGCAGGGACACGAGGCCCCGGCGGTTGTGATCGCGTGCGAGGTTCAGCACGATCGATCGCAGGTAGGCGGTGGCCTTGGCGCCGTCCTCGATGCGGTGGGCGTGGCGGGCCAGGCGGATGAAGGCCTCCTGCACCAGGTCCTCTGCGGCGTTCCGGTCGTCGACGAACAGGCGCGCCAGGCGCACGAGGGACGCGGCATGCTCCACGTAGAGGCGGCGGACCAGTTCGTCGACGTCGGCCTCGGCCACCCCACCCATCGCGACCACGGAGCCGAGCCCGGCCTCGTCTCCGACCGCAGTGAGGTGGATGGCTGCCATCGCAGGGACAGACGAGCCAGACAGGCCGCGCGGGTGACACAGCGCATCGAGGGCGTCGACGATGCGCCCGACCACACCTGCCGTCGGCGTCCACCCGCGCACCGCGGACCGCGTCACGGTTGGATCCTCCCACGGGCGCTGAGCCGACGCGCCGAGGACCTCGCCCGTCGACGAGGTCCTCAGCGGTCGGTGCCCGCCGGCGCGGCGGCAGCACTCAGGCTGGCGCCACCACTCCGCAGGCGTAGCGCCCGCCTGCGTCGCCGGTCGCCAACGTGGCGGCGTTGGGTCCGGGAAGACCACCGCTCGAGTAGGTGGACGGGATGTTGGCGAAGTTGTCCCGTCCGACGTGCAGGATCACAGCGGAGCCGTCGGCGTCGAAGAGGGAGGCGACCGAGAAGCGGTCGGTCTCGAACTCTGCGTAGCCCCCGCCGGCAGTGTCGAGCAGCACGCTGGGCATGTCACCGGCGTGGCTGCCGTGTGCACCGGCGCCCGGGTTCCAGTGCCCGCCGGCCGAGCCGAAGGGCACGTTGGCGCTGCCCGACGCCGCCGGATCGCAGCTGCCCGTGGCGTGGATGTGGAAGCCATGGAAGTCGCCGGGGTTGGGCGCCCCCGGGGCGTCGAGCTCGACCTCGACCCGGGTGATCACGCCAGCACGCCCCTTGAACACCACCTCACCCACCTCCGCGCCGGCGGTGTCATGGAGCGCTGCCCGCACCAGCGGCTTGCGCGCCGCGCTTGCGGGCGCGGTGGCCACCGACGCCAACCCGATCGTGGCGATGGCCAGGGCTCCGAAGATCGATCGTCGCCAGAGTGCTCGTTGCATGGTTGATCCCCTCCCGGCCCGCTGGCCGTGGTCGCGTCGTCAGGAGTACAGACGGACGAGGAGCGGCGCCGGGTGACACGGTCGCCAAGGTCGTCGGAGGGCTCGCTGTCCTCCTACGCTGCGGACATGACGGCGACCGAGAGCGTGGATGGCCCGTACGCACTGTCGGCGGGCAACAAGGAGCGCTGGCAGCTCCAGTGGAAGGAGCTCTACGACGAGGTCATCACCTCCGGGCTCTGCACCGGGTGCGCGGGCTGCGTGATCGCCTGCCCCCACGACGTCATCGGCTACGAGCACGCGCCCGGCGCCTACAAGCCCTTCCACCTCGAGGAGGAGCTGGGCCTCGACGACTGCATCCACGGCCAGAAGGGATGCACCTCCTGCACCCGGGCCTGTCCTCGCTTCCGGGCCTGGGAGCCCCAGGCCGACGAGCACCTCTTCGCCCGGGTCCGTCAGCCCGATGAGCCGGCCGGCATCTACCAGGACGTGCTGCTCACCCGAGCCAGCGACGACATGGTGCACGAGATGGGCCAGGACGGCGGGCTCGTCTCCGCACTGCTGATCTGGGCCCTGGAGAAGGGCTACATCGACGCCGCCCTCACCAGCTACCTCGAGGGCGACGACGGCACCTCCTGGAAGGCGATCCCGGGGGTGGCGGCCACGAAGGAGGAGATCCTGAAGGGCGCCGGGTCCCGCTACACGTACTCCGCCAACACCCTGGCCCTCCCCGAGGCCCAGGAGCGGGGCTTCTCGAAGCTGGCGCTGGTGGGCATGAGCTGCCAGAGCTCGGTGCCGCCGGTGATGTGGTCACGCAAGATCGGCAAGGTGGGCAAGCCCTTCATCCTCAACATCGGTCTGCTCTGCTCGAAGAGCTTCGACGACTCGATCTTCGAGGAGCTCTTCGAGACCAAGTACGGGCTGCGCCGCGAAGAGATGAAGAAGATGAACATCAAGGGCGTCTTCCAGATCTGGATGCGCGATGGCAGCTACCACGAGATCAACCTCAAGGAGTGCCACGCCTGGACGCGCGAGGGGTGCGTCCACTGCCCCGACTTCGCGGCCGAGCACGCCGACATCTCCACCGGCGGCATCGGTGAGAACAACGACTGGACGCTCACCATCGTCCGCACCGACCTCGGCCGGGAGATCATCAGCCGGATGATCGCCGACGGCTCGATCATCGCTCGCCCTGGCGACGAGGACCCGGGCGCCATCGCCCTCATGAACAAGCTGGCCGCCAAGAGCCGCGACCGCTGGCCGGCCACGGCCATCGACTTCCCCAAGAACCGCAGCTAGGCCGAAGCCTCAGCTGGTCCGCCCAACTAGGCGGTGAGCTCCACGGCGGCATCGGGGGCGACCGGCGACAGAGCCGCCTGCAGGCGAGCCTGCTGCAGGGCGTCCCAGAGGCCCACGATCGTCCCGGTCGGGAGCCGGGTCGCGCCGTAGGGGGCGATGGCCTGGTCGATCCACGGTCGGTAGGCCAGGCGGGTGGAGGTGACGATCGGCTGGCCGATCACCTCGTACGTCTCGAGCAGCTCCAGGTGGCGGCAACGGCGGTGGCGGGACATGGATCGAGCGTGACACAGGTCACCCGTTCGTGGAATGGCCCGCAGGGCCCATTTCGTCATCGCCCGTCAAGGTCATCTCGGACTAGTCATCGCGGTCAGGTGGCGTGGTCACCCAGGCCACCGGCTAGACCCTTCCGATGGACGTCGGACTCCTGCGCGACCTGGTCACGGTGGTGCTGGGCCTGGCCACCGGCGTGCTGTCGGGCCTGTTCGGCGTGGGCGGCGGTGTGCTGTCCCAGCCGGGCATGCGCCTCCTCGGCCTCGAGCCGCTCATCGTCATCGGCACTGCGCTCCCCGTCATCATCCCGGGCGCGGCAAGCGGCGCCGTGCGCTACGTACGGGAGGGGCTGATCCGCTGGCCCGCGGTGTGGGCCACCGTCCCGGTGGGCCTGGTGGGGGCGGTGATCGGCGGCGTGGTCGGCGAGCGCGTCCCCGGCGACGGGCACCTGCTGCAGCTGTGCACGGCAGGGCTGCTCGGCTTCTCCTCCTACCGCATGGGCAAGGGCTCCACCGCTCCACCGCAGGAGCCGCTGGCCGAGACCGACGCCCTCGAGGCCCCCGAGGCGGCGCCGTCCCCGGCGCCCTTCGACGCCTCCCCTGGCCACTACGGCGCCATCGGCGCGGTGTCGGGCCTTCTCAGCGGGCTGCTGGGCATCGGCGGCGGAGTGATCATGGTGCCGGCCTTCGTGCAGCTGGCCCGCATGGAGGTGAAGACGGCCATCGCCACGTCGCTGGTGTGCGTCGGCGCGTTCGCCGTCCCGGGCACGGTCACGCACGCGCTGCTCGACCACGTCGACTGGCGGGTGACGGCGGCCCTGGTGCTGGGGGTCGTCCCCGGTGCCCGCCTCGGCGCCGCCCTCACCATCCGTGCCACCGACCGCCGCCTGCGCATCACCGTCGCCTCGTTCCTCGGCCTGACGGCCGTCCTCTACGCCGCCGGCGAGCTCAACGCGCTCCTCGGCTGAGCTCCCTGGCGCGGAGGAGGACCTCGTCGAGCATGGGCTCGGTGAGCTTGCCGGTGAAGGTGTTCTGCTGGCTCACGTGGTAGCTGCCCACGATCCAGCGGCCGTCGGGCATCGCCACCTCCACCCCGTGGGAGAACGGGGGCCGGGGGCGGACGCCGAGGATGCGGCACAGCCCCTGGTAGGCGAAGCCGCCCAGCGGCACGAACACCCGCACCGGGAGCAGCGCCAGCTCCCGCTCGAGGAAGGGACGGCAGGTGTCGCGCTCGGCGATGGTGGGCTTGTTGGCGGGCGGCGCGCACCGCACCGGTGCGGTGATCCAGGCGCCGGTGAGGCACTGGCCGTCGTCGAGGCCGGTGCTCTCCGGCTGGCTGGCGAACCCGGTGCGGTGCAGCGCGGCGTAGAGGAAGTCGCCGGAGCGGTCGCCGGTGAACATGCGTCCGGTGCGGTTGGCGCCGTGGGCGGCCGGGGCCAGCCCCACGAGGGCCACGGTGGCGTCCGGGTCACCGAAGCCGGGCACCGGCCGACCCCAGTACTCCTCGTCGCGGAAGGCGGCCCGCTTCTCGTCGGCCACCTGCTCGCGCCACGCCACCAGGCGGGGACAGGCCCGGCACGCCACCACATCGTCGTGCAGCAGCTGCAGCTCGTGCCGGCGGGATCCCACCGGCCCGACGATAGGTTGACGCCCGAACATGGCTCGACCTCCCGCTCCCCCGTCGCCCACCCTGGTGCTGCTCGTGCGCCATGGGCAGACGCCCACCACCGGCAAGGTGCTGCCGGGTCGGGCGGTCGGCCTCCACCTCGCCGACAAGGGCGTCGAGCAGGCCGAGACCGTCGCCCAGCGCATCGCCGCCATCGAGGGCCCGAAGCGCAAGGTCACGGCCGTGTACGCGTCGCCGCTGGAGCGCACCCGGGAGACGGCGGCGCCCATCGCCAAGGCCCTCGGCCTGCGGGTGCAACGTCACAAGGGGCTGCTCGAGGCCGACTTCGGCGACTGGACCGGTGCCGAGCTGAAGAAGCTCTACAAGCTGCCCGAGTGGCGCACCGTGCAGCGCAACCCCAGCGGCTTCCGCTTCCCCGGCGGCGAGTCGTTCACCGAGATGCAGACCCGCTTCTGCGGGGCTATCGATCAGCTGCGGGCCGCCCACCCCGGCGAGACGATCGTGGCGGTGTCCCACGCCGACCCCATCAAGGCGGCCGTGGCGCACGCCATGGGCACCCACCTCGACCTGTTCCAGCGCATCGTCGTGTCGCCCTGCTCTGTGTCGGCGATCCTCTACGGCCTCGAGGGCCCGGTCGTGCTGACCGTGAACTCGACCGACGACCTCGCCGCCCTCGCCCCGTCGTGACCTCCTTCGACATCCCCCTCCCCGAGGTGTTCACCGCCGGGGCGATCGGTCCGCCCGGTCAGCGCGTCTTCTACCTGCAGACCCGCGACGACGAGCTGGTGGTGAGC
>JBPPMN010000031.1:0-4306 GCA_051306055.1 Acidimicrobiales bacterium
GGTCGGCACCGCGGGCCTGGCCATGGGCGTGTCCCAGGCGTTCGACGACGCCGGATCGGAGGCCCGCATCGTGATCTTCGAGCCAGCATCCACGCCCGTCATCTCCGGCGGCGCGGCCGGGACGCACAGCGTGGAGGGGATCGGCATCGGGTTCGTCCCCCCGCTGCTCGACGACGCCCGGTACGACGAGGTGCGGACGGTCGCCGAGGACGAGGGCCGTGCGATGGCCCGCCGCCTCGCAGCTGAGGAGGGCCTGTTCGCAGGCACCTCCACGGGGCTCAACGTGGTGGGCGCCCTGCAGCTCGCCAGCGAGGTCGGCGCAGGCGGCACCATCGTGACCATGGCCTGCGACACGGGGTTGAAGTACCTGACCGGCGACCTCTACAAGCCCTGACGGTCGCTCGAGTGAGGCGCTTGCGCCGAGCCCGAAGCTCAGTCCACGCGCTCGCCGTACATCCAACGGAGGGGGTCGGCGATGAGCTCGAGGCGCTCGCCGTCGGGGCCACGGAAGTAGAGCGACGTCTCGTCGACGTGGTCGTAGGGGATGCCGGCGGCGTCGAGGCGGGCCTTGGCCGCGATCCAGTGCGCCACCTCGATGGAGATGGCGAGGTGGTGGAGGCCGCCGAGCACCTCGGCGTAGGGGCCGGGGTCGACGCCGGGGAGGTCGAAGAAGGCGATGGTGTTCCCGTTGCCGATGTCGAAGAAGAAGTGGGTGGAGCCCGCCAGGTCGCGGTTCTCGAACATCGTGGTGAGCGGGAACCCGAGGAGGTCCTGGTAGAAGCTCGTGGTGCGCTCCACGTCGGCGCAGATGAGCGCCACGTGGTGCACGCCGCGGGCGCTGGAGGGTGGGCGGTCGTCGCGAGAGCGCAGGTAGGCCGAGCGGATGCGATCGCGCTCGGCGTCGAGGCGCTGCCGCTCGGCGTCTCCGATGGTCTCGGCTCCGGCGGAGTAGGAGGCGGGCATGGCCTTGCCGGGGGCGTCGTCGTCCATGCCGGTCATCCCGCCGTGGCGCGGTGCAGCGCTCCGGCCAGCTCCACCAGCTCGTCGCGCTCGGCGTCGTCGAGCGACTCGAAGGCATGGGCCATCGCGGCGGTGGTGCGCTCCTCGGCGCCGTCCCAGGTGGCTTGGAGGCTTTCGACATCGGCCACCTGCGGCCAGCCGAACAGCGGGGCCATCCCGGGCGACTTCACCGACACGGCTTCGAGCGGTGTGAGGCCGGAGGTCACCACGGCCGCTCCGTGGAGGCCGTTGCGCAGCTCCCGCAGGGCGTTGAGGTGGTGGACGGCGGCCGCCGCCGGGGCGTCGGGGACCGGGAGCGCCCGCCAGGCGGCGAAGATCGTCGCACAGGCTGGTCGCGCCTGGGCCACCACCTTCGCGGCCAGCTCGGCCAGGCGGCCGGCATCCAGCTCGTCGGGCACGTTGACCTCGGACCAGTTGGCGCAGCAGGCGGCGAACTCGTGGGCCGCCTGGGTGGCGGGCATCACCGAGCGACCCTGCTCCCAGAGCGTCCGGACGGTGCCGGGCTCCCAGAAGGTGAAGGCGGCGCTCACCACATCGGCGTCGACGTCGCCCAGCACCCCACCTCGACCGGTCACGTAGAAGTCGAGGCCCTGGAAGCCGAGCTCGGCCCCCCGCTTGTAGGTGTTGCCGTCGAGCATGAAGTGGCTGCCGATGGTGCTGACGGCGGCGGAGCTGGCGGTGGCGGCGGCTTGCGCATCCATGGTCGGTCGTCCTCGAGGTGGTGGGCCGGCGGGCCGGGGCGGTTCCCGTCTGTCTACCCGCTGGTCCTGGGCGTCGCCCGTCGGTCGGCGGTGGGCCCCGAGGAGGCGCTACGGTCCCCGCCCATGAGCGACCCCGACTTCGCCCGCTTCGCCGACACCGTGGTGTCGATCCTGCAGGTGGAACCCGATGCCGTCACCCCTGCAGCGGCCTTCGGCGACGACCTCGACGCCGACAGCCTCGACCTGGTGGAGCTGATGATGGCCATCGAGGAGCAGTTCGACGTGGAGATCCCCGAGGAAGACCTCGAGGGCGTCAAGACGGTCGGCCAGGCCTGGGAGCTCGTGCAGGCCAAGCGGGGCTGACCCGCTCCAGTCCCATCCACCCTGGCGGTACCGGACCACCCGCCTGACCAAAACCGGAGGCCCTCGTGGCGACCGCTGCCCGTCCCGTCCTCATGCCCGTGACGCGTGTCGCCATCGCGGCCGTGGCCGCCTACGTGGGCGCCCAGGTGATCGCCGATGTGGCCAGCCTCAAGATCGGCGTGGTGGCCGGGCGGGCGGTCGACATGGGCACCTTCGTGTACCCGATCACCTTCACGTTGCGCGACGTGGTGCACAAGGCCCTCGGCAAGCGCGCCGCCCGCACGATGGTGGTGACCGCTGCTGCGGTGAACCTGGCGATGGCCGCCTACCTGCACGTGGCGGCGGGCGCGGCCACCGACGCCTCCTACCCGCTCGGCGACGAGTTCCAGGCCGTGCTCGGGCCGCTGTGGCGGATCGTGGTGGCCTCGATCGTGGCCGAGGTGGTGAGCGGGCTCCTCGACACGGAGGTGTACCACTGGTTCGTGCGCCGGGTGACGACGCGCCACCAGTGGGCGCGGGTGGCGGTGAGCAACGGCGTGAGCGTGCCGGTCGACAACGTGCTCTTCGCGGTGCTGGCCTTCGGTGCCATCCCGGGCTTCGTCGACCACGACCTCACCTTGCCCTGGGCCACGGTGTGGGACATCTTCGTGGTGAACCTCACGGTGAAGGCGCTGGTGAGCGCGGCCAGCGTGCCCCTGATCTACCTGACACCGGATCGCGACTGGTCGGCCGACGAGTCCGACGCCTGATGTCGCTCAGCGGCAGGCGGCGAGGGCGTCGGTGGTGAGCTGCTGGAAGCGCTCCTCGCCGAAGACCGTGCCCTCCGGGTCGGTGATCTCGTCGTACTCGAGGCCGGCCAGGACGCCGCGGGCGTAGCAGTCGGCCTCGGTGGGTTCGAGCACCGAGGTGGCGTCGGCCACGAGGTAGCCCCAGAGGCTGGGGAGGAAGAGGGAGTCCTCGCTGCGGCCGGTGAGGGCGAGGTCTGCTTCGGTGCCGGGGTCGCAGGTCTCGATCCCGGGGTGGCCGTCCACGTCGAGGGGATCCGAGCGGTCGCCGGGCATGGCTGCTTGCCAGGTGTCGAGGGCGGCCGCCATCTCGGCCTCGTCGGCCGAGGTGTCGCCCACGAAGGCCGCTCGCACACAGATGGCGTCGTCGGCCTCGTAGGCCACGTAGCCGTCGCCGCCCCAGCCCACGGCCGCGTCGAAGGCGACCTTCGGGTCGATGCGCTCGGCCAGGAACAGGAACCAGCCGATGGCGCCGAAGGGGCCGTCGTCGAAGGCGTCGAGCTCCTCGTCGGGGTCGAGGTCGAGCTCCTCGCCCTCGTCGCCGCGCAGGAAGCTGAGCGGGTCGAGGAGGTGCTCCTCGGTGGTGGGACGTCGATCGAAGGCGTCGTCGACGGTGGCGTTGCCACCCTCGTTGAAGAGCATGAGCACGAACGGCCGGCCGAGGGCGTAGGGCGCGCTCACGACGGCGCTGACGAAGGGGGGCACGTCGGCCGTGGCGGCCACGCTGGCGTCGAGCTCCGCGCCGAACTCCTCGTCGTACTGCTCCTGCTGCGCCGCGGTGAGCTCGTCGGCCACGTAGGCGTCCTCCACCCGGAGGGCGTCGCCCTCGATGAGGGCGCGGTAGGCGGTGGCGGCGCCGTCGTCGAGCTCGCTGTCGAAGAGGCCCTCGAGGTCGAAGTGCTGGTCTTGGAGTGCATGGGTGAGCTCGTGCACGATCGTGACCTCGAGGCCGACCGTCATCTCGGTGCCCCGCACGCGCACGCGCTCGTTGAAGGGGTCGTAGAAGGCCAGGGTGCCGCCGTCGGAGACCTGGTTGAAGGCCTCGAAGAGGTCGAGCTCGCCGGAGGCGACGCCCAGCGCCCGCAGCTGCCCGGCGTAGCGGTCGAGCTCTTCCCGGTCCTCGTCGAGCACCTCCTCGTCGGCGGTGGTGGTGGCCTCCGTGTAGTCGTCGGCGCTGAGGAAGTCGACGTGCACCGGGTGGTCGAAGCGCAGCCCACGCTCGTCTTCCACGAAGGCCGCCAGCTCCGCCACCCGGGGGTCCCACTCGCCGGGATGCCCGTCGTCGTCGGGTCCCGCCAGGAGGGCCACGGCGCCCAGCACGGTCAGGCCGGCCGCCACCACGCCCAGCGCGGCGGGCCACCGTCGCGCCGGAGGGCCGGGAGGGGCGCCGGGCGCCACCGCCCACGGCGGAGGCGGTGGAGGAGGCGGCAGTGGGCT
>JBPPMN010000067.1:0-14747 GCA_051306055.1 Acidimicrobiales bacterium
ATCTTCGGCTGGTGCTCGTGGGCGGCCGCCCGCACCTGCTCGATGTCGATGCGCTCGTCGGACGGGGTGACGCCGTAGGCCTTGAAGTCGTAGAGCTTGCCGCTGGCGTTGACCGGCGAGCCGTGGGTGAGGTGACCACCCTGGTCGAGGCGGAGGCCCAGCACGGTGTCGCCCGGCTGGAGGAGGGCCAGGTACACGGCCATGTTGGCGTTGGCGCCGGCGTGGGGCTGCACGTTGGCGTGCGGCGCCTTGAAGAGCTCCTTGGCCCGCTCCCGGGTGATGTCCTCGACCTCGTCGATCACCTCGTTGCCGCCGTAGTAGCGCTTGCCGGGGTAGCCCTCGCTGTACTTGTTGGTGAGGACGGAGCCGGTGGCGGCCAGGACGGCCGGCGAGGTGAAGTTCTCGCTGGCGATCAGCTGCAGCGTGGTGTTCTGGCGCTCGACCTCACGGTCGATCAGGGCCAGGAGCTCGTCGTCGGGGTTGTCGGGCCATCCCATGATCAGTGCTCCTGTTGCTGTCGTTCGATGTCGGCGATCTGGGCCACCCGCGCCTCGTGGCGCCCGCCCTCGAAGGGAGTGTCGAGCCACAGCTCGAGGATGGCACTGGCCAGGCCGGTGGCGACGATGCGACCGCCCATGGACAGCACGTTGGCGTCGTTGTGCTCCCGGCTGAGCCGGGCCGTGAAGAGATCGTTGCAGAGCGCGGCCCGCACGCCGTGCACCTTGTTGGCGGCGATCTGCTCGCCCTGGCCCGACCCACCGAGCACGATCCCGCGATCGGCCTCGCCGTCGACCACCGACTGCCCCACCGCGGCGCAGATGGGCGGGTAGTCGACCGATTCGGTGCTGTGGGTGCCGAGGTCGATCACGTCGTGGCCGAGGCGGCCCAGCTCGGCGACGAGGTGGGCCTTGAGCTCCACCCCGGCGTGGTCGGATCCGATGGCCACCCTCATGCGCTGTGCTCCTGATCGGCGTTCCCGGGCCAGCCGCGCGCCACCAGCCGACCCAACAGGTCGTCGAGCAGCGTGGCGGTGACCTCGTAGTCGGCTTCGCCCCGGCCGACGGGGTCGGCCACGTCGAGGCGATCGTCGTGGCCCACGCCCACCAGGACGCCCGGGTGGCGCCCGGTCCCCACCCGGGCCAGCCAGTCGGTCAGGCGCTCGGTGGGCAGGCGGGCCTCGACGGCTTCGGCCGCGGCCACCAGCTCCTTCAGGGTGAAGGTCTTGGCCAGGGCGCCGGTGGCCATCACCGCCGCCTCCCGCACGTGCTCCCGGGCCATGCCCACGATGAGGTCGGCGGACTCCACCATGGAGCGGTCGACCGTGCGGCTGCGGTGCTCGTGGAGCTCGAGGCCGCGGCGGGCCATGGCCGCCACGCCGTGATCGGTGGCGGTGCTCCCACCCGGATAGAGGCCGGCCGAGTGGACGGTGGCCTCGACGCCGGCCTCGGTGAGGTGGCGGCGCAGCAGCACCTCGGCCATGGGCGACCGGCACTGGTTGGCGGTGCAGAGCAGGAGCACGTCGATGAGGCGGATTGTAGGTGCGGGGCAGCCCCTTTCTAGAGTTGACCGGGCAGTCAAGTGGCTCGCTGGGATGGAGGAACCTTGGTCGACCCCCGCACACCCGTGCTCATCGGTGCTGGACAGCTGAGCCATCGGGTCGACCGAGGCGCCGAGCCGCTGGAGCCGGTCGACCTCATCGCCGAGGCGCTGCGCCGCGCAGCCGACGACAGCGGGGTGGGCGCGGCCGCCCTCACCGGCGCCGACACCATCCACATCGTCGGGCTCCTCTCCTGGCGCTACCGCGATCCGGGGCGGCTGGTGGCCCAGCGGGTCGGCGCCGACCCCCACCTCAGCACGGTCAGCGGCATGGGCGGCAACAGCCCCCAGACGCTGGTGAACCTCACCGCCCGGGCCATCCAGGCGGGCGAGGCCGACCTCGTGCTGCTGGGCGGGGCCGAGGCGTGGCGCACGCGGATGGGCGCCCGGGCGGCGGGCGTGGAGCTCGACTGGACCCACCAGGGCGACGACGTGCCGGAGGCGCCCCGCTCGATCCCCGAGGTGCCGATGAGCGCGCCGGGCGAGCAGGCCCGTGGGGTGATGATGCCGGTGCAGGTGTACCCGCTGTTCGAGCAGGCCCACCGGATCGCGCTGGGCCGCGACCTCGACGAGCACCTCGTGGCGGTGTCGGAGCTGTGGTCGCGCTTCAGCCAGGTGGCGGCCACCAACCCGCACGCCTGGATCCAGGAGGCCTTCACGCCCGAGGAGATCCGCACCGCCACGCCGACCAACCGCATGATCGGGTTCCCGTACACGAAGCGCATGAACTCCAACAACGCGGTGGAGCAGGGAGCGGCGGTGATCCTCTGCTCGGCGGAGCGGGCCGCGGCGCTCGGCGTGCCGCGCGACCGCTGGGTGTTCCCCCACAGCGGCGCTGACGCCCACGACCACTACTTCCTCACGGAGCGAGAGCACCTCGGGGCGTCACCGGCCATCCGGCTGGCCGGTCGCGCCGCCCTCGACCTGGCCGGGGTGGCCGTCGACGACCTGGGCCCGGTGGACGTGTACTCGTGCTTCCCCTCAGCCGTGCAGGTGGCCGCGCACGAGATCGGCCTCGACGTGGAGCGCCCGCTCACCGTCACCGGCGGCCTGTCGTTCGCGGGCGGGCCGTGGAACAACTACGTGATGCACTCGATCGCCACGATGAGCAGCGTGCTGCGCGAGCAGGCGGGCCAGCGGGGCCTGGTCACGGCCAACGGTGGCTACCTCACCAAGCACGCCTTCGGGGTGTACAGCACCGAGCCGCCAGTCGACGGGTTCCGCCACGCCGAGCCGCAGGACGCAGTCGACGCCCTCCCCCGCCGCCACCTCTGCGAGGCGCCCGACGGCGAAGCGTCGGTGGAGACGTGGACGGTCATGCACGATCGCGACGGGGTACCGGAGACCGGCATCCTGGTGGGGCTGCTCCCCGACGGGCAGCGGGCGCTGGGCACCACCACCGACGCCGACACGGTGAAGAAGCTGGTGAGCGACGACGTGGCCGGAGCCACCGCCCGCTTCCGGCCCGACGGCGCCGTGGCGCTGCTCTGACCGGCCCGCCGGAGGTCAGGAGTCGGAGGCGCTGTTCTCCTCGGAGCGGGCCTGCAGCAGGTCGTAGATGTGCTTCTGGGCCACGGGCATCTCATCGAGCAGCTTCTTGAAGGCACCGATGTCGAAGGCCAGCAGCCGCATCGGGGTCTGCGCCTGGACCGACGCGTAGCGGGGCTTGTGCCCGATGAGGGCCATCTCCCCCACCACCGAGCCGAGACCGATGGTGGCGATGTGCTGGCCGCTGTGGAAGATGCCGGCCTCTCCTTCGAGCACCAGGAAGCACTCCGTGCCGACGTCGCCCTGGTCGATGAGCAGGCCACCGGGCTCGGCCTCCACCCGCTCACCCAGCGCGGCAAGGCGGGCCAGCTCGGCCTCCGACATGCGAGCGAACAGCGCGATGTGCCGCAGGTCGTCGACCTTGCTGCCGTCGTCGTGCTTGGCCATCTTCGGTGCCCCCCGGGGTTCGATCCGGCAGCACCGTAGCCCCTCCCCCGCTCCCGTCGACAGGGACGGCGGCGTTCAGGAGCCGGCGGGGCGGGTGCCGGCGGCCAGGATGTCCGAGATGGGCAGGTCGCCGGCCCGCAGCACCTGCCACGGCTCGACCGTGGTGTCGATCACAGTGGACGCCGCACCGGTCAGCTCGCCGCCGTCGACCACCAGGGCCAGGCCCGACCCGAGCGAGGCGGCGGCCGCCGCGGCGGTGGTGGCCGTGGGCTCGCCGTGACGGTTGGCGCTGGTGGCGGCGATGGGCCCCACCTCCGCTGCCACCGCCCGCACCAGCGGGTGGTCGGGCACGCGCAGCCCCACCGTGGTGCTGGGCTCCCCGAGGTGGAGGACGATGCCGGCCCGCCGCCGGGCCACCAGCGTGAGGGGGCCGGGCCACCACCGCTCGGCCACCGAGCGCAGCCCGCCGCCGGGGACGGCATCGGCGGGATCGGCCAGGGCCAGGGCCTGATCGACGTCCGCGCACAAGACCGCTACGGGCGTGTCGTCGCCCCGTCCCTTCAGCTCGAAGAGCCGGTCGGCGGCCACCGGGTCGCCGGGCAGCGCCAGCAGGCCGTAGACGGTGTCGGTGGGGAGCACCACCACTCCTCCGCCCCGCAGCGCGGCCACCACCGCAGCCACCTGGTCTGCCTGCACGTCGCGCACGGGCGCAGGATATGGCGCGAGGTCAGCGGCGGGCGACGAGGGCCCGGGGCCGACCCGTGAGGTCGGGCCGCACCTCTGGGTCGCGCAGCCCCGCGCCGCGGGCCAGGGCCAGGGCGGCGGCCTCCTGGGTGTCGCCGATCTCCACCACGAGCGTGCCGCCCTCGGCCAGCCACTCGACCGACCCCTCGACCACGACCTCGATGGCCTCCAGGCCGCTCGGGCCCGAGACGAGCGCGCCGGCCGGCTCCCACTCGGCCACCTCCGGCGGCAGCGGGTCGGCGGCCGCCACGTAGGGCGGGTTGGAGATCACCACGTCGACGCCGGAGCGCAGGTGGTCGGGCAGGGCGTCGTACCAGTGCCCTTCGAGGAGCCGCACCACCGCGGCCCGGCGGCCCAGGCCGGCGAGGTTGGCCCGCGCGACGGCCAGCGCGTCGGCCGACACGTCGGTGGCCCACACCTCCACGTGGGGCCAGCGCTCCGCGGCCAGGGACAGGGCGATGGCCCCGGAGCCGGTGCCGAGGTCCACGGCCACCCCCGGGCGGTCGAGGGCGGCCAGGGCATCGAGGGCGTGGCCGGCCACCACCTCGGTCTCGGGACGGGGGATCAGCACCCGGCGATCGACGAAGAGGTCGAGCGTGCGGAACGCCCACTGCCCCAGCACGTACTGCAGCGGCTCGCCGGCGGTGCGACGGGCCAGCATCTGATCGAAGAAGCGGACCTCGCGCTCGGTGGCCGGTTCGTCGAGGGCGGCCACCTGCTCCGCCGCCGCCCGGCCGGTGGCCCGCTCGATCATCCAGCGCAGCTCGGCCTCTGGATCGTCGACCCCGGCCGCGTGGAGCTGCAGCTGCGCGTCGGCCCGCAGCTGGCGCCAGGCGAGGGTCACCCGTCCTCGTCGAGCCGCCGGTCCTGCTCGGCCGCCACCAGGGCGTCGACCACGTCGTCGAGCTCGCCGGCCAGCACCTTGTCGAGCTTGTGGAGGGTGAGCCCGATCCGGTGGTCGGTCACCCGGTTGTCCTTGTAGTTGTAGGTGCGGATCTTCTCCGACCGACCGCCGCCCCCCACCTGGCCCTTGCGGGCGTCGGACAGCTCGTCGCGCTGACGGTCCTGCTCGAGCTTGAGGAGGCGCGCCCGCAGCACCTGCATGGCCTTGGCCCGGTTCTGGATCTGGCTCTTCTCGTCCTGCATGGCCACCACCACCCCGGTGGGCTTGTGGGTGACCCGCACGGCGGAGTCGGTGGTGTTCACGCTCTGGCCACCCGGCCCCGACGAGCGGTAGACGTCGACCTGGAGGTCGTTGGGGTCGATGTCGACCTCCACCTCCTCGGCCTCGGGGAGCACGGTGACGGTGGCTGACGACGTGTGGATCCGGCCCTGGCTCTCGGTGACGGGCACGCGCTGCACCCGGTGGGGTCCGCCCTCGTGCTTCATGCGGGGCCACACGCCATCGGCCTTGAGCAGGAAGGTGATCTCGTTGAACCCGCCCATGTCGCTGGGGTCGGAGCCCAGCACCTCGAGCCTCCAGCCCATCCGACCGGCGTAGGCCTGGTACATCTCGAACAGGTCACGGGCGAAGAGGTTGGCCTCCTCGCCGCCCTCGGCGCCGCGGATCTCCACGATCACGTTCTTGCCGTCGTTGGGGTCCTTGGGCACGAGGAGCACCTTGAGCTCCGCCTCGAGGCGGGCGATGTCGGCCTCCGCCTCGCTCACCTCGACGCGCATCACCTCGCGGTCGGCGCCGTCGAGGTCGGTGAGCATCTCCTTGGCCGTGGTGAGGTCGTCGCTGCGCTGGCGCAGCTCCCGGTAGGCCTCCACGATCGGCTTGAGGTCGCTGTAGCGACGGGCCACCTCTTGGTAGCGGGGCTGGTCGGCGAGCAGGTCGGGGTCACCGAGGCGCGCCTCGACCTCGTCGAACTCCTGCTCGAGGGGGCGCAGCCGGTCCAGCACGGGCTCAGGCTACGGGTGCAGCCGTCGCCGGGCCCCACTGGCGCCAGTCGCCCTCGATGGCCACCACCTCTGCCGGGCGGGCGAGGCGGGCCGCGAGGGCGTGCGTGACGGGGTGGGCGTCGCGCTCGGGCACGACCAGCAGGAGGCGCGCGTCGGGGTCGAGGGCCTCACGAGGGTAGGCGGCCGCCGGCACGAGGTCGAGGTCGACGCCCACGGAGCAGGCCACCACCACCGGCTGGTCGTCGGCGTCGACGCCCTGGGCGATGGCGACCGCACGGTCGCGCAGGTTGGGTCGGGCCACCGCGGGAGGCGCAGCGCGCAGGTGCCGGAGCCCGATGCGCGACGGGTCGGCCACCAGGAGGGCTCGGAGCCAGCGCTCGGGGGCCATCTGGTTGAGTGGGTGGTGCTCCGCTCCGGGCCGGCGCTGGGCCTGCACGATCTCGATCACCCGAGCCAGCTGGGCCGCGGAGGGCAGGTTGCCGTGGACCATGCCGGTCATCTCTCGGTCGGCCTCGCCCACACCCACCTCGAGCACCGGCGCGTCGATGGGTTCGCCGGCGGTGGTGGTGCCGTGGACGATGCGCGCCACCTCGAGGCCGAGCACCTCGCCGCGCACGATCCCGCTCTCGACGACCACCTCGAGGTCGGCGTCGACCAGCAGCTCGGCCAGCGCGGGCGCCGAGGTGGGCTCGGCGACGGTGGCGAGGGGCGCGGGCTCGGCCGGCTCCAGCGTGGTGCCGGCGGCCACCCACACGAGAGGCGGCGGAGAGAACAGCTGGGCTCGGCGGGCCACGATGCCCGCCTCGCCGTCGACCACGAGGGAGACGTCGGTGAGGCCCCGGCGGTCGGCCCACACCAGCGCCGGCCCGAAGGACCTGATGGGGTCGGCGTCGAGCAGGAGCCAACCGGTGGTGCCCTCCACCAGGGCGGCGCCACCGGGGAACGGGGCGGGCTCCCGCTCGGCGTCGCCCGCGCGGGCGCGCACCAGGCCGGCCAGCTGGGCGGCCAGCAGCCGCTCCCGCTGGTCAGCGTCCACGATCAGCTCCCCGCCCGGTGCGGGCGATGGACCTCAGGACTCGGAGGGCTCGGAGGGCTCGGAAGCGGCCTCGGGGGCGTCGGAGCCACCCTCGGACTTGCGGCGCTTGCCGTAGCGGCGCTCGAAGCGGTCGATGCGGCCACCGGTGTCGACCAGCTTCTGCTTGCCGGTGTAGAAGGGATGGCACTCGTTGCAGAGCTCAGAGGTGAGCGACGCCTGCGTGGACCGCGTGGTGAACGTGTTGCCGCAAGAGCAACGAACGCTGGCCTCGATGTACTCGGGATGGATGTCGGCGCGCATGGCGGTCTCCGTGCCTTCTACTCAGATGGGGGCTGGGTGAGCCTACCGGCGGTGGTGCACCGCCGCTACCTGGGGCCGATCAGCCCTGGATCTTGCTGATCTCCTTGAGGAACTCAGCGTTGGTCTTGAACGTCTTCATGCGGTCGGTGAGCAGCTCCAGCCCCGCGTCGGACGGCATGCCCGACAGGACCCGGCGCAGCTTCCACACCTGCTGGAGCTGGGTGCCGAGGAAGAGGAGCTCCTCGTGGCGGGTGGAGGAGGCCTCCACGTCGATGGCGGGGTAGATCCGCTGCTCGGCCAGCCGGCGGTCGAGGCGCAGCTCCATGTTCCCGGTGCCCTTGAACTCCTCGAAGATCACCTCGTCCATGCGGCTGCCCGTCTCCACCAGTGCGGTGGCGAGGATGGTGAGGCTGCCGCCCTCCTCGACGTTGCGAGCCGCCCCGAAGAACTTCTTGGGCGGGTAGAGCGCACCGGCGTCGACGCCGCCCGACATCACGCGACCGGTCTGCGGGGCGGCCAGGTTGTAGGCCCGGGCCAGGCGGGTGATGCCGTCGAGGATGATCACCACGTCCTGCTTGTCCTCGACCAGGCGCTTGGCCCGCTCGATGGCCAGCTCGGTCACGTGGGTGTGCTCCTCGGCGGGCCGGTCGAACGTGGACGCCACCACGGTGGACGTGTCGTTCTTCAGCCAGCGCTTCATGTCGGTGACCTCTTCGGGCCGCTCGTCGACGAGCAGCACGAACAGGTGGACCTCGGGGTTGTTCACCTCGATGGAGCGGGCGATCTGCTTCATGATCGTGGTCTTGCCCGCCTTGGGCGGCGACACGATGAGGCCGCGCTGGCCCTTGCCGATCGGCGACAGCAGGTCGATGATCCGGGCCGTCATGTTCGACGGGTCGGACGCCAGCTCGAGGGTGAGCTTGGCGTCGGGGAACAGCGGGGTGAGGTCCTCGAACCGGGGCCGCTCGCGCGCCTGGTCGGGCTCGACGCCGTTGACGGCGTCGATGCGCAGCAGCGCCGGGTTCTTCTCGTTGCGCAGGGCCGGGCGGCTGGCGCCCTTGAGGTGATCGCCCTTGCGCAGGCCGAACTGACGGGCCTGCTTCACCGACACGTAGATGTCGTCGCGTGAGGGCAGGTAGCCCTCGACGCGCAGGAAGCCGTAGCCCTCGTCACGCAGGTCGAGGTAGCCCTCCACCTCGATGGGCTCGCCGGTGAACTCCTCGGCGCCACCCCCCTGCGGGTCGCCCTGGCCACGGTTGCGGCCCCGGCGACGACGCCGACGGTTGCCGCCCTCCTCGTCGTCGTCGGCCTGGCCGCCCTGCCCCTGGTTGCCGCCGCTCTGGTTCTGGTTCCCCTGGTTGCCGCCGTCCTGGTTGCCGCCACCGCGGTTCTGGTTCCCCTGGCTGCCGCCATCTTGGTTGCCGCCACCGCGGTTCTGGTTGCCCCGGTTGCCGCCACCCTGGTTCCCCTGGCTGCCACCACGGTTGCCGTTGCTCTCGGTGTCGGAGCCGCGGTCGTCGTCGCCCTGGTTGGCGCTCTGGCGGGCGGCCCGACCCTGCTGGCCCCGGCCGCCGCCACCGGCGCCACCACGGCTCTGCTTGGCCGGCTCGCCGGCCTCGGCGTCAGCGGCCGGGGCCGCGTCGGCCTCCCACTCGGCCGGGGGCTCGTCGGCCGAGGGCGGGCGGTCCTCCTCGGCCGGCGGCTCCGCTGGCGCGGCCGCCGCCTTGCGGGCGCGGGTGGCCCGAGGCTTCGGCGCGGGAGCGTCGTCGGCCTCCTCTGCGGGGGCAGCATCCGTGACGCCGGCCAGCTGGAGGATGAGGTCGACGATGTCGGCCTTCTTGGCCCGGGAGGCGGGCTTGCCGCCGAGCGCCTGGGCGATGGTGACGAGCTCGTCACGGTCCTTGCGTTCCAGGGCGGAGCGCTCGAGGGCGCTGGAGTCCACGCTCATGGGGGAGGTACCTCGTGATCAGAGAAGGGGGAAGGTGCCGGACGGCGAGACTTGGCGCAGGCCCCTAGAAACAACGGGAGACCTGGCTGTCCGCCTGCAGGTCGGGGCTGTCGGATCGCCGGTGCCGGAAGTGCGGTCGGGCTCGATCCCACGTTGCGCCCCCCGGCGGAACGCCTCCGACACTAGCGCCTCCCCCATCGGCCGCCGAATCCTGCTCGCGCCGAGGGGGACGGCCGAAGCGGTCCCCCTCGGGCAGGCGCAGCCTTGCTGCTACAGGCCGAGACCCAACCCCAACGGGAGCTTGTTGGGGGTGAAGGGCTCGGTTCCGAGGGCCAGCTGCGCGGTGAACCCGCGGGCGGCGGCGTACTGCAGGGCCAGGTTGAGGTCGCTGAAGTTGTTGCTCAGCGGCGTGGGCAGCAGGGCCAGGGTCGACAGCACGCCCGTGGCCCGACCCTGCGAGTCGAGCATGGCGGAGCCGGAGTCACCGGGGATGCCCGGGGTGATCGTGTACACCGGGTGGGTCCAGCCGCCGCCGCTGGTGCCGAGGCTCACGCCGGTCTTGGGCGAGAGCAGGGCCAGGCCCTGGCGGAGGCTGGAGTTGCCGTAGCTGTGCATCGTGGAGAGCGCCGCGGTGCCCGTGGTGTTCAGCGCGGTGGGACCGCCCCAGTGGGGCACGGTGGGGTTGACCCGCCCGTGGTCGGCGGGGTCGATGCGCACGAGGGCGAAGTCGTTGTACATGCAGGTGTTGGCGTCGCTCTCGTCGGCAACCTGCATGGCGGCCCAGGACGAGTACACGAGCTCGCCCGGACGCGTGGCGCCATCGATCTCGACCGGCGTGCCGACGGGCAGGCTGCCGGCCTCACAACCGTTGGTGTCGGTGGCCTCGCCGAGGCCGGCGCAGTGGGCGGCGTAGCCGATGAGCACGTCGGCGCCGCTGGTGAAGATGAAGTTCGAGGTGCACTGGGCGCCGTCGGTGAACATCATCACGCCGGGTCGGATGGTGGCCGAGGCGGCCGGGGCCCAGGAGGGCGCTGACTGGGCCGACGGCGCGAGGCCGAGACCGGCTCCGAGCGTGGCCACGGTGAGCGCTGCGACAGCGAGCACGCGACGGATGGTCAGAGCGGGCATGGGGCCACCTCCACGTAGATACGGACAACCGCCCGTAGGTACGTTTCGCCCCCTATGTCCGGATGACCTGCCGGTGGTCAGGCGATGCAGCGCTCGACGTGGGCCTGGACGGTGCGGAGCTCGGCGGGGAGGACGTCGTAGCGCTCGTCGCGCTCGAGCAGGTCGGCCAGGCGCTCGGGCAGGGCAGGGCGGATGCCGGTCGCCTGCTCGACGGCGTCGGGGAACTTGGCGGGGTGGGCGGTGGCCAGGCACACCATCGCCACGTCGGGGTCGCGCCGCTGGAGGCGGGCGGCGCCGATGCCCACCGCTGTGTGCGGGTCGACCAGCACGCCGGTGGCGTCGTGGACCTCCCGGATGACGGCCAGGGTCGCCTTGTCGTCGAGGCTGGCGGCGTCGAAGCGGCGGTCGCGCGGCACCTCGGCGGCGCCGAGGCTGCGGAACCGGGTGAGCAGCTCGGCGGTGTGGGCGCCGTCGCGGCCGGTCAGCTCGAAGAGCAGGCGCTCGTGGTTGGAGCTCACCTGGATGTCCATCGACGGGCTGGTGGTGGGGACGACCTCCTGCGCCACCAGCGAGCCGTCGGCCGCCCACCGGGTGAGGATGTCGTTGCTGTTCGAGGCGATCACCAGCTGGTCGATGGGCAGGCCCATCCGCTCGGCGATCCAGCCGCTGAAGATGTTGCCGAAGTTGCCGGTGGGCACCGCGAAGGAGCTGCGCCCCAGCCGGGCGGTGGTGGTGACGTAGTAGACGACCTGCGCCATCACCCGGGCCCAGTTGATGGAGTTCATGGCCGACAGCCGCACGCGCTGCCGGAAGGCGTCGTCGGCGAACATGGCCTTCACCAGGTCCTGGCAGTCGTCGAAGGTGCCCTCGATGGCCACGTTGTGCACGTTGGGGGCGTCGACGGTGGTCATCTGGTGGCGCTGCACGTCGCTCACCCGACCGGCGGGGTGGAGCACCACGATGTCGAGCGTGTCGCGGCCCACGCAGGCCTCGATGGCGGCCGAGCCGGTGTCGCCGGAGGTGGCCACGACGATGGTGGCCCGCTCGCCCCGGGCCGTGAGCTCGTGCTGGAAGAGGCGGCCCACCAGCTGCAGGGCGACGTCCTTGAAGGCGAGGGTGGGGCCCCAGAACAGCTCGAGCAGGTGGAGGTCGCCGAGGTCGGTGACGGGGCACACCTCGGGGTGCTCGAAGGTGGCGTAGGCCTCGTCGACCATGGCGGCCAGGTCGGCCCGCTCCACCGAGCCCTCCACGTAGGGCCACAGCACCTCGAGGGCCACCTCGGCGTAGGGCCGGGGCTCGGCCCACAGCGCGGGATCGAGGGTGGGCCACGCCTCGGGCACGTAGAGGCCACCGTCGGCGGCGAGCCCGGTGAGGAGGACGTCGCCGAAGTCGAGGGCCGGGGCCTGACCTCGCGTGGAGACGTAGCGCATCAGGCCTGGTCGCCGACCACCCGCAGCACCGAGCCGATGCGGTCGACGGCGTCGAGGGCGCGGAGGTCGCTGAGGGTGGCCCGCACCGCCGCCTCGCGAGCGCGGTGGGTGATGAAGATCAACCGGGCCTCGCCGCCCAGGCCCTCCTGCTCCATCGAGCGGATCGACACCCGGTGCTCGCCGAACACCCCGGCCACCTGGGCCAGCACGCCGGGCCGGTCCTGCACCTCGACGTTGAGGTAGTAGGCCGACACGCTGTCGTCGATGGGGCTGATGACCGCGGTGCCGAGCTGGCCCACGGAGGCGTGGGAGCCCTTGTGGCGGTTGACGGCGGCGTCGACGAGGTCGCCCAGGATGGCGCTGGCCGTGGGGCCGCCACCGGCGCCCCGCCCGTAGAACATGAGGTCGCCCACCGAGGCGCCCTCCACGAACACGGCGTTGAAGCTCTCCCGCACCGAGGCCAGCGGGTGCTCGAGCGGCACCATGGCGGGGTGCACCCGCACACCGATGGCGCCGTCGTCGGCCTGCTCGGCCACGGCCAGCAGCTTGATCACGAAGCCCATGCGGCGGGCGAAGTCGATGTCGACCTCGGTGATCTTCGAGATGCCCTCGTGGTGCACGTCGCTGGCCACCACGCTGTCGCCGAAGGCGATGCTGGCGATGATGGCGGCCTTGGCGCCGGCGTCGTAGCCCTCGACGTCGGCGGTGGGGTCGGCCTCGGCGTAGCCCAGCGCCTGGGCCTCGGCCAGCGCGTCGGCGTAGGAGGCCCCGGCCTCGGTCATGCGGGTGAGGATGTAGTTGGTGGTGCCGTTGACGATGCCCATCACCCGGATGATGCGCTCCCCCACCAGCGACTCGCGCAGCGGGCGGATGATGGGGATCCCGCCGGCCACCGCGGCCTCGAACAGGAGGTCGACGCCGGCCGCCTCGGCGGCCTGGAACAGCTCGGCGCCGGCCACCGCCACCAGCTCCTTGTTGCCGGTGATCACCGGCTTGCCTGCCTTGAGCGCAGCCAGCACCAGCTCCCGAGCCGGGTCGACGCCGCCGATGAGCTCCACGACGAGATCGATGTCGGGGTCGTCGACGATGGCGCGCGTGTCGGTGGTGAGGAGCGCGGTGTCGATGGCCTCCGGGCGGGGCTTGGCCAGGTCGCGCACGGCGATGCGGGTGACCTCGAGGCGCAGCCCGGTGCGGGCCTCGATGGTGGCGGCCTGGGTGGCGATGAGCTCCACCAGCGGCGCCCCCACGTTGCCGCACCCGAGTACGCCCACGCGCACCGCAGCCGGTCGGTCGTTCTGCTCGTCGGTCACGGGGAGCATCGTAGGGGCGGGCCCGTCAGCGCCCCGACTCGGTTGCGCCTGCTCAGCCGAGGTCGGTGGCCAGCAGGTCGTCGAAGGTCTCTCGCCGCACGACCTCCCGGGCCTCGCCGTCGGCCACGAACACCACGGCCGGGCGCAGCACCTTGTTGTAGTTGGAGCCCATGGAGTGCCCGTAGGCCCCGGTGACGGGCGTGGCCAGCACGTCGCCCACCACGATGTCGGCCGGCACCTGGGCCCCGCGCACCAGCACGTCGCCCGACTCGCAGTGCTTGCCCACCACGGTGACGGAGCGGGGACGGGAGGCCTCCACCGCCCTCGGCAGGAAGGCCTCGTAGCCGGAGCCGTAGAGGACGGGCCGGGGGTTGTCGGACATGCCGCCGTCGACCGAGAGGTAGGTGCGCACGCCGGGCACCTCCTTGAGGGTGCCGACCGTGTAGAGGGTGATGGCGGCCTGGGCCACGATCGAGCGGCCGGGCTCGGCCGACACCCGAGCCTCGATGCCGGCGTCGCGGCAACCCGACACGATGGCCGTGCCCCACTCGGTGATGGTGGGCGCCTCCTCTCCTTCCACGTAGGCCACGCCGAGCCCGCCGCCGATGGAGAGCTCGGGCAGCCCGATCTCGCGCACCCAGGGGGCGACGACCTCCACGGCCTGGTGGAAGAAGTCAGCCACGAAGACCTGGCTCCCGATGTGCATGTGCACGCCCACCAGGTCGACGCCCGGGGAGTCGGTGGCCCGGGCGACGGCCCGGGCGGCGTCGCCGGCGGCCACGCCGAACCCGAACTTGGAGTCGACCTGGCCGGTGCGCACGAACTCGTGCGTGTGGGCCTCCACCCCCGGCGTCACCCGCACCAGCACCTGGGGGACGAGGCCGTCCTCGGCGTGGAGCGCGGCCAGGCGATCGAGCTCGTCGAAGCTGTCGACCACGATGCGCCCCACCCCGGCTCGGCGAGCCTCTCGCAGCTCGGCCAGCGACTTGTTGTTGCCGTGCAGCACGAGCTGCTCGGCCGGCACGCCGGCGGACAGGGCCACGTGCAGCTCGCCGCCGGTGGCGACGTCGAGGTGCATCCCCTCCTCGTGGGCCAGGCGGGCCATGGCCCGGCAGAGGAACGCCTTGGTGGCGTAGGCCACCCCGTCGCCGAAGGCCGCCACCGACTCACGGCACCGCGCCCGAAGGTGCGCCTCGTCATACACAAAGAGCGGAGTCCCAAACCGCTCCGCCAGCTCCAGCAAGGAGCACCCCCCGATCGAGAGCGCCCCGGAGCCATCGACAGCAGCGGTGTCCGGCAAGAGAGAGAGCGGCAGAGGAGAGCTCACGAGTGCCCTCCCAGAGCACGAGGTGGCCAAGCCTTCGCAGCGGCAGCGAGCCACCACCGAACGGCGGGGGGTGTGGGGGGCAGAGGCT
>JBPPMN010000069.1:0-11339 GCA_051306055.1 Acidimicrobiales bacterium
GGCGGTGCGGTGGTGACCGGTGCGGGCGGCGGCGACGACGGCGGGAGCAACGGGGGCGGCAACAACGGCAGCGAGCCGTAGTCGTCAGCGCGACGTGCGAGGATGGCCGGCGATGAGCCGCTGGGACGACCTACTCGCACTGCAGGACCTCGACCTTCGGGCCGACCAGCTCACGCACCGCCGGGCCACCCACCCGGCGCGGGCCGAGATCGAGCAGGTCATGGCCGCCCTCCAGGCTCTGGAGGCGACGGTCGCCAACCTGGAGGCCCAGCGCCACGACCTCGGCCGCGACCAGCAGCGCCTCGAGGACGAGATCACCATCCTCAACGACAAGGCCACCCAGCACGACAAAGCCCTCTACAGCGGCTCCGTCTCCAACCCGCGCGAGCTGCAGGCCATGCAGGACGAGATCGGTGCCCTCAAGCGGCGCATCTCGCAGCTGGAGGACCAGGAGCTCGAGGTGATGGAGCGGATCGAGCCGCTCGACGCCGACCTGCGGGCCCGGGCCGACCAGCGCACTGCCCTCGACGCCGACGGCTCCCGCTGGCGGGCCGAGCTGGCCGAGGACGAGGCCAGCATCGACGCGGAGCTCGAGGAGGTGCGGCTGGCGCGCTCGCAGGCGGCCGCCGAGGTCGACGACGAGCTGATGGCCACCTACGACCGGCTGCGTCAGCAGACCGGAGGCATCGCCATCGCCCGCCTGGTCGGTGGATCGTGCGGGGGCTGCCACCTCGGTCTCTCGGCCGTCGAGCGCGACCGGCTCAAGAAGCTGCCGCCCGACGAGCCCGCCCACTGCGAGGAGTGCGGCCGTCTCCTCGTGCGCTGAGACGGGCCGGCTCGATGCTGCTCTGGTTCGTCGGTCCGTCGATCCTCATCGTGTGGTCGGTGTTCCGCAGTCCGTCGGCCGACTACCGCGTGGTGGCCCTCGGAGCGGTCGTCCCACTGCTGGAGGTGCCCATCGGGGAGCCCCGGCTCCTGCACAGCCTCTTCGGCGCTTCGTTGGTGATGGCCGTGGTGATGGTGGGGGCGAGGGGCCGGCGCGTCGTCCAGCGGCGCTGGCTGGGCATCCCCATCGGGATGCTGCTGCACCTCGTGCTCGATGGGGCGTGGGCCGACACCCGTGCCTTCTGGTGGCCGGCGCTGGGCACGTCGTGGTCCACCTCGGAGCTGCCGGTGCTGGGCCGGGGGCTGGCCGCCGGCCTCGCCCTGGAGCTGGCGGGCGTGGCGGCCTGTGCGTGGGGGTGGCGACGGTTCCGGCTGCACGAGCCGGAGCGCCGCGCCCTGTTCCTGCAGACCGGTCGCGTCGGGCGCGACATCGTGCCGTGAGGCGATCGTGCTGACCGTCGTGCGCCACGGCCGCACGGAGGCCAACGCCTCGGGCCTCCTGCTCGGGCGGAGGCTCGACCCGGGGCTCGATGCCCTCGGTGAGCGGCAGGCCGCGGCGCTGGCGGCCGCCCTTCCCGAGGTCGATCGCGTGGTCAGCTCCCCGCTGGCCCGCACCCGCCAGACGGCGGCCGCCTTCTCCCTCCCCGTCGAGGTCGACGAGCGGTGGGTCGAGGTCGACTACGGCGACCTCGACGGCGTCCCGCTGGCCGAGGTGCCGGCCGACCTCTGGGCCCGCTGGCGGGCCGACACCACCTTCGCGCCGCCCGGCGGGGAGTCGCTGCACGACCTCGGGCTCCGGGTGCGGGCGGCCGCCGCCGACCTGGTCGCCGATGCCGCCCAGCGCCACATCGTGGTCGTCACCCACGTGTCGCCGGTGAAGGCGGCCCTGGCCTGGGCGCTGGGGGTGGGCGACGACGTGGCCTGGCGCGCCTTCGTGGCGCCCGCGTCGATCACCCGCATCGCAGTGCGCGGGGGCACCCCGTCGCTCCATGCCTTCAACGTGGTGACCCACCTCGACGGCCTCGAGCCGCCGGAGGCGACCTGAGCTAGCTCTGCCGCTGGTGGCGGGCGATCTCGGCCCGGCCCACCACCATGTGGTGCACCTCGTCGGGACCGTCGGCCAGCCGCAGCGTGCGCAGGCCGGTGTACATCTCGGCCAACGGGGTCCACTGCGACACGCCGGCAGCACCGTGGAGCTGGATGGCCTGGTCGATGATCTCGCACACCCGCTCGGGGACCATGGCCTTGACGGCGCTCACCCACACGCGAGCATCGGCGTTGCCCATGAGGTCCATGGCCTTGGCCGCCTTCAGCACCATCAGCCGCATGGCCTCGATCTCGATGCGCGCCCGCGACACGAGCTCGGTGTTCTTGCCGAGCGCGATGAGCGGCTTGCCGAACGCCTCCCGGCTGAGGCCGCGCTCGATCATGAGCCCCAGCGCCTTCTCGGCCGCGCCGATGGAGCGCATGCAGTGGTGGATCCGGCCGGGGCCGAGGCGGAGCTGGGAGATCTCGAACCCGCGCCCCTCGCCGAGGAGGATGTTGTCCTTGGGGACCCGCACATCGGTGAGGCGGATGTGCATGTGGCCGTGCGGGGCGTCGTCGTGGCCGAACACGTGCATGCCGCCGAGGATCTCGAGGCCGGGGGTGTCCATGGGCACGAGGATCTGCGACTGCTGGAGGTGGGCCGCGGCGTCGGGGTTGGTGCGGACCATGCAGATCATGATCTTGCAGCGAGGGTCGCCAGCGCCGGAGATGTAGAACTTCTCCCCGTTGATCACCCACTCGTCGCCGTCGAGCACGGCGGAGGTGGCGATGTTGCGGGCATCGGAGCTGGCCATGTCGGGCTCGGTCATGCCGAAGGCCGACCGGATCTCGCCGTTGAGGAGCGGCTCGAGCCACTGCTTCTTCTGCTCCGGGGTGCCGACCCGCTCCAGCACCTCCATGTTGCCGGTGTCGGGAGCGGCGCAGTTGAGGCACTCCGAGGCCAGCGGGTTCTTGCCCAGCTCGACGGCGATGTACGCGTAGTCGAGGTTGGACAGGCCCTGGCCGGTCTCGGCGTCGGGGAGGAAGAAGTTCCACAGCCCGTTGGCCTTCGCCTTGGCCTTCACGCCGTCGAGCAGCTCGAGCTGGCCGGGAGCGAAGCTCCAGCGATCGGCCCGGTCGGCGCCGAGGGCATAGAACTCGGCTGTGATGGGCTCCACCTCGTCGGCGATGAAGGCCTTCACCTTGTCGAGCAGCGGACGAGCCGCCTCGGACATGGCGAGGTTGAGCAGCTCGCCTCCGTAGTCGTCCATGTTCAGCGGGTTGGCGGGCACAGGGGGTCCTCCGGCGGCGAGATTGTGGTGTCGGCCGACCTTACGCCGACCCGGGGCTCGGCCCCTGCTCGGCTCGGAAGCGCTGGGCCCACTCCACGTTGCGGGCGTCGCCCTGGCGGGTCAGCTGGCGCGGTGGCACCGGCGTCCCCTCCAGGCCCAGCTCGACGAGCACCGCGGCCATGGTGGCCTCGTAGTGGGCGTCGAGGTCCTCGTAGGTCACCTCGATCGGCGTGATCGAGCGATCGCCGAAGTAGCGGTCCCAGCCGGCCTCCTGCTGCTCGATGTCGCGCAGCCGCTGCTGGATGTGGTCGCTTGCATAGCGGGCGTGGCGGTGGCTGGAACGTGCCTCGTCGGCCCGCCACCGGTCGGTCTGCATGGCGATGGAGGCCGACACGGCCTGGGCCACCCGATCGATCCTGCAGATGCGGATCCAGGTGAGCGGTGCTCGCCACAGGTCGAGGTCGAGGTCATGGGCCAGCACGATCACATCGAGCTGTCGCCACATCACCTTCATCGACAGCACTCCGTCGGCGCTGGCGGAGCGCTCGGCGACGGTCCACAGGTAGCGCTCCGCCGAGTCTCGATCGAGGTGGATGACCTCGCGCCGAGGATCGGGTCGCACCCGGCGGTGGACCGCTCGGAGCGCCCGCCCCAGCCGTACGCGCGGAGCGGACCACAGCGGACCCGGCAGGGGAGCGACGGTGGCCCGGTTGAGGTGCTCATCGGGCTCGCCCAGGCGGCCGGTCGCTCCCAACCCGGTGGCCAGCAGCGTGCTGCCCGATCGTGGCGTGGCGGCGATCGCCACGACCCGGCTCGGCGGCCGACGCACTGTCGATGCGGGCTCTGGGATCACCTGAGGAACGTAGCCCGAAGGAGCTCACGGACCGTCTGGTTCGCGTGGTCCCTCCCGGCTCGAGCATGTCCCGACGAAGAGATCGCCTTGGCGGGCGTCGCCAACCCCGACCTGGCCCACCCCATAGCTCCTGCGGGGTGTGATCAGCCGGTGAAGCGGGGCGGCGCTGCGACCGGGGTCGCCGGAGTGGTGGGTGTCTCCGGCACAGGCGTCTCGGGCACGGGGGCCGCAGGTCCGCCACCGGTACCAGTGGGCAGCGTCGAGCAGTCCGTTGGTCGAACGATCGTGTTCTGGTCCAACGTCACGGCACCAGCGCCGCCGGCTGCGTTGGCGGCCAGCAGTCGACCGATCACCGTGGCGTCGGTCAGGACGGAGATGTCCGCCGACGCGAGGACCGTCCCCACGAAGGCTGTGTCGGTGGCGATGGTCGCCGAGCTGCCGACGGTCCAGAAGACGTTGCACGCCATCTGCTCGGCGCTCACCCCCGAGGGCAGGTTCGAGAACGCGACGGTGCTGGACGAGGACGTGATCAGCGTCGAGGACGCCTGGAAGATCCAGACGGCCTCCGGGTCGGCCTCGGCGTCCAGGGTGAGGGTTCCACTGAGGTTCGTGGCGGCTGCTCCGAAGCTGTAGAGCCCGGCGACGAGGTCGAGCCCGGCCAGGTCGGGGCCGGTCGGGGTCGCTCCGGGCAAGGCGGAGGTGTGGTTGAACGCCGTGCGAGCATCGTTCTCGGCCGTCGTCATCAGGCCGGGGTCCTCGACGACGCACGCCAGTGGATTCGTAGCGTCGACGGCGTAGATCGTGCCGGTCACCTCGGCGCACGTCAGGCCCGTGTAGAGCGTGCCCGCGGCTGGGCTCAGGCCGAGATCGCCGGTGATGTCGGACGTGGGGATGTTGGAGACGCCGGTCCCGGCACGGATGGCGAAGTCGGTGGCGGTGCCGAGCCCGATGGGGGTAGGTGCCGCCTGGGCGGGGGCGCCGCTGACCAGCACGGCTGCGACCAGAACGGGCAGAGCGAGCAGCGCCCGCCAGGCGGCTCGGTGGGGCCGTGGCGTCGCCCGGCACATCGAGTTCGACCGGATCGTGCGCATGCGGACCTCGTTCAGCTGGGATGCCCGGATGCAGCCTACACCTGAGGCTGCACCTGAACAGTCTCAACTTGGGGCTGGACCAGGAGGCGGCGTCGGCTGCAGCCGACAGCCGAGCGAACGGTGAGGCTGAGATCGGCGGCGAGAGGCTCGTGTGCCCGAGCGCATTCGAGAGCCACTGGATCCACGACGGTTCCGGTCGCCGGGCCGGCGAGGCCAGCTCAGGTCCGGGTGAGGACCACCTTGAGGGCACCGGTGTCAGCAGATCGAGCGAAGACGTCGTAGGCCTCGTCGAACTGGTCCAGGGTGAAGTGGTGGGTCACGAAGCGCTCGGCGTCGATCTCGTGTCCCTGGGCCAGCTTGAGGAGCGTGGGGGTGGAGTAGGTGTCGACGAGACCGGCGGTGAGGGTGATGTTGCGGATCCAGAGGTCCTCGAGGTGCAGAGTGACCGGCTTGCCGTGGACCCCGATGTTGGCGATGTGGCCCCCGGGCCGGGCGAGCCTGGTAGCGAGCTCGAAGGTATCGGGCACGCCGACGGCTTCGATGGCGACATCCGCGCCCAATCCGTCGGTGAGCTCTCGGACGATGGCGAGGGCGTCCTCGCGACCGTTGTTGATCGTGATGTCAGCCCCGAACTGCTTGGCGGCCTCGAGGCGGCTGTCGGCGAGGTCGATGGCGACGACGTGGACGGGGCTGTAGAGCCGTGCGGCCATCATGGCGGAGAGGCCGATCGGACCGGCGCCGACGACGGCCACGACGTCACCGGGACGGACCTGGCCGTTGAGGACACCGACCTCGTAGCCGGTGGGGAGGATGTCGGCGAGCATCAGGATCTGCTCGTCGCTGACCCCGTCGGGCACGGCGTAGGTCGAGTTGTCGGCGAAGGGGACCCGGACGTACTCGGCCTGAGTACCGTCGATCTTGTGGCCGAGGATCCAGCCACCGCCGCCGAGGCACTGTCCGTAGGCGCCTTCGCGGCAGTAGCGGCATGCGCCGCAAGCGCTCACGCAGGACACGAGGACCCGGTCGCCGACCTTGACGTTCTTCACGCCGGTGCCGACAGCCTCGACGGTGCCGACGGCTTCGTGGCCGAGGATGCGTCCGTCGGTGACCGCAGGGACGTCACCCTTGAGGATGTGCAGGTCGGTGCCGCAGATCGTCGTCACATCGACCCGAACGACGGCGTCGGTGTCGTCGATGACGACGGGCATGGGCACCTCCTCCCAGGCCTTCTCGCCGGGACCGTGGTAGACGACTGCGCGCATTGGCTTCTCCTTCTGTGTTGCTCCTGCTGCCGAGAGCCAAGGCCCTGGCGGAGGGGAGTAGGGAACGTTCGCTGGGCTCAGGCCGTCGTGCGGCGGCGCGTCTCCCAGATGAAGGCGGCACCCATCACGGTGCACACCACGCCCAGACCGGCGAGCAGACCTGCGACTCCGAGACCGAGCTGTAGCGAGCTGTGGGTCGCGGCACCGACTCCGAGCTCCGCCACGAGGGCGTGCGCGGTTCCGCTCCAGGCCATGTCGCGGGCCGCCGCCTCGACGGGGACCTCACGGTCGAAGCCGGTCCAGTAGCGGCCATTCACCTCGAACTCGCAGGTGACGCCCTCCGCCGGGAAGGCGACGGGCACGGCAACCATCTCGCCGTTGCAGTCGTACTCGCTCGCTGTCGTCCCGTCCTCGCCGGTCAGGTCCGCTTCGGTCAGCACGACCATCTGGGTGCCGTGCAAGGTGTGATACGAGATGGTCGCCATCTGGTACATGTACTCGGTGGCGCTGTTCACGAGCGGGTCGTCGGGATCGAGGTCGGCATCGACGACCGGGAAGCCCCAGTCGTCTTCCAACAACGATCGGATGGCCTCTCCGCCCTCGACTTCACCACGGTCGATGAGCTGACCATCGTCGTTGTACTCGAGCTCCACGTTCTGCACTTCGCTGAACGACTGCAGCGCTCCGTACCCGCCCTGGACCTTGCTGTAGGCGACGACGGCGCCGACGAAGTAGCCGATCCCTACGACGATGAGGAAGATCCCCAGCAGTCCCAATGGCTTCTTCAACGCCGACTCGCTCTTTTGGCTGGTGCTGTTCATCTGACGTCCCTCTTGTGGTGGCCGACATGGCAGCGCTGGTCGTGGACGACCTGCCCACGATGGGGAGCTGGTCGTTCAGGCACGAGGCCAAGACCACAGAGGCCGCGACCTGAGGGTGGCCAGCGGGACGCTGTGGGCCAAGCGTTGCCTGGGAACCGAGCGCACTAGCTGTCGCTACCAAGGGTCAGAGCAGCGTCCCTGAGCAGGTGGATCTCACCAGCCGACACGTGAGGGATCTTGGTCGTGTCGGGCCTCGTGCTACCCGGGAGGTGCGGGCGGCAAACACCGGCGGGCGAGGGCGAGCCATCCGGGGCGCCTCCGCGGCACGCTCTGCCGGAACCGCAGCTCACGCCTCTGCTGGTGGCAGGTGAGGCTCAGGGCCTAGCTACTGGGTAGTGCCTACGCATGGCGCCTCTCCCAACCCAGTCCGCTGCTTCACGCGGGCCAGGCGCAGCCGCCAGTTCGTGGCGGATCGTGCCTGCGAGAGACCGCGGCTTGTGCCCCCGCCACGCATCGCTCCGGCGAGCTCGCACGTTGAGCCCGGGATGAGCGTCCTGTTGGTCGACCATGACGCAGGCTTGCGGTCGCGCCTGCGCGCTCAGCTGCAGGACCGGGGGGTCCACGTCACGGTCGCGGGGACGGTCGCTGAAGCCGAGGCGGCACTTGCCCTTCGCAGCTTCGTCGTGGTGATCCTCGAGCTGCGGCTGAGCGATGGGCTGGGTCTCGAGGTGCTCGATCGTCTCCGAGCGTCCGGTTCGACCTCCCACGTCATCATGCTGAGCGCCTCGACCGGCGAGTCAGACCACGTCGGTGCGTTGGAACGGGGCGCCGACGACTTCGTGGTGAAGCCCTTCTACCTGCGAGAGCTGACTGCCCGCGTCCTGGCGGTGAGGCGCCGGCACGACCCGGCTGCGGACACGGTGGTCCAGGTGGGTCCCTTCCATATCGATCTACTGGGTCGGGAGGTGACCCGCGGGACCGCAACGGTCGAGTTGACGCCCAAGGAGTTCGACCTGCTGGCCTACCTGGCCGTGCGCCCGGGTCATGTCTTCGACCGGGAGCAGCTCCTGAACGCCGTCTGGCGGTCAAGATCGGAGTGGCAAGCAGCCGCGACGGTGACGGAGCACATCCGACGACTCCGCAAGAAGCTCGAGGCGGATCCTGCACACCCCGAGATCCTCACCACCGTTCGCGGTGCGGGCTACCGGTTGAACCTCCCGGCTGCTGGGGGCGAGGTCGACAGCGAAGTGGCGGCTGCCGTGGCAGCACCCGGGCCAGGCGAGATGGTCCAGGTGGATGGAGTCATCGTGTTCTGCGACCAGCCGGCCGCTGACCTGGTTGGTGCTGCCGCACCCGACGCCGTCGTGGGCAGCCAGCTGGTCGACTTCGCGACCGACACCTCTCGGGCGGCAGCACGGGGCCGGCTGGTCGAGACGGGCACTGCGCCTGCCCGTCGTTCGGAGCTCATGGACCTCCGGCGGGTCGACGGAGGCGAGATCAGCGCCTCAGTCGAGTCCAGTGCCGCGAGATGGCACGGGCAACCCGCTCGTCGCCTCCGGATGGAGGCGGTCACCGACGCGACGGCCCGACTCCGCCAACAGGTCGTCGGCGTGCTCGGCGACCTCAGCGATGCCGTCATCATCACCGATCTGCACTTCCACATCCGCAGCTGGAACCAGGCAGCCGAGCGCCTGTACGGATGGACCGAGGAGGACGTGTGCGGCCGACACCTCCTCGATGTCCTCCCCTGGGTGCGCGGCAGCGAGCTGATCCCCGAGCTGTGGGAGCGGCTCGAGCAGACCGGCCGGTGGCACGGGGAGAGCACGCAGGTGGCGCGCGACGGATCGTCGGTCGAGGTCCTGAGCACCACGACCCTCATCCGCGACGGGCACGGTGAGCCCGTAGCCATCGTCTCGGTCAATCGCGCTGCGGTCGATGCCCGACGCGCACGCTCGATCGAGCAGGACGCCGCCCTCACCGCCCGGCTCCGGCAGGGGCTGGCCGATGACGAGTTCCAGGTCTTCTACCAGCCCGTGGTCAACCTGCTCGACGACCAGCTCATCATGCTCGAGGCACTGGTCCGCTGGGAGCATCCCGAGCGCGGCACCCTCCTCCCCGCAGAGTTCTTGGACAGCGCCGAGGCCAGCGGCGTGATCGTCGAGCTCGGTGCCACCGTGCTCGACAAGGCCTGCCGGCAGGCCACCGAGTGGCGTCGGTCAGGTGCCGACATCCACCTCTCGGTCAACGTCTCGACCAGGCAGCTCGCAGACCCGGAGATCGTCGAACGCTTCACCAGGATCATCCGCGAGTCCGGGCTCGAACCGACCTCACTCTGGTTGGAGGTGACCGAGACCGCGATCGTCGAGGAGCTGGACCAAGCGAACCGAGCGCTCCGTCGCCTGGTCGACCTCGGCGTCGGCGTGTCGATCGACGACTTCGGTACCGGCTGGGCCAGCCTCACCTACCTCCACAGCTTCCCGGTGCACGCACTCAAGATCGATCGCAGGTTCGCGGCCAGAGCCGGTCGCACGGCCAACGACACCGCCATCGTCAGGTCCATCCTCGCGCTCGGCGCAGAGCTCGACCTGTTCGTGGTGGCAGAGGGAATCGAGACCCAAGAGCAGCACGACGAGCTGCGGCGACTCGGGTGCTTCTTCGGTCAGGGCTACCTGTTCGGTCGTCCAACACCTCCGGGTGGCGTACCGCTCGATCGGGCTCGTCGATTCAGCGGGGACCGCCCCGGACCCAGCGGTGCGGCTGGTCCCGTCGCTCTCGTCCCGAGCGCGGCATCGTCTGCCGGAGCGCTCTCCGGCCACGGGGGCCTCGCCGTGTTGGACGTCGCCCCGACGCCGCACCGACGGCCGCGATCGACGCCGAGGTCGAGTGGGTTCGGAAGGGTGGTCACGGACGCCGAGGGCGTGGAGTCCGACGTCGTCGCCGACCTGCTGCGGGGACTGCTGCGCGTGGGCTCCGCCGCGGCGGCGGCCCAGCTGCTGCACAGCACGATCCGCGACATGGGGGGTGTTCCAGTCAAGGCGACCGAGGCGGGCGAGCACGCGCTGCCCCTGGACGTGTCACTCGGCGAGGGACCTCCGATGCTCGTCGAGGTCGAGCGGCTCACCGTCGCTCGCATCCAGCTCGAGCGTCTGCTGCCGCGCCTCGTCGAGGACGCACGCCAGGCCGTGGATCTGCTGCGCCAGACGGAGCGGCTGGTCGGTGCCACCGTCCGCGACGCGCTCACCGGGCTCGCCAACCGCCGCGTGCTCGATCGTGTGCTCCCCCGGGCCACGTCCGGGTCGGTCGTGATGATCGACCTCGACCACTTCAAGGACGTCAACGACCAGCACGGTCACGCCGCTGGTGACGGCGTGCTGGTCGCGTTCGGAGAGGTGCTGATGACCGTGGTTCGAGCGCAGGACACGAGCTGTCGCATCGGAGGTGAGGAGTTCGCCCTCGTGCTCACCGGCGCCGACGTGGACGGTGCGGTCGAGCTCATCGACCGGATCCGAACCGTCTGGTCGAAGGCGCCCCCGCTGCCGGTGACGTTCTCGGCTGGCGTCGCTCAGGTCGGAGCCGATGGCGGCACCGCAGCCTTGCTCGCAGCAGATCGGGCGCTGTACCGAGCGAAGGCCCTCGGGCGCGACCGGACCGAGCTCGCGTCACCGAGCGTCGACCAACAGGAGCCGTGATGGCACGGGCAGGGGCCACAGATGGGGGATCGGCTGCGGACGCTGCGTTCGTTGCGCACAGCGAGATCCGGGTGCCAGCGAGCGGAAGTCCTGACCTCATCGCCGCCTTCCTCGCCCGTCTGGGTGAGGTCGATGGATGGCCCGGCTTCGAGCGCCTCGAGGTGTGGCAGGACGAGCGCGACGTCGAGCGCTTCGTGATGGTGTCGTGGTGGGACAGTCACGAGAGCTTCTCCAGCTACATGCGCTCGCCCAGCCATCGACGGTCGCACGACCGGATCCCGGCCGGATCGGATGCTCCCAAGCCGGTGTCGTTCGCACGGTTCCAGGTCGTGGCCCGTTGACGGACCTCGAGCCGGCTGCCGCGCAGCTGCTGGACCTGGCAGCCGATGGGCGGCCGCGACCCGCGATCGACCTCGTCCT
>JBPPMN010000084.1:0-7448 GCA_051306055.1 Acidimicrobiales bacterium
TCGCGAAACCGACGCGAAAAGCCGACCATCCCGCGACGAGTTCGACCAGCCCATCCGAACCCGTCGCGAAGCGGACGCGACAAGCCGACCATCCCGCGACGAGTTGGTGGTAGTGGGTCTGGCAGGATCGCGACGTGGATCGGGCCACGGTCGACATCTACGAGCAGCAGAGCGATCGCTACGAGGCGCAGCGGGCACCGAGCCTGCTGGCCGAGGCGACCACCTTCGGCAGGCGGCGGCCCGCCGGTCCCGTCGTCGACCTGGGCAGCGGACCGGGGTGGTACACCGCCGCTCTCGGCGCGCCGGCCGTGGCCCTCGACGCCGCCGCCGCGATGCTCCGACGCACCCGGGACGTGGCACCGGGTTGCCTTCCCGTGCAGGCCGACCTCCTCGCGCTGCCGTTCCGGCGGGGTTCCCTGGTCGGCGGGTGGGCTCGCAACACCTACGTGCACCTGCCTTCCACCGATGTGCCCCTGGCCCTGGCCGACCTCCACCGGGCGCTGGCCGTCGACGCGCCGGTGGAGCTCACCTTCTTCGGGGGCGACGACGAGGGCCGGGCGGTGTTCCCCGACGACGGCCTGCCGGGTCGCTGGTTCTCCACCTTCAGCGAGGAGCGGCTGCGTGACGTCGTGGAGGGGGCGGGCTTCACCATGGACGACCTGGCCCGGCGAGAGCGGGGACCCGGTGAGGTCTCCTTCACGGTGCGGGGCCGGCGCACGCGGACCCTGCCCGACACCGTGGGACCCGACCTCCGGCTGCTGGTGTGCGGGCTCAACCCGAGCGAGCACGCCGCCGATGCCGGCGTGGGCTACGTCACCCCGGGCAACCGGTTCTGGCCCGCCGCCCTCGGCATCGGCCTGGTGAGCCGCGACCGCGACCCCTGGCACGCGGTGCGCGAGCACCGCATCGGCATGACCGACCTGGTGAAGCGGGCCACGCCGCGCGCCGCTGCCCTCACCGCCGCGGAGTACCGCGCCGGGGTGGCCCGCCTCAGCCGCCTGTGCGCCTGGCTGGCGCCGGCTGCGGTGTGCGTCGTGGGCTTGGCCGGGTGGCGAGCGGCCGTCGACCGCCGGGCCGCCCCCGGCTGGCAGGACCACCACCTCGGGGGGCGCCCGGTGTACGTGATGCCCTCCACCAGCGGCCTCAACGCCGCCACCCCGCGGTCCGCTCTAGAGGGGCACCTCCGCGCCGCCTCGGACGGAGCGCCCGGCCGGTGACCAGGGGGGGCACCAGCCGGAGCACTTGACCGTGCGGTCAAGTACGGTGCCGAGCATGGCCGTACGACTGGAACCGCAGGACGAGTACATGCACGAGCTCGGGCAGGAGCCCAACTTCAACGAGAGCATGTACTTCAACCTCTACGACCCCGCTCAGGGCGTCGGCGGTTGGTTCCGGTGTGGCAACCGCGCCAACGAGGGCTATGCCGAGATGACGGTGTGCATCTACCTGCCGGGCAACCGGGTGGGCTTCATGTTCAAGCGGGCCGAGATCGCCGACAACGACGCCTTCGACGCCGGCGGCATCCGCTTCGAGGTGCTGGAGCCGTTCAAGCGCCTCGACGTGACCTACACCGGCAAGGTGGTGGTCCTCGCTGACCCCCTCCAGATGGTCGACCCCAAGAAGGCCTTCACCGACAACCCCTACGCCGAGTGCGAGGTGCGCATCGAGTACACGGGCGTCTCCGACATGTTCGGCGGCGAGCCCGACACCCCCCACGAGAAGCCTGGGGAGGAGTTCGCCAAGGGGCACTACGAGCAGCTCATCGCCGGCAAGGGCTCGATCCGGGTGGGCGACGAGGAGTGGGAGGTCGACGGCTACGGCCTGCGCGACCACTCGTGGGGACCCCGCTACTGGCAGGCGCCCTTCTACTACCGCTGGCTCACGGCCAACTTCGGACCCGACTTCGGCTTCATGGGCTCCCGGGTGGCCCGGCGCGACGGCGACGGCACGCGCGGCGGGTTCGTCTGGGAGGCCGGACAGCTCCACCTGTGCAACGACGTCCAGATCAGCACCGAGTGGACGGGCGACCACACCTACCACCAGGAGGTCTCGGCCGTGCTGCGCTCGAAGGACAAGGAGTGGAGGGTCACCGGCAAGGTGCTCGACCTCATCCCGCTGCGCAACCGCCGACCCGACCCCGACACCGGCGACATGCTGGTCACCCGGATCTCCGAGGGGATGACGGAGTGGACCCTCGACGACGGTCGAAAGGGCTACGGGCTCTCCGAGTACCTCGACCAGATCGTCGACGGCGCGCCGGTGGGGATCGCTGAGTAGCCCGTAGCCTCGGCTCCATGCGCGCCATCTGGAACGGGATCGTCATCGCCGAGTCCGACGACACCGTGGTGGTGGAGGGCAACCACTACTTCCCGGCCGACTCGATGGTGGCCGGGGTGCTCACCTCCAGCGACCACACGTCGGTCTGCCCGTGGAAGGGCACCGCCCGGTACCACCACCTGGTGCTCGAAGGGGAGCAGAACAACAACGCCGTCTGGTTCTACCCGGAGCCCAAGGAGGCGGCGGCCGAGATCGCCGACCGCCTGGCCTTCTGGAAGGGCATCACGGTCGAGCCGTAGGGCCCACGATCAGGCGGGCGGATCAGCCAGGGACTGGCTCTCCCGCTGTGCCCAGCTGAAGACGCCCTTCGACATGGTGGAGCGCTCCTCGGCCGCCCGGCGCCCGAACACCTCGGCCCGCACCGCGTGCACCCCGGCATCGTCGGGGGTGGCCAGGGCCGCCATCTCGGCCAGGTGCCCGGCCAGGCGCAGGTCGCCGGCGGCGGCCACCTCCTGGGCCCGCTCGGCCAGTCGCCCCGCGCCGCCGGCCAGGCTGGCCACCTCCGTGGCCAGGACGGCGTCGGGCGCTGCCTTCAGGTGCGCCGGGTTGCCGTCGTACCAGCCGCCGTAGAGGCGCCAGAGGTTGCGCACCACGAACTCCGGCTCGTCGTAGACCAGGCGCAGGTAGGGCTTGTCGAGCAGGTGCTGGGGCGCCTGCACCGTGTGGACGATCTCGTCGAGCCGGGCCCCGGCGTTCATCATCTCGAGGGTCTGGTCCACCAGCGACTCGAGCAGCTCCGCGGTGTCGCCCAGCGCGAGGGCGATGCGGTCGGCGCCCATGATCGGGAAGCCGTGGCCGGGCAGCAGCACCTCGGCGCCCAGCGCGGCCATGCGGCGCAGGCCCACCGCCCACTCCCGCGGGTAGCGCTGCACCTTCTGCGGGTTGCCGCAGTTGGGGCTGGCCCAGATGAACAGGTCGCCGGTGCAGAGCACCTTGCGCTGCTCGTTCCACACCCAGGTGGCGTCGTCGGTCTCGCCCTTGTCGTGGCGCAGCTCCCATGTCTCGCCGCCGACGGTGAGGGTGAGCTGGTCGCGGTAGAGCTCGTCGGGGTGGCGGTACTCCGTGGGCCAGTAGGGCTTGGGGAACTGGAACTGGCGCTGGTTGATCACGCCGTTGTAGCCCGCCGTGAGGACGTAGCGGTGGAAGCGGGCCGGGAGCAGCTCGTGGCCGATCACATGGGGCGGGTCCCAGCCCTTCTCCGCCGCCTCCGCCTCGAAGGGGGCCAGACCGAAGACGTGGTCGATGTGGCCGTGCGTGAACACCACGTGGGTGAGGCGCTCGGCGTTCCACTCGCGGATGCGCTCGTGGTTGGTGGCGGCGAAGACCTGGTTGCCGGTGTCGACGAGGAGGAGCCCCTCGTCGGTGGCGAAGGCGCAGATGTTGCCGAAGGCGGCGTTGAAGGCCGTGCGAGGGGCGACCTCGGCCAGACCGAGGTCTTGCGTGACCGGGTGGTGGCCACCGAGGTCGGTGGATCCCTCGCCGTTCCAGAGCCGTTCGGCGATCTCCAACAGGTCAGCCATCTGTCCCCCTCGTGCGACGCTCGGGTGCGAGCCCCTGTTCTACTCCCCGATGGGTCGCCGCGGCGCGGGCCGACTACCGCGGCGCCAGGTCGCGGATGGCCTGCCGGGCGTCGATGCCGAAGGGGAGCAGCGCGAGGGCCGGCGTGGTCACGCCGTTGCCGACGTAGCGGCCGATGTGCTCCCGGCACTTCTCCGGAGGCCCCCACACGATGAGCTCGTCGACCACGTGGTCGGGGATGGCCGCCAGCGCGGCCTTGCGGTCGCCTTCCTTCCAGAGGCGCCACATCTCGCCCAGCACCTCGCCCCGGCCCAGCCAGTCGTGGAAGGCGGCGTAGACGGGCACGTTGAGGTAGGCGGCGATGGCGAAGCGGCCCATGCCGCGCACGGTGTCGGCGTCGTCGGTGGGCGCCACGAAGATGCGGGCCACCACCTCCTTGGCGGACCCGTCGCCGGCTCCCTGCACGATCGGCGCCACCGTCGACACGTCGTCGGCCGAGAGCCAGTTGATGATGGCGCCGTCGCCCTCCCGCCCGGCCAGCTTGAGCATCCCCTCCCGGAGCGCCGCGATGAGGATGGGCACCGGCTGCTCCGGGCGGACCCCGAGCTTGAAGCCCTTCACCTTGAACGAGTCGGTCTCCATCGTGACCTTCTCCCCGCTGAGCGCGGCCCGCAGGAAGCGCACCATGTCGCGCGTGCGCTGGTACGGCGACTCGAAGGGGATGCCGTTCCACCCCTCCACGATCACGTTGCTGGAGGTGCCGATCCCGAAGGCGAACCGCCCGGGAGCGGCATCGGCCAGCGAGGCCACCGACTGGGCCATGCAGGCCGGTCCGCGGGTGAAGGCGGGCACGATGGCCGTGCCGAGCCGCAGTGACGGCGCCCACACCGATGCCAGCGCCAGCGGGGTGAAGGCGTCGGCACCGTTGGCCTCGGCCGACCACACGTCGGTGTAGCCCAGCTCCTCCAGCTCGATGATCCAGTCGCGCTGCGCGTGCAGCGGGACGCCGTCGAAGGGGATGGTCATGCCGTAGCGCTGGGTCATGCCCCGGATCATGGCGCGTGAGTGCCGGTAGCGTCGGCTCATGCCCGATCCCGTGACCCTCGAACCCGTCCCCGAAGACTGGGACCGCTGCCTGGCCGTGGTGGCCCACCCCGACGACCTCGAGTACGGCGCCGCCTCGGCGCTGGCCCGCTGGAGCGCGCAGGGCAAGACCGTCGCGCAGGTGCTGGCCACGCGCGGCGAAGCCGGGATCGACTCCATGGCCCCTGCCGAGGCGAGGGAGCTGCGCACGAGGGAGCAGCAGGCCAGCGGAGCGATCGTCGGTGCCACCGCGGTGGAGTTCCTCGACCACCCCGACGGCACCCTCGTCTACGGCCTCGACCTGCGGCGCGACCTGGCCCGGGCCATCCGACGGCACCGGCCCGACGTGATCGCCACCATCTCGTTCCGCAACGGGTTCTTCGGCGGACCGCCGGTGTGGAACCACGCCGACCACCGCGTGCTGGGCGAGGCCCTGATCGATGCCGTGCGCGACGCCGCCAACCGGTGGGTGTTCCCGGAGCTGATCGACGAGGGCCACGAGCCCTGGGGCGGTGTGCGCTTCGTGGCAGCAGGGGCCTCGCCACGCGCCGGCCACTACGTCGACGTCAGCGATGCCATCGACGTCGGCATGGCGTCGCTGCGGGCCCACGCCGCCTACCTCGAGGCTCTCGGCGACACAGGCGAGACGGAGACCCGGGTGCGCAGCGGCGCCGCCTCCGTGGGAGCGCTGGTGGGCGTGGACCACGCCATCGCCTTCGAGCTGATCTAGCGACGAGGGCCTCCCGGTGACCTGACGGACCGTCAGGTAGGTTCACGGCGTGGAGAAGCTCGTCTACGGCCTGTGGCGCCATCCCGATCAAGACCTGGACGCGCTGCGGGAGGCCCTGCTCACCGACGTTGCCCCCGCCCTGCTGGCCCTCGGGGTCGACGGTCTGCGCATCAACGTGGAGGAGCCCGCCGGCAAGGGCTACCGGGTGGGCGCCAACATCGACGGCTCGCTGCTGGCCGCATCGGTGTCGCTGTGGCTGGGCTCCTACGACGACCGGGCGCCCCATGAGGCCGCCATCGCCCGGGCCGGCGCCGACGCCTTCGGGTGGATCGTGGCCGAGTCGGTGGCCCGGGCCTACGGCGGCCACCGCACCTGGCCCGACGGCCAGCAGTCGCCCGGCTTGTCGATCACCACCTTCTTCGACAAGAAGCCCGGCATCGACGACGACACCTTCTACCGGATCTGGCACGGCGAGCACACGCCGCTCAGCTTCGAGATCCACCCCTTCTGGCTCTACGTCCGCAACCAGGTGCTGCGCTCGATCACGCCCGGTGCCCCCAGCGTGCGGGGCATCGTCTACGAAGCCGTCCCCACCGACGAGGACATGCTCGACTTCAACCGCTTCTTCGGGTGCCCGGGCGAGCCCGAGCGGCTCCTGGCCCAGATCAAGGTGGTCGACGACCACATGAACACCTTCGGCGACACCGCCACCCTGCAGTGCGTCCCGATGCGGGAGTGGATCTTCAAGACGCTGTCGACCTAGTGGCCTGACCCTGCGCCGACGAGGGGACCGACCTCCACCAGCTCGGCTCGGCGGACGGCCCCGTCTCGGAGCTCCAGGCGGGCGACGGTGTGGACGGGCTGGCGACGGCGCTGGGTGGGTGACCCGGGGTTGACCAGCAGTGGCCCGCCGTCGACCTGCTGCACGAGTGGATCGTGGCTGTGGCCGAACACCACCACCCGTGCACCGGGGAAGCGCCGCTGCATCCGGGCCGGCCGGCCGGCGGTGACCCCCGAGTCGTGGATCATGGCCACCGACACGCCACCGAGCTCCAGCTCCAGCGTCTCGGGCAGGCGGCCTTCGAGCCCGTGGTCGTTGTTCCCCAGCACGGCGTGCGTGACCGCCCGCTCCCCCAACGCATCGAGCAGGGCGTCGTCGACCACGTCGCCGGCGTGGAGGACCACGTCGGCCGTCTCGGCCATCGCCCACACCTCCTCGGGCAACCGGTCGAGGCTGCCCGCACCGAGGTGCGTGTCGGAGAGCACGAGGACGTCCACGAACCCGAACGATACGTGCGTCCCGGCGGCCGCCTTCGTCGAGGTCGAGCCGCAGCGCCCCGAGGCGGAAGGTGGACGGCGATCTCCTGGCCTGTCATGGCGAGCGCGACCAGTCGGTCGTCCAACGGAAACCTGGGCTTTCGGCCCTACCCCTGGGCCCCGTTCGGCAGGACGCTGAGCGGAGCACAGGAGGTGTCGTCATGCTCGACCCAGCGCTCGCCCAGGAGTTCCTCGCCCAACGTCGGTTCGCCGTGGTGGGGGCCTCCGATGAGCCCAGCAGCTTCGGACGCACGATCTGCAAGGAGCTGCGAGCCCGCGGCTACGAAGCCGTCGCCGTCAACCCCCACGCGACCACGGTGCTCGACGAGCCGTGCTACCCCGACATCGCCGCCGTGCCCGGCGGTGTGGACGGGGCGATCGTGATGGTCCACCACGAGCGCTCGGCCGACATCGTCCGGGCCTGCGCGGCGGCGGGGGTGCCGCGGGTCTGGCTGTTCAAGGG
>JBPPMN010000096.1:0-12429 GCA_051306055.1 Acidimicrobiales bacterium
GAGGACAGGCCCCTCGTCGTCGACCACGACCACCGGACCGGCGCGGTGCGGGGCCTTCTCTGCGGCCCGTGCAACCGAGCCATCGGGCTCCTTCGGGACTCGCCGGTCGTCTGTCGGCTCGCAGCGGAGTATCTTCGCGGGTCCGTGCGGGGAGCCAACTGCACGGGTTGCTAGCCAGGAGAGGTGGCAGAGTCCGGTTTATCGCGCGGCCCTGCTAAGGCCGTGACGAGGGCAACCTCGTCCGTGGGTTCAAATCCCACCCTCTCCGCTCCGATCGCCCAGCCCTGCTGGGCGATCGTCGCGTTGCAGCAACAGCGCGGAGCGGGTGGGATTCGAACCCACGGACCCTTGCGGGTCGACGACTTTCAAGGCCGTTGCCTTCGTCCACTCGGCCACCGCTCCGGCGGGGACGTTAGCGGGCGGGGTCAGGAGGACAGGCGGGCTCGCTGGGCTTGGACCCAGGCGTCGGCCGTGCGCCAGGACTCCTCGGCGTCTCGGCGGCGGGTGGGGCCGTGCTCGCCGGCGGCCGGGTAGCTGCCGAGGAACTTGATGTCGGCCACCTTGGAGCGGACGTCGCGGAGGCAGTCGGCAATGAGCTCGTCGGCGAGGTGGCCCTCGAGGTCGATGATGAAGCAGTAGTCGCCGAGGCTCTTCTTGGTGGGCCGGCTCTCCAGCTTCACGAGGTTCACGGCCCGCGCCGCGAACTCCTGGAGGATGGCCAGCAGCGAGCCCGGACGGTCGGCCCGCTGGAACACGACGATGGTGGTCTTGTCGTGGCCGGTGGGAGCAGGCAGCGGATCGTGCGACACCAGCACGAAGCGGGTGGTGTTCTCCGGGTGGTCCTCGATGTCTTCGGCCAGCACCTCGAGGCCGTAGATCTTGGCCGCCAGGGCGGGAGCGATGGCGGCGGAGGCGCCGTCGGCCTCCTCGGCCACCAGGCGGGCGGCCTCGGCGTTGGAGTTGGCCGCCACCACCTCGACGCCGGGGAGCTCGTTGGCCAGCCAGGTGCGGCACTGGCCGGCCGCCACCGGGAAGGTCACGACGCGGCGGATGTCGGCCCGCCCGACGCCGGTGGGGGCCAGCAGGTTGAGCTGGATGCGCAGCTCAACCTCACGGTGGATGACGAGGTCGTGCTCGAAGGCCAGCGCGTCGATGGTGACGTTGACGGTGCCCTCGATGGAGTTCTCGATCCCCACGAACCCGAAGTCGAGGTCGCCCCGGTCGGTGGCCGCCAGCACCTCGGCGATGGTGGCCATCGGCACCAGCTCGAGGCCGGCCAGATCGGGCTGCGAGAGCATCGCCTGCTCCGTGAAGGTGCCCTCGGGACCGAGGAACCCGATGCGGCGGACGGCAGCGGGTGCGGCGTCGTCGGTCACGAGGCGCAATGCTACTGGTGTGGACGAAGCGGCCCTCCAGCGATTGCTCGCCGACGTGCGCTCGGGCGACCTGCACCCTGACGACGCCGTGGCGTCGTTGCGCCGCCTGCCCTTCGCCGACCTCGGCTTCGCCCGGGTCGACCACCACCGGGCCATGCGCCAGGGGATGCCGGAGGCCGTCTACGGCCCCGGCAAGGCGCCGGAGCACGCAGCCGCCATCGTGGCCGAGCTCATCGACGGCGGCGCCAGCCCCGTGCTGCTCACCCGGGCCTCGAACGAGCAAGCCGCGGCGGCCCTGGCCCTCAACCCCGACGGCCAGCAGCACGGCGCCACCGTGGTGTGGGCCCCCGCCGCCCCCCGATCGGAGCGGGTGGTGCTGTGCGCGGCCGGCACCGCCGACCTTCCGGTGGCCGACGAGTGCGCCACGGTGCTGACCGCCTTCGGGATCGAGCCCGTCCGCCTCACCGACGTGGGCGTGGCCGGCGTGCACCGCCTCATCGCAGCCAGCGACCAGCTGGCCGACGCCGATGCCGTCGTGGTCGTCGCCGGCATGGAGGGGGCCCTGGCCAGCCTGGTGGGCGGCCTCACGCCGGCTCCGGTCGTGGCCGTCCCCACCAGCGTCGGCTACGGCGCCAGCCTCGAGGGCGTCACCGCGCTGCTGGCCATGCTCGCCTCCTGCGCGGCCGGCCTCACCGTGGTCGGCATCGACAACGGCTACGGCGCGGCCTGTGCCGTACTGAGGATGCTGAAGTGAGCCCCCTCGGGAGATCTGGCGCCAGGATCGGGCGCCACGCGCCCGGATCTGACGCCAGATCTCGGGGGTGGGGGTGGGGGCGGTGACGCGCGTCGCCTGGTTCCACTGCTTCTCCGGCATCGCCGGCGACATGGCCCTCGGATCGCTGCTCGACGCCGGTGCCGACGTCGACGAGGTGCGCGCGCTCGTCGGCCGGCTGCCGGTGCGGGGCTGGCACCTCGAGGCCGAGCCGGTGCTGCGCTGCGGGATCGCCGCCACCAAGGCCCACGTGCACGTCGACGACAGCACGGTGGTGCGCACCGCCTCGCACATCAGCGGTCTGGTGGAGGAGGCCCGCCTGCCCGAGCGCGTGCGCAAGCGGGCGCTGGCCACCTTCGGCGCGCTGGCGGCCGCGGAGGGGAAGCTCCACCGCCGCCCGCCCGAGCAGGTGCACTTCCACGAGGTGGGCGGCATCGACGCCATCGTCGATGTGGTCGGCACCTGCGCCGCCCTCGAGGTGCTCGGCATCGACACCGTGCAGTCGTCGGCCGTCACCACCGGCACCGGGATGGTGCGGGCCGCCCACGGCCTCCTCCCCAACCCGGCGCCGGCCGTGGTGGAGCTGCTGGCCTCGGTGGGAGCCCCCACCAAGGGCCTCGACCTCGCCGTGGAGCTCACCACCCCCACCGGCGCGGCCCTGCTGGCCGCCCTGGCCACCGGGTTCGGGCCGTTGCCGCCGATGGCCGTGGAGTGCAGCGGCTTCGGGGCCGGGACTCGCGAGATCGACGGCCGGCCCAACGCCACCCAGGTGATCATCGGCGAACCGGTCGACGCGCTGGGCAGCGGCCAGCCGGTGATCCTGCTGGAGGCCAACGTCGACGACGCCACCGGCGAGACCCTCGCCCACACCATCGGCGCCCTCCTGGCGGCCGGCGCCCACGACGCCTGGGTGACCCCGATCGTGATGAAGAAGGGCCGGCCGGCGCACACCGTCTCCGCGCTGGCCGACGTGTCGCTCAGCGCCCAGGTGGCCGAGGCCCTCACCGCCGAGACCGGTTCGCTCGGCGTGCGGGGCACGTCGCTCGAGCGCTGGCCGTCGAGCCGCCGCGTCGACACCGTGGAGGTGGCCGGCTACCCGGTGCGGGTGAAGGTGAGCCCGGGCCGGATCAAGGTGGAGCACGACGACGCCGCCCGGGTGGCGCACCGCGCCGGGCTGCCGCTGCGGGAGGTGCTGTCGCTGGCCGAGGCCGAGGGGCGACGCACCCTGCGGGTCGTGCCCGAGCCCGTCGGCGATCCCCCGGCGCCGGCGCCCCACGACCACCCCCACTCGCACGACGACGACACCGCCTGACCTCGTTCCGGACCACCGTCGGGCACGATGGAGCGGTGACCGATCCCACCCCTGCGCAGATCTGCGAGATCTGCCGCTTCGACGGCGACCAGTACGACCTGCGCGACGCCCTGGGCACGCTCCGTGCTCTGACCCCCATGTGGGAGACCGCCCTCGAGGGCCTGCCCGACGACGTCCTGCGGACCCGCCCGGCTCCGGATCGGTGGTCGGTGGTGGAGGACCTCGGCTACAGCGCCGCTGTGGTGGAGCGGGTGCACGACCTCCTCGAGCGCACCGGCGCGTCGCCGGTGGCCGCGTTGCCGGCCCCGACGCCGATCGTGCCTGACGCCGATGCCGACCCCGCTGCTGCGCTCGCCTCGCTCGATGCCGCGCACCGGGGCCTGCACGACCTCGGCGCTGTGCTCGGACCGGCCACGGATGCCCGATGGGGTCGATCGGTGTCTGTCGACGGCGGTCTCTACGACGCCGCCTGGCTGCTGCGGCACGCCATCCACGACAGCAGCCACCACCTCCACGAGGCCGGCCGGGCCATCCACCACCTGGGCGCCGGCGCGCCCACGCAAGAGGGTTCGGTGGCACAGCTGAACGTGTCCGACGGCGGCGTGCCGAAGCGACCCGTCGAGGTGGCCGAGGTGGGCGATCGCGGCCTGGTCGGCGACCGCCAGGCCTCCCGGCAGCACCACGGCCGTCCCCTGCAGGCGCTGTGCCTGTGGTCGCAAGAGGTGGTCGAGGCCCTCCAGGGCGAGGGCCATCCCATCGCCGCGGGAGCAGCGGGCGAGAACATCACCGTGGCCGGGATCGACTGGGCCACCCTGCGCCCCGGCACGCAGCTGCTGGTGGGGGACGTGCTGGCCGAGATCTCGGCCTGGGCCGAGCCGTGCAAGAAGAACGCCCAGTGGTTCGCCGACGGCGACTTCCGCCGCATGCAGCACGCTCGCCATCCCGGCTGGAGCCGGGCCTACGCCTGGGTGCGCGAGCCGGGCACCATCCGCGCCGGCGACCCCGTGATCGTCGAGCCGTAGCCGGCCGCCGATCGGCTCAGCGCAGCACCTTGCGCACGATGCGCTCCACCAGGCCCTTGTAGGGCGGGTAGAGCAGCTTGAGGTCGGGCCTGGTCGGCTTGCGCAGGATGCTCTTGTGGTGGCTGAAGGCGTCGAAGCCCGTCTTGCCGTGGTAGGCGCCGCTGCCGCTGTCGCCGACGCCGCCGAAGGGCAGGTCGGGCGGGAGGAGGTGCATCAGGGTCTGGTTCACGCAGGCGCCGCCGCTGCTGGTGGAGGTGAGCACGTCGTCGACCACCTGGTCGTCCTCGGCGAACACGTAGAGGGCCAGCGGCTTGGCCCGCTCGTTCACGAAGGCGGTGGCGGCAGCCGGACCCTCGACGCCGAGCACCGGCAGGATCGGTCCGAAGATCTCCTCCTGCATGACCGGGCTGTCGAGCTCAGGCTCGACGGCCACGGTGGGGGCCACGAACCGGTCGCCGGCGTCGACCTGGCCTCCGACGACGACCGTGCCCACGCCGCCGTCGAGGAGCTTCTGGAGGCGGCTCACGTGGCGCTCGTTGACGATGCGGCCGAAGCTGCGGCTGGCCTTCGGGACGGCGCCGTAGAACTCGCCGATCTGGGTGACGAGGTGGTCGATCAGCTGGTCCTTCACCTGGTGGTCGACGAGCACGTAGTCGGGAGCGATGCAGGTCTGCCCGGCGTTGAGGAACTTGCCCCAGGCGATGCGGCGGGCGGCCACCTCGAGGTTGGCGCTGGCGTGCACGTAGGTGGGTGACTTGCCGCCCAGCTCGAGGGTGGTGGGGGTGAGGTGCTTGGCCGCCGCCTCGGCCACGATGCGACCCACAGCGGTGGAGCCGGTGAAGAAGATGTGGTCCCACCGCTCGGCGAGGAGCGCGGTGGTCTCGTCGACGCCGCCCTCCACCACCGTGATGGCCTCGGGGTCGACGTAGCGGGGCAGCAGTCGGGCGAGCGCGGCGGAGCAGGCCGGGGCCACCTCGGAGGGCTTGGCCACCACGCAGTTGCCGGCGGCCAGGGCGGCCGCCACCGGCTCCACCAGCAGCTGGATCGGGTAGTTCCACGGCGCGATCACCAGCACCACGCCGAGCGGCTCCGGCGCCACCCACGCCTTGGCCGGCGCGGCCAGTGGACCCGCCTTCACCTTGGTGGGCTGCACCCACTTGGGCAGGTGCTTGGCCAGGTGGCGCAGCTCGCCCTTGGTGTGGCCGATGTCGGCCGCGAAGGCCTCCATGCGGGGCCGGCCGAGGTCGCTCTGGAGGGCCTCGATCAGCTCGTCCTCGGCCTCGTCCATCATCCGGCGCAGGCCGGCCACCTGCTCCTGGCGCCAGGCCAGCGAGCGGGTGCGGCCGCCCTCGAAGGTGGTGCGCAGCGACTTGGCGATGGCGGCGGCGTCGATCTGCGACGGCGGGCTGATGCTCATGGTGGCGCTCCTCAGCGTGGCGACCCGTCCAGCCTCGCAGCCCCGCCTCCGGTCGCCAACCCGCCGAACGCAGGGTCAGCGCTTGCGGGCGATGGTGAGGCCGTCAGCGATCGGGAGCATCACGGCCTCCACCCGGTCGTCGGTGGCGACGTGGTCGTTGACGGCCCGCAGAGCAGTGCGGTTCTGGTCGGCGTCGTCGGGGGTGACGATGTCGCCGCTCCAGAGGACGTTGTCGAGCAGCACCAGCCCGCCGGGGCGCAGGCGGGCCACGATCTCGTCGTAGTAGGTGCGGTAGCCGGGCTTGTCGGCGTCGATGAAGGCGAGGTCGATGGGCGGGTCGTCGGGCAGGGCCCGGAGCGTGTCGGCGGCCGGGCCGATGCGCAGGTCGATGCGGTCGTCCACCCCCGCGGTCACCCAGTGCTGGCGAGCGATGGCAGTCCACTCCTCGCTCACGTCGCAGCACAGGAGCCGTCCACCGTCGGCCAGCCCCCGAGCGATGCAGATCGAGGAGTAGCCGGTGAAGGTGCCCACCTCCACCGCGAAGCGGGCGTCGACGAGGCGGGTCAGCAAGGTCATGAAGGCACCCTGCTCCGGAGCGATCTGCATCTGGCTCACGCCGCCCAGCGCCGCGGTGGCCTCGATGAGGGAGCGCTGCGCGGCATCAGGCGGGGTGCCGTGGGCGACCAGGTAGTCGTGCACCTCCCGGGTGACGACGACGGACTTGGTCTCCGGTGCCTCGGCCATGGGTCGAGGCTAGGACTCGAGTCCCTAGGAGGACAGGCGGGGCAGGACCTCGTGCTCCAGCAGGCGCAGGCTCTCCCACCCGACCGCCGGCGGGATGCCGCCCATCAGCGGGTGGAAGAGGGCGAACCCGAAGGACGCGGCGGCGTCGAGCTCGGCCACGAGGTCGTCGGGGGTGACCACCTTGTACTGGCCGCTGGCCCGGAGGTCGTCCACGTCGGTGGCGGCCCGGTAGCCGGTATCGGCCCCGCCCTCGGCGGCCCACGCTCCGTAGGCGTTGGCCTCGTGCAGCAGGTAGGGGCCGATGGCGTCCCAGGTGGCGTCGACGTCGGCAGCGAGGAAGGTGGCGGTGGTGTCGGCCCCGTAGAAGTCACCGGGATCGGAGCCGCCGAGGGCGATCCGCTCGCTGCGATAGGTGGCCCAGGCGGCCGGGTTGGAGGGACGGAAGCTCACCCCGAGCCGGGCCGCTCGACGGGCGGCGGCGTCGCCGCTGCCCCCCAGGGCCAGCTTCGGGCCGCGGGGCCTGTGCGGCGCGGGCGTGACCTGCACGGTGCGGCCGCGGAAGTCGAAGGGCTCTCCGCTCCAGGCCCGCCGCAGGGTCTCGACCATCTCGGTGGTGCGAGCCACCCGCTCCCCCATCGGCACGCCGAACATGTCGAACTCGCCGGCCACGTAGCCGTTGGCCACCACGAGCTCGAGCCGGCCCCCGGAGAGCAGGTCGACCACCGCAGCGTCCTCGGCCAGCCGCAGCGGGTCGTGGAAGGGAGCGACCATGGCTGCGATCTGGATGGTGATGCGCTCGGTCCGGGCGGCCACAGCGGCGGCCATCACCAGCGGGCTGGGGAGGTAGCCGTCGGCCGAGCCGTGGTGCTCCGACAGGGTGAGCGACACGAAGCCTTGGCTGTCGGCCCACTCGGCCATGTCAAGGGCGGCGGCGTAGCGCTCGGCGCGCGGCACCCCTGAGAAGCCCGGATCGCGCAGGTCGAACCGGATGCCGAAGTACGCCATGGCGCTCAGGCTGGCACAGGTCAGGCGGCCCCGGGCCAACCTGCTTGCCCCCCTTCGATCGGCGGAGGACGATGCGTCATGGCCCGCACCCACCCCACCACGGCCCCGGTGCTGAGCGACGGCACGGTGACCGTGCGTGCGCACCGGCCGGAGGACGTCGAGGGCCTGGTGGCCATGGGCTCGGATCCGGACACGGTGCGCTGGACCACGGTCCCGCAGGCCTACGGGCCCGCCGATGCCACCCGGTGGCTGGGCCTGGTGGCCACCGCGTGGGAGCGGACGACCATGTGGAGCTGGGCCATCGAGCTGGCCGACGACGACGGCCGCCCCCGGTTCGCCGGGAACGTCGACATCCGGCTGGGCATGCCGCCCGACATCGGGTTCGCGCTGGCGCCCTGGGCCCGCGGGCGGGGCACGATGCAGGCCGCCGGTCGCCTGGTGCTGGCCTGGGCGCTGAGCGAGGGAGGGCTGCCGGTGGTGCACTGGTCGACCCACGTGGGGCACCTGTCGTCGTGGCGGGTGGCCCACGCGCTCGGCTTCGCCTTCGACGGCGCCCGGCCCAAGGTGACCGCCCATCGAGGCCAGCTGCTCGACGGCTGGTTCGCCCACGTGAGCGCCGGCGACGAGCTCACCGCCCGCACCACCTGGCGCCGGCCGGTGGTGCTCGAGGGTGAGCGGGTGCGCCTGCGCCCGCACCGCGACGACGACCTGCCCCGCATCGTCGAGGGCTGCTCCGACCCCCGTACCCGGCACTGGCTGCCGACCATGCCGCACCCCTACACGCTCGAGCACGCCCGCTCGTTCGTCGTCGACTGCCGGCTGCAGGAGTCGCTGGGCGGCAAGGGCACCTGGGCGGTGGCCGACCGCGTCACCGACGAGCTGGTGGCCAACGTGGGCCTCTTCCAGCTCGACAACCCGATGTGCCCCGGCGACTGCGAGGTCGGGTACTGGGCCCATCCCGACGCCCGCGCCCGGGGTGCGGTGACCGAGGCCGTCGGGCTCGCCGTCGCCCACGCCTTCACACCGGAGGCCGATGGCGGGCTCGGCCGCCACCGGGTGCAGCTCGGCGCCTCCTGGGGCAACACGGCCAGCCGCCGCGTGGCCGAGGCCAACGGGTTCGAGCTGGTCGGCCGCTTCCGCCAGGACGGCGTCCTCGGCGACGGCACCTACGAAGACGGCGCCTGGTACGACCGCCTCCGTTGACGACCTCTCTGGTTCTGTGGACGGATTCGTCCGCATGGCGGACGTGAGCGTCCACAGAACGGGTGGGGTGGGTCAGGTGGGGAGGTCGATGCCTTCGTCGGCGGCCTTCTTGGCCACCTCCTCGGGGAAGATGTTCTTCACGAGGTAGAGGTCTCGGGCCAGCAGCCAGCCGGGGGCCAGCTCGCGGGCGTAGCGCTCGAAGTAGATGAGCTGCTTGGTGACCAGCACCAGCTCCTGCGGGCTCTCCACACCGAGGCCGTCCATCATCGAGACGATGCCCTTGAACACCTCGGCCAGGCTGACGTTGCCCACGCCCATGTCGAGCATGGGGCCGAAGACCAGCTCGAGCCGACCACCGACCTCGGCGTCGGTGCCCGCCTCCTCGGGAAAGGCGCCGACGCCCTTGAACGCTCGGGCCACCCGGGCGAAGTCGCCGTCGATCATCGAGGTGAAGAAGAGGTCCTGCAGGAGGTGGCGCCACGCGGGGGGGAGCTCGCCCATGATCCCGAAGTCGAGGTAGCAGCCCCGGCCGTCGTCGAGCACCCAGAGGTTCCCGGCGTGCACGTCGCCATGGAAGCAGCCATGCAGCACGGCCGCCTCCATCCACACCTTCACCCCGCGCCGCAGCGTGAGGAAGCCGTCGACGTCGCGCTCGGCGATGGCGGCGAAGTCGTCCATCGGCACGCCCGTCATGCGCTCCATGCAGATCATGTGGGGACCGCAGTAGTCCCAGTAGATCTCCGGCGCGGTGACCATGTGGTTGTCGCCGAAGGCCGAGATGCCGCTCCGGAACCGGTCCTGACGGTGGGCCTCGAGGGCGGGGTTGAGCTCCTTGAAGGTGTTGGCGTGGAGGTCGGCCACCACGCCGACCAGGTTGGCGCTCCGTCCCAGCTTCGTGTGCCTCTGGAGGGTGGAGCCGAGGCGGTGCATGATCCGCAGGTCGGTGGTCATGCGCTGGCGGATGTCGGGGCGCTGCAGCTTGATCACGGCCTCTCGCCCGTCGGGCAGCACGCAGGCGTGCACCTGCCCGATCGAGGCGGCCGACAGCGGCGACTCCTCGAAGTGCCGGAAGATCTGCGACGGGGCTCGACCGAGGTCGCGTCGGATCATCTCGCGGGCGGTCTCGCCGTCGAAGGGCGGCACCTCGTCGAGGCAGCGGAGCGCGGCGTCGGAGAGCGGGCCGGGGAAGAGGCCGGGCGACGAGGCGATCAGCTGACCGAGCTTCACGAAGGTGGGGCCCAGCGCCTCGAAGCCGTCGATGGTCCCCTCCGAGGCCACCGTCGCCCATGCGCCCTGGCGGCGACGGGTGAGCTTCCCGGCCAGTGCACCGACGAGGCACACCGTGAGCGTGAGGTAGATCACCACCATGCGCCGCAGCTCGGCCAGGCCGAAGCGCTCCAGCGGCGGGGTGTCGACGTGCAGCGCCTCCGCCGGGGGTCCACCGGCGAACGGTCCACGGAAGTGCGACACCACGCCGGGCGCCCCGAAGTCGGTGGCAGGCCGGTGGATGGACAGGTCGGGGCCGGGTGACGGGTCAGCGGGCATCACCGGGCCCCATTCTCGGCGCGGCGTCGGACTCCTGCCGACGGTGGCCAGTTCGGGCAGGATGACGCGATGGCACCCCGCATCCCGCCGCTGCCCGCCGAGGGCCGCGCTCCCGAGGTCGACGAGCTCCTCGCCGGCTTCCGCCGCCCCGACGGCTCCGAGCTCAACATCTTCACCACCCTGGCCCGTCATCCGAAGCTGCTGAAGCGGTGGTCGGCCTTCGGTGGCGCGCTGCTCTACCGGGGCCGGTTGAGCGACCGCGACCGTGAGCTGCTGATCCTCCGCACCGGCTACCTCACCCGCGCCCACTACGAGTGGGGGCAGCACGTGGAGATCGGCCGGGCCGCCGGCCTGAGCGATGCCGAGATCGAGCGGGTGGCGGCGGGCCCGGATGCCGAGGGCTGGTCGAGCGACGAGGCGGCGCTGCTGCGAGCCGTCGACGAGCTCCATGCCGACGCCCGGATCGGCGACCCCACCTGGGCGGCGCTGGCCGAGCGCTACGACGAGCAGCAGCTCATCGAGGTCTGCATGACCGTCGGGCAGTACCACCTGGTGGCCTTCACGCTGAACTCGCTCGGCGTCGAGCCCGAGACCGACGACTTCCCGGACCTGCCGGCGTGACCGGCGCCCTCGCGGGCCGCAAGGTGCTGGTGGTGGGCGCCGGCACGCGGATCACCGACGATCCCGACGCCCCGCCGGGCAACGGCCGCGCCATCGCCGTGGCCGCCGGTCGGGCCGGGGCCGCCGTCGTCTGCGCCGACATCGACGCCGAGGCCGCTCGCACCACCGCGGCGCTGGTGGAGGCGGAGGGCGGCACGGCCCACGTCCTCACGGCCGACGTCACCGACGCCGCCGCGTGCGAAGCGCTGGTCGCCGACGCGGCCGGCGCCATGGACGGGCTCGACGGCCTGGTGTGCAACATCGGCATCGGGAAGGGCAGCCTGATCACCGGCACCACCCCGGAGCAGTGGGACGCCGTGTTCTCGGTGAACGTGCGCTCGCACTTCCTGCTCACCCGCGCCGCGCTGCCGCTGCTCGGTGAGGGTGCGGCCATCGTCTACATCTCCTCGATCGCCGGGCTCACACCGGGCACCCGGAGCCCGGCATACGACTCGTCGAAGGCGGCCATCACCGGCCTCTGCCGGCAGGCCGCGCTGGAGGGGGCCCGGCAGGGGGTCCGGGTGAACATCGTGGCGCCCGGGCTGATGGACACGCCGATGGGTCGCGCCGCCACCGGCGGCCGTCCGTCGAGGGCGAAGGCCCCCGTGCCGCTGGGCCGCCAGGGGACCGCCTGGGAGGTGGCCGACCCGGTGGTCTTCCTCCTCAGCGACGCGGCCAGCTACATCACCAGCCAGCTCCTGGCTGTCGACGGCGGCCTCACCGGCTGCCGCGGCTGAGGCGCGCCGTCGGCGGTCGGGGTCAGCGGCCGCTGGCCGAGAAGTGCTGGTAGTCCTGGCCGGAGGCCCAGTTGCCGCCCCACGGCCACCCTTGGCGGGCGAAGGCGGTCACGACGGCGTCGCCGGCCTTGATCATCCCCTGGTCGGTGCGGCTGCGGTCGGCGTAGGGGGCGCCCTCGGGCGGGTCGACGGTGCCCCCCTTCACGTAGGGGTTCATGAGCGGGTTGACGTCGATGGCCAGGCCCAGACCGTGCTGTGAGAGGCGGGTGGTGCCGGCGACGTAGCGGCAGTTGAAGCCGCTGGTGTTGTTGTGGCGCATCGACGCCTGGTCGTCGCCGCCGTAGGCATCGATGGGCACCATGCGCTCGATCGGGAACCGGGCGGCGTAGATGTCGCGGAACACGGCGACGATGCGGTCGGCGTGGCTGGCTGCCACCACGATGCGCCCCTGGTGCACCCGGCCGTCGTAGCCCCAGTGGCTCACGACGAGGCGGCGCAGCTGCTCGGGGGCCGGACAGCCCATGTTCGGGCGCCAGGACGCCCCGAGCTGGTCCACGGTGACCGTCTCGACGGAGGATCGGAACGGCGGCGCCGGTGGAGGAGCGGGGGCCGTCGTGGTGGTGGTCGGTGCGGCGG
>JBPPMN010000098.1:0-9938 GCA_051306055.1 Acidimicrobiales bacterium
GCCCCACCCCGCGGCGCCGGTAAGTCAGCGGACCGAGCGCCGACTGGTCAGAGGAGTGCGAGGTGGTGGTCGGCGCGGTTCAGGGGGTCGGGGCCGTCGGCGGCCGCGACGACGATGTCCTCCAGCCGGAACCCGAAGCGGCCCTCCACGTAGATGCCGGGCTCGATGGAGAAGGCGTGGCCGGGCTCCAGCGGGGTGCCGTTACCGCTCACGATGTAGGGGTCCTCGTGCTCCTCGATGCCGATGCCGTGGCCGGTGCGGTGGATGAACCGCTCGCCCCAGCCGCCCTCGGTGATGATGCGCCGGGCCGTGGCGTCGACCTCCTCGCACGCCGTGCCCACGGCTGCCGCGGCCACCGCGGCCTGCTGGGCCTCCAGCAGCACCGCGTAGGCCTCGGCCACCTCGGGCTCCGGTTCGCCCAGGAACACGCAGCGGGTGATGTCGGAGCAGTAGCCCACGCCATCGGCGCCGAGCATCGTGCCGCCGAAGTCGCACAGCACGCCCTCCCCTTCCTGGATGACCCGCTCGCCGGGCTCGTGGTGGGGGCTGGCCGCGTTGGCGCCGGCCGCCACGATGGCGAAGTTCACCCGGTGGTGACCCTCGGCCAGGATGCGTCGGCCCAGCTCGGCCGACACCTGGGCCTCGGTGCGGCCGACCAGCTCGATCTGACCCGACTGCAGCTCGGCCGCGATGCGGTCGACGGCGGCACCAGCTCGCCGCAGCGCCTCCACCTCGGCGGCATCCTTCCGCGCTCGCAGCGGGCCGAGCACGTGACCGGCCCGGCTCCACCTGGCTGCCGGCAGGGCGTGCTGGAGATCGACCACGAACCGGGCCCAGGTGCGGTCGCCGATGGCCACCGCACCGGCCGAGCCCACCAGGCCCGCCACCAGGGCGATCGGGTCGTCGGTCTCGTCCCAGGCGGCCAACGAGAACACGTCGGGCCGCTCGACCACCCGCGCCGCCTCGAGGCGGGGCACGACGAGCGTGGCGTCGTCGTCGACGGGCAGGACCAGCATGGTGAGGCGCTCGAGCGGCATGGCTTCGTAGCCGGTGAGCCATGGCAGGTCGGGGCCCACCGACAGCAGCGCCACGTCGACCCCGTGGTCGACCATGGCCGCTCGCACCCGCTGCACCCGTTCGCTGAACATGGCCCGAGGCTACCGACGCCCGGCTCGCGCTAGCTGCCGAGCGCGGGCAGGCCGTCGATGCTGGTGACGTTCCGCTCCGCCCAGTACTCGGCGAGCCCGTCGTCGCCCCGGCGGGTCGCCCACTGCTGCAGCGTGGGCCGCTCCTCGCGGTGGTCCATGAACGGGATCGAGTACCCGCACGACGTCTGCACCCGCTCGACCTCGACGGTGATGATGGCCCGGGCCCCAGGGATGGCCTCGAACCGCGGCGCCAGCCCCTCGTAGCGCTCGCTGCCGAGGGGGTGGGCCTCGCCCCGCCCGTAGAGGCGCAGGATCTGGGGCGGTCCCTCGAACGCGCAGAACATGATCGTGATGCGACCGTTCTCCCGCGTGTGGGCGATGGTCTCCACTCCGCTGCCGGTGAGGTCGAGGTACGCCACCGACGTCGGACCGAGCACCCGCAGGCTGTCGTGGCCCTTGGGTGAGAGGTTCACGTGGCCGCCCTCGCTGGGCGCGGTGGCCACGAAGAACACGTGCTGCTCGCCGATCCACTCGATCAGCCGGTCGTCCAGAGCATCGAGGACCTTGCCCATCCGCCGAGTCTGCCAGTGCGGGTGCCCGCAGACGGCGCTCGTTTGCTCCAGACTGCCGGCGTGCTCGGACACCTCGGCATCAACGTCCCTGACCTCGACCAGGCCCGTCGCTACTACGACGAGCTGCTGCCGATGGTCGGCTTCGAGCCGTTCCTGGATGCCGACGACCAGTTCGCCTTCCGCCCCGCTGGCGGCAAGCGCGGCACCTACCTGTTCTTCTATCCGACCGCCGAGCAGCAGCCGTACTCCCGCCACGACACCACGGGACTCCAGCACCTCGCCTTCATGGTCCCCACCCGCGCTGCGGTCCACGCCGTCCACGACTGGGCGACCACCGCCGGCAGCGAGGTCGTCCACGAGCCCCGTCCGTTCCCCGAGTACCCACCGCCGTACTACGCCACCTTCTGGCTCGACCCCTTCGGCCTCATGCTCGAAGTCGTCTGCCACCGCGACCTGGCCTGACCTCGACCGGAGACATCCGGCGTCCCTGAGTCGGCGCGGCGAAGGCGGATGCGGCTGGCCCCGCTGTCCCTCTCCGGGCACTAATCCCCGCTTCTGTGTGCGCTGACAACCGGTATGCAGTGCTCAGCGCACACAGATCCGGGAATTCGGCCGTCCCACTCCTGCCGCAGTGCAACGCGCGTCACGGTCCCAGCAGGCTGCAGGGGACACGTCGCCTGCCTCTGGCGGCAAGTGGGAATCACTGGAACTCGGCGGCCGCTGCCTCCACCTGATCGCGGAAGCGGTGCTGCTCGGCGGTGTCGTGGATGTGGAGGTTGTCGACGCCCCTCAGCATGCCGACCGAGCCATCGATGAGCTCGCGGAGTATGTCCGCGTGCCCGGCGTGACGCTGTGTGTCGGCAATGACGTGCACCAAGATGTGATGCAGCGATACGGCAGCATCGCCCCACCACCACACGCTCCCAACCGCGTCCAACGTGAGATCAGCGATCGTCGCGTCCGAGAAGTCCCAGGCGGTTTGGTAGCCGTCGACGATGTCCTGCCTCGACTCGTCGGGTGTTGCCCAGAACTCGGCCGCAGGGCCTTCATTGCCCGAGAAGCGCGCTGCCAGCCCGTCGCTGGATCGCCCGAACACCTCGCCGAAGTAGCCGAAGTGAGTGGCCGTGCTGTGCTTCACCAAGCCGAGCAGGTTCGTGCCCGTCGGCGTCATCGGCCGTCGGATGTCGTACTCACCAAGGCCTTCGAGCTTCCAGACCAGCGCCTCACGCGCACCGCGCAAGTACCCGTGCAGATCCTCTTTCGTGTTCGACGTCGCCATGCCACCCCCAATCGGTCCACGCATGATCGCACGGTGCTCCAGTAGCGACCGGAAGGCCGATCGACGGTACGTGGCGTCGATCAGATAGATCTGCGCTGACCCAAACCTGCCGAGCTGACGCGTGCTCGCTGGCGCAGGTGCGTGGCTGGCCTGAAGCCTTCACGAGACGGCGATGAGGCGGGGTGCGGGCGCGCTCGGCCGCAAGGAACGGGAGGTCCATGGCCGGGTGGTCGGTGGGGCCTGGTCCGAGTTGAGGAGGGGGCGTGAGCTGCGAGGCGCCGGTGCCTGGTCAGGCGACCGGCTGGGGTTGTCGCTGTTGCCGTTGGTGGTGCCAGCGGTGGTGGAAGGGGCAGTAGCAGCGCCCGTTGGCCTGGACGGTGAGGCCGCCTTCGTCGAAGGGCTCGATGTGGTCGATCTCGCAGCGTTCGGCGGGGACGTCGCAGCCGGGGTGCTGGCAGGTCTGGTCGCGGCACTCGACCGCGATGCGGGTGGCGCCGGTGAAGAGGCGTTGGCGGACGCCGACGTCGAGCACGCGGGAGGGCCCGTCGAAGATGACCCGGGCCACGTCGGCCCAGCGCAGCAGGGGCAGGACCTGGCCGGGGGTGACCACGGTGCCGTTGGAGAGCTCGCACATCCGCTTGACGGACTCGTCGCCGGCCACGACGTGGAGCAGCACCCGGGGCTCGGTGGCATCGACCGGCTTGGCGGCCGAGCGCTCCGCCATGACCCGCATGGCGTCCGCCCGCCGCTGCTTGGGTGTGCGCTGCAGGTCGGTGGCGGTGGCGGCATCGCCCAGGCGGGCGCGGGCTTCGGCCCAGTCGGCCTCGAAGGCTTCCTGCTCGAGGCGTTCGAGCTCCCGGAGCCAGATCTCGCCCGTGATGGGGTCGAGCATGGCGTCGACGAAGATCACCCCCTCGAAGCTGCGGGAGGCATCGACCCGCCGCTGGTCGTGGAGCTGCTCGGCGTCGGCCTCGGCGTCATCGGGGGCGTGGACCTGGGTCCAGTAGCGGATCACCTTCTCGAACCCGGAGAACAACAGCCGCTGCGCCTTGGCCGCCAGACGCTCCTCGTCCATCGCGAAGGCGTCGGCATCAGCACGCTGCGCCCGGGCCAGGAGCCGGACGTGGTCCACGGTGAGGTGGCCGGCGGCCATGGCGGCCTCGGTGGCGGGCATCGAGCGGAGCTGACGGGCGCAGCGCACCAACGCCTTGGCCCTACCCGACGGCAGGCTGCCCTTCCACGCCACCCACCCCGACGCCGAGCGGGCACCGTCATCCCTCCAGGCCCCCGACGTGTCGAGCCGACCGGCCGCCCGCACATGGGTGGCCTCAGCCAGCTTCGCCACCCGCCCCGCCAGCAACGCCACCTCTGGCACCTCGGCATCGACCAGCTCCGTCAGGTCGTGCTCGTTCACCTCAGCCAGCAGCTCGACCACCTGGCCGAACGCATCGTGGATCGAACGAACCGAACCCATGCCCCCATTCTCCCCAAAGGGTGTGACACTCCTCGCAGGCGACCCTCGGGCGCGCGGCTCTGGTACCGACAACGCTGGTCGCAGGCGCGTCCTAGCGACGGGCGGCCCATCTCTCGATCGGCGGCGCCGACACCAAGGCCCGCACCAGCCCGTTCGGGCGCGTTGGCCGGGAAGCCTTGCTGGCAGTCTGCGTGTGCGTTCACGAGCGACTCCGCTGCTCGTCGCGGAGAGCGACCAGGGCCGCGTCACAGATCGGGCCGGGGACCGCGGGCGGAATCTGCTCAGGCCGTGACGCTGGTGCTGCGCTCGGGGACGGCGGCGTCGGCGGCTTGGCGGGCGTGGTAGCTGCTGCGGACCAGCGGGCCGGCTTCGACGTGGCCGATGCCCATGGCCTCGCCGATCACCTTGAGGGCGGTGAGCTCGGACGGGGTCCACCAGCGGGCCACCGGCAGGTGGTGCGACGTGGGGCGCAGGTACTGCCCGATCGTGACGATGTCGACGCCGACGGCGGCCAGGTCGACCAGCGTCTGCTCGAGCTCCTCGGCCGTCTCGCCCATGCCGGCCACGATGGACGACTTGGTGGTGAGGCCGGCCGCCTTCGCCCGGGCCAGCACCGCCAGCGAGCGAGCGTAGGAGGCTGACGGCCGGGCGGCCCGCTGGAGGCGGGCGACCGTCTCGATGTTGTGGTTGAGCACGTCGGGGCGCTCATCGAAGATCGTGGCCAGGGCATCGGGGTCGCCCTTGCAGTCGGGGATCAGCACCTCCACCGATACGCCCGGGGTGCGGGCCCGGAGGGCTCGGATCACCGCCGCGAACTCGGCCGCGCCACCGTCGGGCAGGTCGTCTCGGGCCACCGCGGTGACCACGGCGAAGCGCAGGCCCATCTGCTCCACTGCCTCGGCCACCCGCTCGGGCTCCATCGGGTCGGTGGGCAGCGGGTGGCGGGTGTCGACGAGGCAGAAGCCGCAGGCGCGGGTGCAGCGCTCGCCGTTGATCATGAAGGTGGCGGTGCCGTCGGCCCAGCACTCCGACAGGTTCGGGCAGCCGGCCTCCTCGCACACGGTGACCAGCGAGAGGTCGCGCATCGTCTTGCGGATGGCGGCCACCTCCGGGGTGAGCTGCACCTTGGCCCGCATCCAGTCGGGCTTGCGGCTGCTGATGTCGATGCCCTCGGTGACCCCGGCCTCGGTGAGGCGGGCCGCTCGCCGGGCGGTGGTGCCCGACAGCGCGACCGGCGTGGCGGCCACGGGCTCCCGTGACGCTGGCTTCAGGATCTCGCCGGGACCCTCGCCCCGGCTGAAGGGCGCCAGGTCCTCCGGCACCTCCCGCCACACGACGTCGGCCCGGTCGTGGCCGACGCTCCCCCACCGCTCGGCGGCCTTGGCAGCGACCAGGTCGACGACTTCACGCATCGAGACGTCGATGCCCTCCGCGGCCAGCGACGTCACGCCCTTGTCGGTGATGCCACAGGGGACGATGTGGCCGAACATCTCCATGTCGGGATCGACGTTGAGGGCGAAGCCGTGCATCGACCGACCCCGGCTGAGCCGGACGCCCACGGCGCACACCTTGCGGGGCACGGCGCTGTCGGGGGCCACCCACACGCCGGGGAACCCGGGCACCCGGCCCACGTCGGCGAGGCCGAGCTCCGTGACGACGTCGATGACCAGCTGCTCCACGGAGCAGACGTAGGCGGCGGTGTCGGCCAGGCCCCCGCCCCGCTTCCCGGGCACGGTGAGGATCGGGTAGCCCACCAGCTGGCCGGGCCCGTGGTAGGTGACGTCGCCGCCGCGGTCGCTCTGCACCAGCTCGGCGCCGACGTCGGCGGGGTCGCGCAGCAGGTGCCCGAGGTCCCCCCGGATCCCGAGGGTGTACACGTGCGGATGCTCCAACAGCAGCAGGTGGTCAGCGGACGAGGCGACCAGGCCCTTCTGCAGCGCGAAGGCATCCCGATAGGCGACCCGCCCCAACCAACGAACGTGCAGAGGCCGAGCCGACGGCGCAGAGGGAGCAGCACAAGCCTCGGTCACACCCCCAACGCTACCGGCGGGTCGGGACCGAAGACTCAGATCTCCTGCAACCAGTCCCTCGTCTCGAGGAGCTCCTTGATCTTGTGGAGGAAGGCGGCGGCGTAGGCGCCGTCGAAGGCCCGGTGGTCCCAGCTCAGCGCCAGGTTGCCGATGGAGTGGATGGCGATGCCCTCGGTGCCGTCGGGCAGGTCGATCACGACGGGGCGGCGCTTCACGCCGTCGGTGGAGAGGATGGCCACCTGGGGCTGGTTGATGACCGGCATGGTGAGCAGCGTGCCGTAGGGGCCCGGGTTGGTGATGGTGAAGGTGCCGTCGGAGATGTCGTCGGGCGTGAGCTTCTTGGAGCGGGCCCGTCCGGCCAGATCGCTGATCTCACGGGCGATGGCCCGCATCCGCTTGTCGTCGGCGTCTCGCACGACGGGCACCATGAGGCCCTTGAAGTCGAGGTCGACGGCGATCCCGAGGTTGAGGTAGTTGTGCACCACCAGCGCGTCCTCGGTGAAGGTGCTGTTGACCTCGGGGAACTCGCTGATGGCCTCGATCACGGCCCGCGAGACGAACGGCAGGTAGGTGAGGCTGAAGCCCTCCTCCGCCTTCCAGGTCTCCCGCTCGACCCGGCGCACCCGTTCGACGGCCTCGTAGTCGACCTCGATGGACGCGTAGACGTGGGCGGAGGTGTCGAGCGAGCGGCGCAGGTGCTCGGCGCTGCGCTTGCGGATGTTGCTGTGGGGGATGACGGTGTCTCGCTCGCCGGAGCGCACCAGCGGCTCGGGGGCCGGGCGCTTGGACGGGGCCGGGGCCGCTGGAGCCGCCGCCGCAGGCGCAGGGGCAGCCGCGGCGGGGGCGTCGCCACCCGACGCCTTCTGGCCCTCGGCGGCGGCCAGCACGTCGTTGCGCGTGATCCGACCGCCCACGCCCGTGCCGCTGATGGCGGACGGGTCGAGGCCGTGCTCGTTGACGAGGCGGCGCACGACGGGCGAGAGCAGGCGTCCTCCACCGTCGCCGGCGTCGGCCTTGGCTGCCGGGGCCGGCGTAGCTTCCTGCTTCGGAGCAGCCTGCTTCGGAGCCTCCGCCGGCTCGGCGGCGGCGGGCGCTTCCTCGGCCGGTGCTTCTTCGGCCGGTGCCTCCTCGGCCGGCGCTTCCTCAGCGGCCGGCTCCTCGGCCGGGGCGTCGTCGGCGGCGGGGGCGGCGTCGCCGTCGCCGATCACGGCCAGGACGACGCCGACGTCGACGGTCTCGCCCTCGGGCACCTTGATCTCGGTGAGGGTGCCGCTGCTGGGCGAGGGCACCTCGGAGTCGACCTTGTCGGTGGACACCTCGAACAGCGGCTCGTCCTCGGCGACGGTGTCGCCGACCTGCTTGAACCACTTGGTGATGGTGCCTTCGGTGACGGTCTCACCGAGCTGGGGCATCGTGATGTCGGCCATGGCCTGCAGTGCCTTTCGTGGCTGGCTATCCGTGGAGGGGGCGACCGGTGAGGCTGATCATGGCCTCGCCGAGCACCTCGGTCATCGTGGGGTGGGGCTGGATGAGCATCGCCATGTCGTCGACGGTTGCTTCCCAGTTGACGGCCAGGTAGCCCTGGCCCAGCTGCTCGGTGACCCAGGGGCCCACCATGTGGACCCCCAGGATCCGGCCGGCCCGGCCGTCGGCGGTCTTCTCGGCGATGACCTTCACCATGCCTTCGGGCTGGTTCACGATCATGGCCCGGCCATTGTGGTTGAAGCGGCTCTTCTGGGTGACCACCTCGAGGCCGGCCTCCTTGGCCGCCTCCTCGTCCATGCCGGTGAAGGCGGCCTCCGGCCGGGAGTAGACGCACCACGGGACCTTGCCGTAGTCGATCGGGGCCGGATCCTCGCCGAGGATGTCCTGGATCGCCACGACGCCCTCGATGAAGGCGATGTGGGCCAGGGCGGGGGTGGCGATGGCGTCGCCCACCGCCCACACGGCGCCTTCGCCGGTGCGGCACAGCTCGTCGACCTCGATGAAGCCGCGGTCGGTGATGACCACGCCGGTGCCGTCGAGGCCGAGGTCGTCGGTGTTGGGCCGACGGCCGACCGACATGACCACGACGTCGACGTCGAGCGACTCACCGCCCACCTGCACGCTGGTGCCGGCGTCGGACGGGGTGTGGCCCTCCACCTTCACGTCGGTGCGCACCTCGATGCCGCGGCTCTTGAAGGACTTCTGGATGACCTTGGTGAGGTCCTTGTCGAGGCCGGGCAGGATCTTGGGCAGGGCCTCGAGGATGGTGACCTGCGAGCCGAGGTCGCTCAGCATGGAGGCGAACTCGCAGCCGATCACACCGCCGCCGATGATGGCGGTCTTCTTCGGGATCTCGGGGATCGACAGGACCTCGTCGGAGGTCATCACGATCTTGCCGTCGACCTCGAAGCCGGGGATGGTGCGCGGCAGCGAGCCCGGCGCCAGCACGACGGCATCGGCGGTGAGCTCGACGTCGCCCGACTCGCCGCCGGAGACGGTGACCTTGCGGCCGGCGTGGAGGCGGCCATGACCGTCGTAGGTGGTGACCTTGCGGCCCTTGAGGAGGCTGCGGAGGCCGGAGATCAGGCCGTCGACGATCTTGTCCTTGCGGGCCAGCGAGGTGTCCCAGTCGAGCGACGGCTCCCCGGCGTTGACGCCGTAGTCCTTCGCCTCGGCCACGTGGAGGTAGGTGGCCGCCGTCTCCAGCAGCTCCTTGGCCGGGATGCAGCCCACGTTGAGGCAGGTGCCGCCCCACTTGTTCCTCTCGATGATGGCGATGTTGAGGCCGGCGGAGGCGCCGTAGAGCGCCGTGGCGTAGCCGCCGGGGCCGCCGCCGATGACGACGACGTCGAAGTGCTGGTCCTGGCGGTCGACCTCGCCGCCGCCGTGGCCCTTCACCGTGGCCGGGATGTGCTGGGGCTGGGTCGGCTGCTCGGGCTGCACCGGCGCCGCGGCCTCGGAGGCGTCGGACTCGTCCACCTCGGGCTGCTGGTCGGGCTGGGTCTGGGGCTCGACCGGCGCCGCAGCCGCCGGCTCGCCACCGGCGGGGGCGGCGCCCTCGTCGCCGATGCGGGCGAGGACCGTGCCGACATCGACGGTGTCACCCTCGGCCACGAGGATCTCGGTGAGGGTGCCGCTGATGGGTGAGGGCACCTCGGAATCGACCTTGTCGGTGGACACCTCGAACAGCGGCTCGTCCTCGGCGACGCCGTCGCCGACCTGCTTGAACCAGCGGGTGATCGTCCCCTCGGTGACGGTCTCACCGAGCTGCGGCATCTCGACATCGGCCATGTGGCGGACTCTATCGGCGCCTCGGCGAGGCCGGGCCAGGGCGCATCGGACCGCTATCCGTGGAGCGAACGACCCGTCATGGCCAGCACCGATTCCCCGAACAGCTCGGAGAGCGTCGGGTGGGGCTGGATGAAGTGGGCGACCTCTGTCTCTTATACA
>JBPPMN010000105.1:0-3668 GCA_051306055.1 Acidimicrobiales bacterium
TGCCCGTTATGCAACGCGGGCGAAAGGACCTGCACGCCTAGCCACCTGCTGTCTCCCGCTCAGGCGTTCCGGCACCCGTCCGAGTCGGCGGGACCTACCCCTCCCTGTCGGTACCGCTCTCGATCCCCAGCGCCCACCCCTCGGAGCCAGAGCTGCCGCCTCGGCGCGAGCGCCGAGTTGCCACCGAGCGCAGCCGGCTCGTCGTCGGCCGCGACATCGGACATCGCTGCGCGGCCTAACCCCACATAGGACAGACGAGTGCATTGTCGTTGTTGACAACGGTTGATAGTCCGACGACGATGGTCAGGTGAGTCGGAACACCATGAGCTTCGCTCTGCCCGCCGAGCTTCGCGAGTACGTCGACGAGCGTGTCGGATCTGGCGAGTACGGCAACACCAGCGAGTACCTGCGCGAGCTCATCCGCCGTGATCAGCGTTCGCAGGCGGCGCTGCGGCTCAGAGGTCTGATCGCCGATGGCATCGAGTCTGGTGATGGCCGGCCTCTCACTGACGAACTCGTCGACGATCTGCGCCAGCGGGCACTCGACTTGCGCGAGTGAAGCCCGCCGCGCTCCGTCCCCTCGCCGAGGCTGACCTCGTCGAGCGAACTCGGCACTACCGCGGCGCCGGTGGCAGCGAGCTCGGGACCCGCTTCTTCGATGGCGCCATCGCAGCGCTACGTGCGATCGAGGGGACGCCGGGCATCGGGTCGCCACGGATCGGTGAGCTGATCGGAGTACCGGAGGTGCGCCGCATCGGGGTGGACGGGTTCCCCTGCGGCTGGCTCTACATCGAGCGGCCCCACGTCCTCGACGTCGTTCGACTGTTGGCAGATCGGCAGGACGTGGCGGTGTTGCTCGACATGGATCTGGAGCAGGGTTCGGGCTGACCTCGATCCCGCGAGGATCCCGCGGGATCCTCAGAACCGCCCTTGACCGAGGCTGTCCGCCGCTGACCAAAGGTAGCCGCTGACCTGCGGCTATTCGCCTTCGGGCTCCTCGGCGCCATCGTCCTCATCGTCTTCGGGACGCAGAGGTCGGCAGTTCAAATCTCCCCCACCCGACCAAGGTAAAAGCCCAGGTCACAGGCGGTTTTCGGGCTCGGACCACACGTGTGGTCCGAGGCCGCCAGACCACAGATAGACCACATTCGGTGGCGAACTCGGGCGGCGTCTACGCGCTTCGTCGTCGAGGGCTCGCGGTCGTTGGTGGTGCAGGTCGCTGACCAGGGCAAACGCGAATCCGGCTGAGGCGCCAATCGGTGGGTGCCGGTCGAGGTGACGGTGCGGGGCAACCACCGGTCAGGTGGGACCGGCGGCGGCCTCCAAACCGTCGAGGACGACGGCGAGACCGAACTCGAACGAGTCGCCGAAGTCGTAGCCCGGCTGGAGGACGTGCTGGGAGGTGAACGCGGCCAGGTTCGGGAACTGCTCGGCCATCGGGGCTATGAGGTCGGCGGCGAAGTCGGCGAGGTCGTCGCCGCCGTCGAAGGGGAGGCTGGCCTCCTGGATGGCGAAGCCGTAGACGAAGGCGTCGAGCGAGGCGTAGGCGTGGGCAACCAGTGGCATGGGCAGGCCCGCATCGATCAGGCATGCGAGTACGGCATCGTGATGGGCGAGCGTGGGTTCGCCCGGCGTGGTGCGCGACTCCATCAGTGGGGTGGCCCACGGGTGGCGGCGCAGCACCCGGCGGGCCGACCGGCAGCGGTGAGCCATGGCGTCTCGCCACGGCAGATCCGGGGTTGGTGGGTCGATCTCGCTGAACACGACGTCGACCATGCCGTCGATGATGGCCTCCTTGTTGGCCACGTGGTGGTAGAGGCTCATCGCCTTGACGTCGAGCGCGTCGGCGAGCTTGCGCATGGTGAGGGCGTCGGCGCCGATGCGGTCGGCGAGGTCGACGGCGGTGGTCAGGATCTTGTCGCGAGTGAGCGGCGACCGCGCCGTACCCGGGGTTGCGGCCGTGGATTGGTTGGTGGCACGTGGGTTCATCGTGATCTCCTCTTGACGACCTTACTAAGTATGTCTATCGTGAAGCAACGAGTCTTACTAAGTATGGGAGAAGCGAGATGCAGACCATGACCCCTGAGAACGTGACCGGCCAGGCGCAGCCCGAGCGGCAGATGGCGGGCACGATGCAGGCCATCGTCCAGGACCGCTACGGCTCGGCCGACGTCCTCGAGCTGCGCGAGGTGGCCCGGCCCGAGCCGGCAGCCGACGAGCTACTCATCGAGGTCCACGCCGCCGGCGTCGACCGCGGTGTCGAGCACCTCATGACCGGGGAGCCCTACCTGGTGCGCCTCGGTTTCGGCCTTCGTCGCCCCAAGCAGCCCACTCCCGGCCTCGACGTCGCCGGCCGGGTCGTCGCCATCGGCGCCGCCACCACCCGGTTCCGGGTCGGCGACGAGGTGATGGGCATCGCCACGGGCGCCTACGCCGAGTACGCCGTGGCCAAGGAGACCAAGCTCGTCCACAAGCCCGCGATGCTCTCCTTCACCGACGCCGCCGTCGTACCCATCTCCGGTGGCACCGCGCTGCAGGCCCTCACCGACCAGGGTCACGTCCAGCCGAGCGAACGGGTGCTCGTGCTCGGCGCCTCGGGAGGCGTGGGCAGCTACGCCGTCCAGATCGCCGTCGCCCTGGGCGCTCGAGTCACCGGCGTGGCCAGCGCGGCGAAAGCCGACATGGTGCGCGGGCTCGGTGCCGAGCGGGTGATCGACCACCGCACCGAGGACTTCGACGCCGACGGTCCCGTCTACGACCTCATCATCGATGCCGGCGGCCGCAACCCGATCCGTCGCCTGCGCAAAGCGCTGACGCGAGAGGGACGCCTGGTGATCGTCGGTGGCGAGGACGGCAACAAGGTCACCGGCGGCATCGGCCGCCAGCTGCGGGCTGCGCTCCTGTCACCGTTCGTCCGTCACGATCTCGGCTTCTTCATCCAGAAGGAGAGCGGCGAGCAGATCGACCGAGTGGTCGCCCACATCGAGACCGGCGCGGTGGTGCCGGCGGCGTCTCGCACGTTCCCACTGGCCAAGGTGCCGGACGCGATGCAAGCCCTTGCCAGCGGCGAGCTCGTCGGGAAGGCCGCCATCGTCGTGCGGTGATCCGAACCGGCCGTCAGCCGTCGTCGATCACAAGAGGTCGTGGTCCCGTGCTGCTTGCACGGCGGGCTTGCGCCCATCGACGCCGAGTTTGCGGTAGATGGCCCTGCAGTGGGTCTTGACCGTGTTGAGCGACACGTACAGCTCGCCTGCGATCTCTCGCTGTGACAGCTTCGACGGGAGGTAGCGCAGAACCGAGAGTTCCCGGTCCGTGAGATCGTCGACGAGTCCGTTGGCCCGTGATCGACCGGAGCGTCCGAGGCGGGCCTCGACCCTGGCGACGTAGCCGCCGGCGATCCCGGGGTCGACGCATCGGTCGACGATCGAGCGAGCCTCATCGAGAAGCGAATCGGCGTCTTGGTGATCGTGTTCGAACCCCACGTCAGCGGCGCTCGCCAACGCGTACGTGAGCATGACGTTCTCGGGTGAACGTCGAGCGAGTTGCACGCCCCGCAGGGCCGATGCCATCGCCCGCTGGGGTTCGTCGGTCGTTCTGGCGACGACGCTGTGAGCGAGCGCCATCTGGGGGGCTTCGCCGATGCGATGTTCTTCGGCGAAGGCGATCGA
>JBPPMN010000139.1:0-39860 GCA_051306055.1 Acidimicrobiales bacterium
GCTCGATGCGGGGGTCGCTACTGCGACACGTTCACCGGAGCGGCCTCCCGGATCTCACCGAGGCGGGCGCGCGCCGCCTGGGCCAGGGCGGGATCAGGCGGGGCCAGGCCGAACCCGGAGTACATCACCCGCCGTTCGCGCTCCACCGGGGGGTGGGCCATGTGGAGGGTGCACGAGAGGTGGATGGTGACGTCACCGGTGCTCGTGGGCAGGTCGACCACGGGCAGGTCAAGCCCCGGTTGCAGCACCGGCGCCGGCCACACGAGCGCGCGGTGCGACCCGGCTACCACGCTCAGCTGGCCGGACGCGGCGTCAGCGCCCGTCACCGAGATGCCGGCGGTGAGGCTGCAGCACTCGTAGCTGTGGCGGCCCAGCGAGCAGTCCTTGTGCCAGGGGACGTCGGAGATGCCCTCCGCCACCCCGATGGGCTTGAACAGCGCCTCGATGCGGTTGTTGGCCCGCTTGCCCCACCGGTGGTCGTCGCCGGAGAGGAGGCGCAGGTCCAGGAAGCGGGCGTCGGCCACCAGGTCGGCGGTGGCCGGGCTCTCGTGGTCGAAGCGCTGCATCCGGACGACGCGCTCGCTCCCGTCCTGCAGCGTGGCCCACCAGGAACGACCGTCGCCGCGGGCGTAGGTGGGGGCGGCCCGATCCATGTCGGCGGAGACGGCCGCCATCTCGTCCTCGGTGAAGAGGCCCCGGATGTGCAGGAACCCGGCCTCGTGGAGGAAGGCGGCCATGTCCTCCGACGGCTCGTCGGCGGCGAAGGACCGGGTGAGGTCGAGCGGTGCACCGTGCTGGTCGAGGAGCTCGACGGCTCCGGGAACGTGCGGCGTGCGGTCGTCGAGCACGGCGCGCAGCACCAACCACCAGCTGAGGACGTGCTCGAGGCGGCCCCCGCCCAGGCGCAGCTGGTTGGCGGTCAGCCACCCCATCGGGGTCACCTGGTCGTTGACGAGGTCGCTCAGCTGCTGGCCGTCGAGCCGGAGGGCCGGACCACCCGCGGCGCCCGACGAGATCGTGACCTTCCCGCTCCCTGGATCGAGGCACCACCGCTCGCCGTCGACGTCGATGGTGAGCGGCGCGAGGTCGAGGAACCGGAGCGAGGGGGCCAGACGGGTGGCGGCGGTGTCGAAGGCCGTCGGCAGCACCTCGGTGAAGAGCCGCTCCGGGTCGACCGGCTCGACCGGCCCGTCGATCCGACTCCGCACGTCCACGCTCATGGCCTCGGCCCCCCGGTCGTCGCCCGCGGCCAGGATCGTAGGACGTCGTCCACCCGGCCGCCGCCGTGGCCCCGTCAGCGAGCGGCGGTGACCAGCTGGTCCACCGGTGCGAGGTCGTCGGTCAGCACCGCGGCATCAGCGATCCACCTCTGGAGATCGTCGCCGGCCAGCACCCGCTGGTCGGTGCCGGCCAGCTCCTCGGCCAGCGCCTCGAGACGCAGCGGTGCGTCGCTGGCCACCAGCACCAGGTTGCCGCTGATCCCGCGCTGAGCCGCCTCGGTGCCCACCACGGCGACGTGCTCGAACACCGAGGCGACGGTGGCCGTCTCCGCCCGGGCGAAGCCCATGGGTCCCCGATCGATCATGTTGGCCACGTAGAGGCCCCCGGGCCGGAGCACGCGGTGGATGTCGGCCGTGAACTCCTGCGTGGCCAGGTGCCACGGGACGGCCACACCGCCGAAGGCATCGCCCACCACGAGGTCGACGCTCGCCTCCGGCCGACGGGCCACCCCCAGCCGAGCGTCGCCGACCTCGGCCTGCAGCGTGTCGGACAGCACGAGGCCGAGCCGGTCGACCGCGAGGTCGACGACGCCCTGGTCGAGCTCGAGCACCGTGCTGGTCGAGCCGGACCGGGTGGCTTGGAGCCACCGAGGCAGGGTGAACCCTCCACCGCCGACGTGCAGGGCGTGGAGCGGCCGCCCGTCGGGCCAGTGCGCGTCGGTGGCGGCGGCGAAGGCGGCGATGTATCGGAACTCGAGGTGGGTGGGGTCGTCGAGGTCGACGTAGCTGTGGCGCAGGTCGTCGAGCACCAGCACGCGCGCCGAGGGCCGATCGACGTCGACCTCCACCCGGGCGCAGTAGTAGCGGGTCTCCACCTGGCAGGGGTCGGAGACGGCGGCGGCCGTGACGGCGGGCAGGGCCAGCACGGCCAGCACCCCCGCGGCCAGCCGGGGCGTCGGCCGGGCCAGCCGGAACCACACGGCGGCACCGGTCACGACCAGGAGCACCCCGATGGCCGGGATCAGACGGCTGGTGGGAGCCACCTCGATGAGCACGAAGCCAGCCAGGAAGGTGCCGGCGATGGCGCCGACGGTGCCCAGGGCCGACAGCCGGCCCACCACGGCCCCGGTCTCCCCGAGGTGGCGCAGCTGCAGCTTCACCACCAGCGGCGTCACCGCCGAGAGCGCCACGGCAGGAGCCAGGAAGCCGGCGCTCGCCAGCACCACGACGGCCGAGGCCCCGCCGCCTGACCACGCTGGACCGAGGGCGCGCACGAGCGGCACCGTCAGCAGGGCCAGACCGCCACCGGCCACCAGCGCGGGCCCGAGCAGCGCCGCGGGGTCGTGCCGGTCGGCGGCCCAGCCGCCCAGCCACGTCCCTGCGGCGATGCCGGCCAGGACGGTCCCGATGATCCCGGTGTAGGTCTGCAGCGTCACCCCGATGTACGGAGCCAGCAGTCGCCCGGCCAGGATCTCCAGCACCAGCACGGCCGCGGAGGTGCCGGTGACCAGCACCGCGGCCGAGATCCGTCCTAGGGGGGCACGGGGAGGGGAGGCATCGGGCACCGCAGGAGGATGGCGGACCGCGGCCGACTTCGCCAGGCGGCCGGCTCGGGATCGGCGGCTGAATTGTCAGGTTGTTGTTGGGAGAGCCCCTCCAGCGGGAGGCCGGTCGGGTCGATGGGATCGCAGGCCCGCCAAGCGCGCGGGGGAGGCGACGATGGACCAGGCAGCCGAGGTGATGGACGAGGCGCCCAGCCCGGCGGCGGCCGTGCTCGAGCCGCTGCTGCTGGCCAACCCGCACGCCGTCGTGATGGCGCTGGCCAGCGACGGCCGTCCCACGGAGATCCCGGCGTCGCTGGGCGTCCCCGACCGGTCGGCGTCGGTGCGGGCCTCAGGGGTCGACCTGCTCGTCGCCGCCGATCACCCGAAGGTGCTGGCCGCGTGGCAGCGGGCGGAGCACGAGCCGATCGTGGAGCTCGAGGTGCGCCTCGTCGCCGATCCCGATCGCCCGGTGGGGCTGTACTTCCTCGACGTCCGAGCGGAGCACGGCGTCCACCTGACGGTCCTCGACGTGGCCGACCCGGCCATGGTGACCGCCTCGACCGAGACCATCGATGGGCGGCGACGTGTCGTGGGCCACGTCCAGCGTGATCCGTTGGGCTCCTTCCTCGCCATCGATGCCGAGGCGTCGGCCATCCTCGGCTGGTCGGCGGCTGAGATCATCGGTCGCAGCACGCTCGACCTGGTGCACCCCGAGGACAGCGAGCGGGCCGTCGAGGGGTGGATGGCCATGCGGTCTGGCGTCGGTGGTGGCCGGGCGCAGGTGCGCTTCCAGCACGCTCGTGGGCACTACGTCTGGCTCGAGATCACCAACGAGAACCACCTCGACGACCCTGCCCTCGGCTGCGTGATCTCCGAGCTGGTCGACATCTCCGACGAGATGGCGGCGCTGGAGGAGCTCCACCAGCGGGAGCGGGAGCTGCAGCGCCTCGCCGAGGCGATGCCCGTGGGCATCTGCCACCTGCGCATGGACGAGGAGGTCGTCTACACCAACGCCCCGCTGGTGGCCCTGCTGGGTGAGGTCACGAGCGTTCCCACACTGCTGGCCGCCCTGGCCCCGGCCGACCACGAGCCGGTGCGCCAGGCCATCGAACGAGCCCGGGCCGGCGAGGGGAGCGATCTCGAGGTGGGGGTCGTCCACGGGGCCGAGCCGCGCCGAGCCGAGCTCACCTTCCGCACGCTGCAGGACGACGACGCCGACCCCGCCGGCCTGATCGTGTGCGCGGCTGACGTGACCGACCGGTGCCGGCTGCGCTCTGAGCTCGAGCACCGCGCCAGCCACGACTCGCTGTCGGGCTGCCTCAACCGCGCCGCCACGGTCGAAGCCATCGAGGAGCACCTGGTCGAGGCCCACCCGGTGGCCGTGGCCTTCCTCGACCTCGACGACTTCAAGGTGGTGAACGACCAGTTCGGCCACGCCGCCGGCGACGAGGTGCTGCGGGCTGTGGCCAGCCGCCTGCGTCGCGCCACCCGAGCGGAGGACCGGGTCGGGCGGGTGGGCGGCGATGAGTTCGTCGTGATCTGTCCACAGGGCCGGGAGCCGATGGAGCCCTCCGCACTGGTGGAGCGGCTCGCCACCGCTCTCAACGGCTCCATCGAGGTGGGCGGCCACATGATCCCGCTCACCGTCAGCGTGGGGGTCGCCTCCAGCGACGGCTCCGACGGCCTGGGGGCGGAGGGCCTCCTCAGCCTGGCCGACGACTCGATGTACGAGCGCAAGCGCGCCGACGCGGTCCCGCCGCCACCCTGACCCGCTTCAGGAGCCGGCTTCGGCGTACATCTCCTCGATCTGCTCCGCCTGTGCCGTGGTGACGACCTCGCGACGGACCTTCAGCGTCGGTGTGAGCTCGCCCGCCGCCACGCTCAGGTCGTGCGGGAGCAGCCGCCACCGGCGGATGCCCTCGGCATGGGAGTGCAGGCTGTTCACGCGCGCCACCGCGTCGTCGACGGCCGACCGCAGCCCCTCATCGTCGACGAGCGCCTCGACCGTGAGCGAGCGACCCTCGGCGTCCGCCCACGTGGTGGCGGCATCGGCGTCGAGGGTGAGCAGCGCGGTGAGGAACGGCCGGTCGTCGCCCACCACCACGGCCTGGGAGATCAGCGGCTCGCGCCGCAACGCCGTCTCGATCTCCGAGGGAGCGATGTTCTTCCCGTACGCCGTGATGATGAGGTCCTTCTTCCGGCCCGAGATGCGCAGGTAGTGGTCGCTGTCGAGGGAGCCGAGGTCGCCGCTGTGCAGCCATCCGTCACCGTCGATGAGCTTGGCAGTCGCCTCGGGGTTGCCCCAGTAGCCCTCGCAGACGTTCGGCCCACGCACGAGGATCTCGCCGTCGTCGGCGATGCGGAGCTCTACGCCCGGGATGGGTTGGCCGACCGTGCCGATCCGGATGGCGTCGGCCGGGTTGAGGGTCGTGCAGAGGGTCACCTCGGTCTGGCCGTAGCCCTCGGCGATCGGCAGGCCGATCCCGTGGAACCAGCGCAGCAGGTCGGGGTGCACCGGAGCCGCGCCCGACGACAGGATGCGCGCCCGGTCGAGGCCGAGGCGGCGCCGAAGCAGCGCACCGACGGTCTCGTGGAGGCCGCGGTAGATGGCATGGTCGATGCTGGTGCCCCAGGCCGCGTCGGCACCTTCACCGTGGCGGGCGGCGAGGTCGAGGTACCGGCGAACGGGGGCGGCCAGCGGCCCGGGCGCGCGGTCGACGGTCTCGAGGATCGACTCCTGGAACTTCTCCCACACGCGGGGGACGGCGAAGAACAAGGTCGGGCGGCAGGCTCGGAGGTCGTCGGGGACGGTGCCGAGGCTGCGGGCGAACCAGGTCTCGCCTCCGCTGGCCACCTGGCCGAAGTGGCTCACCGAGCGCTCGGTGATGTGGCTGAGGGGCAGGAACGAGAGGAAGCGGTCCGTCGGTCGGAGGTCGATGAGCGAGGTGAGGCTCCGCAGGGTCGCCATGATGTTGCTGTGGGAGATCACGGCGCCCTTGGGGGGCCCGGTGGTCCCGCTGGTGTACACGAGGGTGGCCACCTGGTCAGGGGTCACGGCGTTGGCCATGGCCTCGAACGCTCCGGTGTCGGCGGCCAGCACGGCCGCGCCGGCCCGGCGCAGGTCCTCGAGGCCGGTCACGAACCCGTCGTCGGCTCCCTGGAGGTCGGTGAGCAGGATCACCCGTTCGAGCTTCGGGAGGTCGGCCCGTCGGAGGAGCACCTTGGCCAGCTGCTGCCCGTCCTCCACGAAGCACATCCGGGCACCGGCATCCTCGAGCACGTGCGCGATCTGGCTCGAGGAGCTGGTGGCGTAGACGGGGGTGGTCACCAGCCCCGCGCTCAGGATCCCGAGGTCGGCGATGTGCCACTGGGGTCGGTTGCCGCTGAGCAGCGCCACGCGGTCGCCCGGCTCGAGTCCCCAGGCCCGGAGCCCGGCGGCCGTCTCGGCCACGGCAGTCTCGTACTCCCGCCAGCTGATGGCCTGCCAGGTCGAACCGTCGTGGAACCTCAGCGCTGGTGCAGACGGTCGGGCGCGCGCTGCCGAGCGGAAGAGGTCGACGACCGTGGAGCCCCGGATGGCGCTGGTGGGGACCGGGTGGGCTTGGTGCGACGTGTGGGTGGCCATCGGAGCTGCTCCTTCAGAGGGTGTCGCCGGGCCCCGCCTTGCGGGCGCGGCCTGGCAGCATCCACGTGCGCGCTGATCCGCTGGCGAGGGAAGGGTCGATGGTCCCGTGGCGGCAGGAGATCAGGCCCGCCCGTCGGCCGCCGCGCAGCTGCGAGGCGCACAGGCCGTTCGGCACTGGCGCAGGCGGTGCCATCGCCGCAGACTGGTCGGGTCGGCGCCTCAGATCGCCGGGTGAGGGAGGCAGCGATCGTGAGCTCGAGCACCACCGAGGGCCGCGAAGGGCCCAGACCGGGCGATGCCGACATCGAGGCCGCCGTGGTCGCCCTGGCCGACCGCGTCCCCGCCGCCCTGGCCCCGCTGGCGCAGGTGGCCTACGACCTCCGGTGGTCGTGGGTGCCCGACGGGCCGGCCACGTTCTCCGCCGTCGACCCCGATCGCTGGGAGCGGGTCCACCACAACCCGGTGCGCCTGCTGTCGGAGGCACCTGCCGCCATGCTGGCGGCCGCCGCGGCCGACGGCGACCTCGTCCGGCGGGCCACCAGGCTCGCCGACGTCCTGGCCGCCGACCGGGCCCGGCCCACCGCCCCCGGGCCCTGGGATCTCGAGCACCCCATCGCCTTCCTCTGTGCCGAGTTCGGGGTGCACGCCTCGCTGCCGGTGTACTCGGGCGGGTTGGGCGTCCTGGCCGGTGACATCGTGAAGGAGGCGTCCGACCTGGCCCTCCCCATGGTGGGGGTGGGCCTGCTCTACCGGACGGGCTACTTCCACCAGCGGATCGACACGAGCGGCATGCAGCACGAGTACTGGGTCGAGAGCGACCCGACCACGCTGGCCTGCGTGCCGGTCACCGATGCCGAGACCGGGGAGCGCCTCACCGTGACGGTCCCGGTCGATGGTGAGGAGGTGACGGTGCAGGTCTGGCGGGCCGACGTGGGCCGCGTCCCCCTCTACCTCCTCGACACGGATCGTCCCGACAACTCGCTCGTCGGTCGCTGGATCACGTCGCGCCTCTACGAGGGCAACCGGGCCATCCGCCTCGCGCAGTACGCGGTGCTCGGGGTCGGCGGGGTGCGGGCGCTGCGAGCGATGGGGCTGGCGCCGAGCGTCTTCCACCTCAACGAGGGCCACCCGGCGCTGGCGGTCTTCGAGCTGCTGCGCGAGCGCCGAGACGAGGGCGACACCTGGGAGGACGCCTGGGCGGCGGCGGCCTCCCAGATCGTGTTCACCACCCACACGCCGGTCCCGGCCGGCAACGAGACCTACGGGCGCGACGAGGTGCTGCGGGCCCTCGGCGCCGTGGCCGAGGCGACCGGCGATCCCGAGCGCTTCCTGGCCCTCGGGCGGGTCGACGCCGACGACCCCCAGCAGCCGTCGGGGATGACCGTCGTCGGGCTGCGGGGCAGCCGGTCGGCCAACGCGGTGAGCCGGCGCCACGGTGAGGTGGCGCGGGAGATGTGGCAGCCGCTCTTCCCCGAGCGGCCCGTCGACGAGGTCCCCATCACCCACGTGACCAACGGCGTCCACGTGCCCACCTGGCTCGGGCCCCCGATGCGGGCGCTGCTCGACCGTCACCTCGGGGAGGGCTGGATGGCGGAGGCCCACGACCCCGCCACCTGGGCGGCGGTCGACCAGATCTCCGACGAGGAGCTGTGGGCGGCCCGCGGGGCCTCCCGGGCCAACCTGGTGGAGCGCTCACGGGTGCGGGCCACGCAAGACCGACTCCGCCGTGGTGAGGGGATCGACTACGTCGAGGCGGCGCAGTCCGGCTTCGATCCCGACCGGCTGACCATCGGCTTCGCTCGGCGCCTGGCCACCTACAAGCGCCTCTACCTGCTCTCGCTTCGACCCGAGCGAGCGTTGCGGGTCATCGGTGGCGACCGACCCGCTCAGTTCGTCTTCGCCGGCAAGGCCCACCCGCTCGACGACAGTGCCAAGCACATCGTGCGAGATCTCTTCCAGCTCAAGGGCGCTCCGGAGGTGGCGGATCGCGTGGCCTTCCTCGAGGACTACGACCTGTCCTTCGCCCAGGAGCTGGTGGCCGGCTGCGACGTGTGGGTGAACGTGCCCCGTCCACCCGAGGAGGCCAGCGGGACCAGCGGGATGAAGGCGGCGCTGAACGGCTCGCTCAACCTCTCGGTGCTCGACGGCTGGTGGGCCGAGGCCTACGACGGCCACAACGGTTGGGCCATCGACGGCGCCGTCGACGGCGACGCCGAGGGCCAGGACCAGCGCCACGCGGATGCGCTCTTCGACCTGCTGGAGCAGCAGGTCGTGCCGCTGTTCCACGAACGGGACGCCGCCGGGCTCCCCACCGGCTGGCTGGCCATGGTGCGCCGCAGCCTGCGCACCAACGGTCCCCAGTTCTCCGCCACCAGGATGGTGCGCGACTACGCCGAGCGCATCTACCCGCCGGGCTGAGGTCGCCCTCCCGCCCCGTCAGCCGAGGAAGTTCTCCGAGCCCGGCCCGTCCTCCGGCTCCGGCGCCGACCGGTCGTGGACCCGTCGAGCCGCGGCGTCGAGGCGGGCACCGGCCGCCTCGAGGTGGTGGTCGACCACGCGCTGGGCCAACCGGCGCCCACCGACCCGGTCGCCGAGCCGGCCTGCAGGCCCGAGCGGCACCGTGTAGGAGCCTCGCAGCACCAGGCGCGTCCCCGGCGGCTGCGGGGTGACCTCGAAGGTGCCGGCGAAGGCGGGGAGGAGGTGCTGGTGCCCCGCTGGCTCCCAGCGGACGGGGAGCGTCATGCCCCCGGGGTCGGAGCGGGCCGGTCCCAGATCGCCCACCACCCGCTGCTGCACCTGGGTGGTGCCCCCGACCTCGACGGCCAGCACGCCGTCGAACGGATCGCCGCCAGGCCCCAGGGCTCCCATCTCGGCGCCCACCAGGATGCCGGGCACCTCGTTGAGCGCGGCCTGCACGTGGCGCATCGGCTCCGACAGGAGCACCGAGGCCTCGATGGCGTGTTCCATGCCCTCGATGGTGCGACCGGCGACGACGGTCGCCGTAGGGCCGAAGGTCACATCGGCGAGGGAGGGTCGCCCAGGAGGAGCTGCGCCGCCACCAGCTCCGGCGCGAACCCGGGCTCCCAGGGGAGGACGCCGTTGCCGTCGGGCCAGGCCAGCTGGACCATCGAGAAGGCGTCGGGGGCGTGCCCGGCCAGGGTGTGGTGCTCGGTGAGCGACGGGAACAGGGTGGCGACGGAGGAGGCATCGACGGGGAGCAGCGCGCAGGGCTGGTCGCCGTCGAGGAGACCGATGAACGCCGCGCCCACCGGGAGCTCGGTGCCGCCGGCCAGCGCGTCGACCACCAGGTCGAAGAGGCCACGACAGGCCACGGGCGACAGGCCCATCACGCACAGCTCCGGGAAGCCGAAGCGCTCCTCCAGCCCGATGGTGTAGGCGTAGCGGGGGAACGGTGGGTCGAGGTCGTTGCGGGCCGGCTCGGCGTCGATGGCCCACCCCTCGCGCTCGAGCATGAACTCGACCTTGTCGCGGTGGCTCATGTCCCGATCGGGGAAGACGTCGTCCTCGGTCACGGTCCCAGCCTGCCACCTACCCTGCTCACATGGAGCTGCTCGAAGCGCTGCGCACGAACCCGTCGGTCCGCGACTTCACGGAGGAGCCGGTGCCGGATGAGGTGGTGGCGGCCATCCTCGACGACGCTCGGTTCGCGCCGAGCGGCGGCAACCGCCAGCCCTGGCGGGTGGCCGTCATGCGGGACCCGGCTCTGCGCCGACGGCTGGCAGACCTCTGCGGGCCGGTGTGGAGCGACTACGTCGCGGAGCGGATGGCCGGGGTCACGCCGTTCAACGTGATCGAGCGGCCGGCCGCCGTGGAGCCGCTCGGACCGCAGCCGAACCCCCTGCTCGACGGCGTCGAGGACGTGCCGGTGGTGCTGGTGGTGGCGGCTGACCTCGCCGGGATCGCCATGATGGACAAGGACCTCGACCGGCCCACCCTGAGCGGCGGCGCGTCGGTGTACCCGTTCGTGCTGTCGATCCTGCTGGCCGCCCGGGAGCGAGACCTCGGTGGCGTGATGACGACCTTCCTCGCTCGGGCCGAGGAGGAGGCCCGGCCCCTGCTCGGCCTGCCCGCCACCTGGGCAGTGGCGTCGATGGTGTTCCTCGGGCACCCGGTGCGGCGGCCCACCAAGCTCACCCGCCGGGAGGTCGAGGACTTCACCACCGTCGACCGCTTCGACGGAGCACCGTTCGCCCCCTGAGCATCCCTCCTCGACGCCTACAGTCGGGGCCATGCCGAGCGACGCGATCTTGAAGGCCATGAACGGCGCCCACCGGGTGCTCATGAAGGTGAGCGGTGGCCGGATCGGATGGTCGGCGCTGAACATGCCGGTGGTGGAGCTCACCACCACCGGCGCCAAGAGCGGGCAGCCCCGCACGGTGCTGCTCACCTCGCCACTGCAGGAAGGTGAGGCCTACGTGGTGGTGGCGTCCCGCGGCGGCGACGATCGCCACCCCGCCTGGTTCCACAACCTCCGTGCCAACCCCGAGGTGCAGGTGTCGATCAAGGGCGGCCCGAAGGAGCCGATGCAAGCCCGCGTGGCCACGGCCGACGAGCGGCAGCGGCTGTGGCCGCGCGTCACCGCCGACCACGCGAACTATGCGGGCTACCAGCGCAAGACCGAGCGGGAGATCCCGCTGGTCTTCCTCGAGCCCGTCGGCTGATCAGCCCGCCGCGGCCTCGTCGCGCAGGAGCCGGCGAAGGATCTTGCCGGAGGCCGACTTCGGCACTGCGTCGATGAAGGTGAGGCGGCGCACCTGCTTGTAGCTGGCCACCTGGCCGGCCACGTACTCCTGGATCTCCTCGGCGGTGGCCTCCTGGCCCTCCTTCAGCACCACGTAGGCGCTCGGGATCTCGCCCGCCTCGTCGTCGGGCAGACCGATCACGGCGGCGTCGGCCACCTTCGGGTGGGTGAGCAGGAGCGCCTCCAGCTCAGCCGGTGGGACCTGGAAGCCCTTGTACTTGATCAGCTCCTTGAGCCGGTCGACCACGTAGAGGTGGCCGTCGGCGTCGACGTGGCCGATGTCGCCGGTGTGGAGCCAGCCCTCGTCGTCGATGGTGGCGGCGGTGGCCGCCTCGTTGTTGAGGTACCCCTTCATCACCTGCGGCCCGCGCACCCACACCTCGCCGTCGAGGTCGGTGTCGAGGTCGTCGCCGGTGGCCACGTCGACGATGCGGGTCTCGGTCTGGGGGATGGCCACGCCCACCGAGCCGGGCTTGAACTGGCCGGACGGGGTGGCGTGGGTGACGGGCGACAGCTCGGTCATGCCGTAGCCCTGCACCACCTCGCAGCCGAGGCGGTTGCCGGCCTCGAGGGCCAGCTCGGCCGACAGCGGTGCCGCGCCGGAGAAGACCACCTCGAGCGCGGAGAGGTCGTACTGGTCGACCAGCGGGTGCTTGGCCAGCGCCACCACCATCGGCGGCGCCACGAACGCTCGGGTGAGGCCGTGGTCCTGGTGGAGCTTCAGGAACAGCTCCAGGTCGAACCGGGGCATGGTCACGATGGTGGCGCCGGCGGCCAGGCCCGTGTTCATCAGCACCTGCATGCCGTAGATGTGGAAGAAGGGCAGCACGGCCACGAACGAGTCGTCCGGCGTCATCCCCATCGCGGCCTGGGTCTGCACGATGTTGGCCACCAGGTTGCGGTGGGTGAGCATCACGCCCTTCGACAGGCCGGTGGTGCCGGAGGAGTAGGGGAGCACCACCACGTCGTCGAGGTCGACCGGCACCTGCTCGGCCAGCGGCTCGCCCAGCAGCTCGTCGAAGGACCGGTGGCCGTCGGCCCCGCCCAGCACGAAGAGCTCCTGCACCCCGGTGCCGGCCATGGCCTCGGTGGCCGTCTCGAGGAACATCGGGATGGTGACGAGACGGGTGGCACCAGCGTCGACAAGCTGGTGGTGCACCTCGCCGGCCGTGTAGGTGGGGTTGATGGTGGTGACGATCCCGCCCGCCATGGCCACGCCGTGGAAGACCACGCCGTACTCGGGGATGTTGGGCGCCATCACGGCCAGCACCTCACCCTTGGCCATGCCGGCGGCCAGCAGCCCACCGGCCAGGCGACGCACCGCATCGTCGAGCTGGCCATAGGTGAGGGCGCGCTCGGAGGTGCCGTCGATCAGCGCCGGCTTGTCGGCCAGCTCGGTCGCCTTGGCCAGGGTGAAGGCGGTGAGCGTCTGCTCGGGGATGGTGACGTCGGCCAGCGGGCTCGTGTGGATCACTGCGCTCCTCCAGGAGTGGGTCGGCCGGGGGCGGCGCCCCGAGCGGCGCCCATGTTGGCACCCACGGATCGGCGGCGCGCACGCGGGCTACTCCATCGGGGCGGTGAGGTCGCGGTAGTCGCCACGCGTGACGGCGCCGCCGGTGACCGTGCCGTCGCCACGGGGCACGTCGATCGACGAGCCCTCGAGGGTGAAGGCGACCTGACCGACCCCCGGACGGTCGGTGAGCGTGAGCACCAGCTGGGCGATGGCCTCGAGCTGGGCCTCGCTGGTCAGCTCCGCGAACGCCTCGGAGAGGTCGACGGTGGCGACGCCACGAGCGAGGCTGACCTGGCCGAGCAGGTCACCCGTCGCGTCGATCGACAGGCCGGAGCGCAGCCCGGCCGCCGTCTCCTCTTCGCTGGCGCCCTCGAGCAGCAGGTCGATCACCGTGGTCAGATCGCCGTCGGGCACGCGGCGCTCCACGGGCACCAACCCCTCGTCGCTGAGCAGGTGGATCGACACCAGCAGTCCGGTGGGCGTCGTGGTGGGCGGCGGCGCGTCGTCGACCTCGAGGAGCGCGAAGGGCACGTCGCCGTCGGGCACCGCGGTGGCGCGATCCTGCGGCTCGACGCCGCAGCCGGCGACCACCAGCGCGGCGGCCACGGTCGCGGCGGCGCCGATCCCGAGGCGGCTCATGTCGCCCACTCCAGCGGCAGATCGAGCACGAAGCGGGCGCCACCAGTCGGCGAGTCGACGACGTGAGCCCGTCCGCCGTGGAGGCGCACGTGCTCCGCCACCAAGGCCAGGCCCAGACCGGTGCCGCTCGACACCTCCTGGCCGCGATCACCCCGAGCGAAGCGCTCGAACACGTAGGTGCGCTCGTGCGCGGGGATGCCCGGGCCGTCGTCGTCGACGAGGAACCGCAGCCGCCCCTCTGTGGCCTCGACCCGGATGGCGGTGGCCCCGCCGGCGTAGAGGGCGGCGTTCACCAGCAGGTTCGTGAGGCACTGCCCGATCCGGCGCTTGTCGAGCTGCACCGTCTCGGGAACGCCGTCGTCGACCTCGATCGGGATCCCGGCCCCCTGCACCGCCACCACCGCCTCGAGGAGCGGGCGGACCTGCACGGGCTCGAGGTGGAGGCTGGCCACCCCTGCCTCGATGCGGCTCATCTCGAGCAGGTCCACCACCAGCGAGCTGAAGTGATCGACGGTCGTGGAGAGCACGTCGAGCGATGTCCGCACGGCCTCGGGGTCGTCGGCGTGGCGGCGGGCGTGCTCGGTGGCGGCGGTCAACGCCGCCAGCGGCCCCTGGAGCTCGTGGGTGACGTCGGACGCGAACCGCACGTCGCGGTCGATCCTCTCCCGCACGTCGCGGACCATGTCGTTGAACGAGGTGACGAGCGGGTCGAGGTCGGGGTCGCCGGTGAGGTCGACGCTGGTGGTGAGGTCGCCCTGGCGCACGGTCTGCGCGGCCGAGGCGACCCGGCGCAGCGGTTGCAGCACGGTGCGGCTGGCCAGTGCCCCGATGGCGCCGCTCAGCAGGGTGGCGGCCAGGGTGCCGATCCCGAGGGAGCGCTGCACCGAAGCCAGCGTCTGCTCCACGTCGTCGAGCGGGATCACCTCGAAGTACTCCGCTCCGGCCGCCGGCACCGGGACGCCCACCACCAGCGCCAGCTCGCCGCTGACGTCGGTGCGCTGGTGGGCCACCTGGCCCTCCTGCACCACGAGGCGCAGGTCCTCGGGGAGGTCGTCGTTGCTGATGTCGACCGACGCCCCGAACCACTCACCCGCGAAGCGCACCACAGGCGTGCCCTGGCGGCTCTGGAGCGAGGCCACGACGTCGCGCGGGACGGCGTCGGCCACCACCAGCCGGCTGCGCAGGATGCGGGCGTTGGCGAAGGCCTGGCTGAGGGCCACGTCTTCGCGCTCCCGCACCACGTCGGTGGAGATCCGTTGATAGCTCACCAGCGCCAGCACCCCGGTGACGGTGGCCGCCACCACCGCGAAGCCCAGTGTGCTGCGGGCGCGGAGACCGTGCGGTGAACGGGTGGTGGTGAGGTGACGGGAGGGCATCCGGAGGTGGCGGGCGCGGGTGCTGGCCGCCCGCCACAGGACCACGGTAGTGCGGCCGATCGCACGGCCGACGACGGCACGGACTACACATTCCCCCCATGTTGGGATGGGCGCGCCGGTGGAGGGAGGAGTGGCGGCCCTCGGCGGTCACGCTCGGCGCGCCGGCCTTCCCGCTGTTCGTCCTGTTCGGCCTGAACGCCGTCGACGAGCTCGACCGGGCGGCCTTCGCCGTCCTGCTCCCGGAGATCCGCGACCACTTCGGGCTGGCCGACGCCCAGGCGCTGGCCCTGGTGTCGGTCACCACCATCGCCGTGCTGCTGATCGAGATCCCGCTGTCGTTCTACTGCGACCGCCGCAACCGGGTGCGCATCGCCACCACCGGCGCCGCGGTGTGGGCACTGTTCTCCTTCGGCACGGGGCTGGCCGTCTCGGTGGCCATGCTGGCGGCCATGCGCATCGGCGCCGGTGGCGGCCGGGCGGTCGTCACGCCCACGCACTCGTCGCTCCTGTCCGACTACTACGAGCCGGCGGCGCGGGTGAAGGTGTTCTCGGTCCACCGGCAGGCCAACTCGGTGGGCCAGATCCTCGGACCGCTGGCGGCCGGGCTGCTGGCGTACTGGTTCGGGTGGCGAGCGCCCTTCTTCGTCTTCGCCGTGCCCACCCTGCTGTTCGTGGTGCTGGCGCTGCGCCTGCGTGAGCCGGTCCGCGGCGCCCACGAGCGTCGCGCCGCCGGCGCCGACGAGGCGGCGGCCCAGGTGGAGGAGCGGGCGGAGTCGGTGCGCGAGACCATGCGGGTGCTGAGCCGGGTGCGGACGATCCGGCGCATCTGGTGGGCGGTGCCCTTCCTCGCCATCGCCCTCTTCGGCGTGCCCAACCTGCTCTCGCTCGTCTACGAAGACGTGTTCGGCCTCAACAGCGCCCAGCGCGGGACGATCGCCGCCGCCGTCGAGCCGCTGCAGGTGGCGGGCGTGTTCCTGGCCATGCCGTGGGTGGCCAGGATCGCCATGCGCGACCCTGGGTTCCTGCTGCGCTTCGTCGCCATCGTGGGCGTGGTCGACGGGGTGCTGCTCGTGATCCTCGCCTTCGCGCCGAGCGTGTGGCTGGCCATCGCCATGCACGCCCTGCTCGCCGCGTCGATCGGCACCCTGGCTCCGGCCTTCTTCGCGCTCATCTCGATCGTGGCGCCGGCCAGGGTGCGGGCCGCCTCGTTCTCCACCATCTCGGTGTTCGCCATCCCCGGGATCGCGCTCTTCCTGCCCTTCATCGGGGCGGTGTCCGACTCCGTCGGCATCCAGGCCAGCATGGCGCTGCTCGTGCCCATCGCCGTGGCGGCGGGGTTCATCCTGGCCTCGGCGGCCAAGTTCGTCGACGACGACATCGTCGCCGTGCACGCCGAGACGCTGGCCCGGGCCGAGGACGCGGCCACCCAGGCCGTGCCGAACTGATCGCACTACGGTCCCCCGCCGTGACCGACCAGCCGATCAAGACCGTGGTGTGGGGGACCGGCAACGTGGGTCGAGCGGCCATCCGCTCCGTGCACGCGCACCCGGAGCTCGAGCTCGCCGGCGTGCTGGTGCACGACCCGGCCAAGGTGGGGCGCGACGCCGGCGACCTGGCCGCCGCCGGCATCGAGCTCGGCGTGCTGGCCACCGCCGATGTGGACGCGGCGCTCGCGGCGCGGCCGGGGGCGGTGGTCTACGCCGCGTCGGGCGACATCCGACCCGACGATGCCGCAGCCGACGTGGCTCGCGCGCTGCGCTCCGGGGCGATCGTGGTCACGCCCGCCCTCTACGCCATGTACGACCCCCGCAGCGCTCCGGCGGAGCTGATCGATCCACTGCGGGCCGCGGCCGAGGAGGGGGGCGGTGCGCTGTTCGTCTCCGGCATCGACCCCGGGTGGGGGAACGACGTGCTGCCGCTGCTCATGACCGGCCTCGCCTCCACCATCACCGCCGTCCGGTGCCAGGAGATCTTCGACTACTCGAGCTACGACCAGCCCGACTCCGTGCGCTACCTGGTGGGGATGGGCCAGCCCATGGACGAGGTGCCCCCGATGGTGGCGCCCACCGTGCCCACCATGGTGTGGGGCGGTCAGGTGCGCCTGATGGCGCGGGCCCTGGGCGCCGAGCTCGACGAGATCCGCGAGACCCTCGAGCGCCGACCGCTCGACGACACGATCACCAACGCGATGGGCGAGTTCGAGGCCGGCACCCAGGGCGCCCTGCGCTTCGAGGTCCAGGGGATCGTGGGAGGCGAGCCGCGGATCGTCGTGGAGCACGTCACCCGCATCCACCCGGGCTGCGCCACCGACTGGCCGATGCCGCCCGACGGTGGCGACGGCGCGCACCGCGTGATCATCGAAGGGCAGCCCCGCATCGAGGTGACGGTGGAGGCCACCGACGAGGGCGGCGGTCGGGCCGCCGGCGGCAACGCCACCGCGGTGGGCCGCCTGGTCAACGCCATCGGCTGGCTGCGGGACGCCGAGCCGGGCATCTACGACGCCCTCGACGTCCCCCTCCTCCCCGCCACCGGACGTCTCACGCCCGGTTGACGGGGGTGGCGACGACGGTGGGACGGCGACGGCCCCGCAGGGTCACCTCTTCGCCGGCCTGCCAGCAGCGAGCCTCGGCGGGGGCGGCGCGGTCGACGGCGGCCATCGAGGCCACGACGCGCCCGGGGACCGACTTGGACAGCTCGGTGAGCCTCGCCGCCTCGTTCACGGGGTCGCCGATCACCGTGTACTCGAAGCGCCGCTCGTCGCCGACGTTGCCGGCCACCACCTCGCCTGCCGCGACGCCCACGCCGGCCGCCAGGTCGGGGACCTCGTGCTCCAGCCGCCGGCTCAGGTCACGGGCGGCGGCCAGCGCTCGTCCAGCGGCGTCGTCACAGTCGGTGGGCGCGCCCCACACCGCCAGCACGGCGTCGCCGACCAGCTTGTTGACCAGTCCCTCGTGGGCGGTCACGACGTCGACCACCACGGAGAAGAAGCGGTTGAGGAGCAGCACCACCTCGGTGGGCGGACGCTCAGCCGCCATCTGCGTGGAGCCCACGACATCCGCGAACAGCACCGCCACCTCGCGCACCTCCCCGCCCAGAGCGGCCTCCCGGGTGATGGCCTCCCGGGCGACGTCCTGCCCCACGTGGCGCTCGAAGAGGTCGCGGATCCGCTCCCGTTCCCGCAGGCCGCCCACCATGTCGTTGAAGCCGGCCTGCAGCAGCCCCACCTCGGTGCCGTCGTAGACGGGCACGTGGGCGTCGAGGTCGCCCTGCTCGACTCGGGCCAGCCCGACGCGCACGGAGGTGATCGGATCGACCGTGGCGCGGATGGCGAGCAGCGTGAGGAGCAGGCCGCTCACCAGCGCCACGCCACCGAGGGTCAGCACGATCGCCGCCAGCCGGGCCGCGGTGATCTCGTCGTCGGTGAGGGCGAACGTGGCGCCGATGAGCAGGCCCAGCACGGGGATGCCCGAGCCGGTCACCCAGGCCAGCAGGGAGCGGGCCGTCACGCCCGGCACGAGCAGGCGGTCGGGGGCGCCGGCGGCCAACGCCCGCGCCGCCACCGGGCGCATGGCGAACTCGCTCAGGAGGTAGGCGATGGCACAGGTGACGATGCCGCCGAGCAGCACGGTGAGCCCCACCTTGACGCCACCGGCCGACGACAGGTCGCGGTTGAGGACGGCGAACAGCACGGCCGCCCCCAGCCACAGCACGGCCTGCACCCGCAGGAGCCGCAGCGGCACCCGCAGCGTGCGGCGCTGCTCGCCCGCATCGGGCTCGCGGTCTTCGAGCACCCAGCGCAGGCTGCCCAGCCCGGTGCGGGTGCCCCACACCAGCCCCACCACCACGGCCACCGCCAGGTAGACGGCCCCGGCCGCGATGGTCTGCCAGTCGGCCGGACCCTCGTCGGGCACGAGGAGGGCCACCAGAGCCGCCACGCCCACGCCGCCGATGAGGTTGGCGGTGACGATGGAGCCGGTGAGCAGCACCTGCACGCGCACACGGCGCCGGCGGGGGCTCTCGTCGGGGGTCCCCAGCAGGCGCGACCCGAACGAGGTCCGGTGGCGCCGCAGGCGCGGCGCCCTCACCCGACCGGCGCGAGGGCCGAGGCCGGCGTCCAACAGGCGTGGGTGCCCGAGCTGATGCGCTCCGGGAGGCGCAGGCGGGCGATGGGCCCGGCGGCGACGTCGGTGGCGTCGAACACCAGGCAGTCGCTCCGGTCGGCGCCGATGTCGGTGGTGAAGGTGACGAGGTAGCCGTCGTCCTCGACGGCCGGGTCGGCTCCCGTCCTCGGAGCGAAGGGCGTCTCGCTGCCGAACACGCCCTCACCGAAGGCGTAGCGCTCCTCGCGACCCGTCACGAGGTCGTGCTTCACCAGGCCGTCGAACAGGAACCAGCCGGGGTGGCCGGTGACGTCGTAGCTGTAGCGGTAGGGGCGCCCGGCGCGGCGGCCGTCGACCATGCCGAACTCCATGATCCGGTCGGACAGCGGCTCCTCCCGGGTGCGCCCGGTCTGCAGGTCGAAGCGCCACCGGTGGGGGCGGGTCTGCATCTGCTCGAGGTCGAGGTAGCGATAGACCGACGCCATGTGGGAAGGACCGCCGTCGCGCTTGGGCGGCGACGGGTCGTGCTGGAAGAAGCCGTCGAGCACGAGCTCGTCGCCGTCCTCGTAGGCGTTGATCCAGTGCAGGACGTAGGTGGGGTCGGCCTCGAACCAGCGGATCGGCTCGGAGCCGTCGCGGCGCACCACCGCGAACCGGCTGGGCACGTCGGGGAAGAAGCGGGGGAGGTGCACCCCCTGGGCGAGGAGGTCGGGGTCCCAGAACAGCGGCAGGTCGTTGAGGATGGCGTAGTGCTCGGTGAAGGCCATGTCGTGGGGGAGGCGGGGGCCGGGCAGCTCGACCTCGACCGAGCGGGTGAGGGTGCCGTCGGCGGCCACGATGCCGAAGTGGAGGTAGGGCCACTCCTTGCCGTAGCCGAACACCAGCAGCTCGCCGGTGTGCTCGTCGAGCTTGGCGTGGGCCGAGATGCCGGTGGGCGACGGGAAGTCGGCCGCCCAGGGCGCCTTGCCCTCGGTGGCGAGGGTGTGGGGGTCGAGCACGTAGGGCTCGCCGCACTGCCAGAAGGTGGTGATGGCCTTGCCGCCGTGCACCACCACGTCGGTGCTGGACGCGTCCTTCATGCGGCCTCGGGCGCCCCAGCCGTCGGCGCGCTTGGAGCGCTCGGGCGCGTCGAGCATGCCGGTCCACAGCGACTCGGCCGCCGCCTGCTCGGCCAGGAAGCCGTCGGTGCGCACGAAGCGGTTGCGGTAGCTGGCCCGACCGTCGTGGAAGGCCACCTGGTGCACCATGCCGTCGCCGTCGAAGGGGTGGTAGCGCCCGATGGAGGGGTGCACCGGGTTCTCGGTGTTGCGGAGGTAGACGCCGGCGAGGTCGGCGGGCAGCTCGCCCTCCACCTCGAGGTCGTCGGCGTCCCACTCGCGGTGGTTCGGTCGCCAGGCGCCGCTGCGGTAGGGGTGGTCGTCGGCGGGCGGCAGCGTGGAGGCGATCGTGTCGCGCAAGGTGGCGGCCATGGGCTCCGACCCTAGGTCGGCCTGCCGGCCGGTGGGCCGAGAGCCCGGGCCGGCGCCGCGTGGACAGAGAAACGAATGCTCGTTACTTTGTGGCGATGGGTCGCATCGCCGGGGTCACCACCGAGGAGACGGCTGCTCGTCTGCTCAGCGCGGCGGCTTCCGTCTTCGCCCGCCGTGGCTACGACGGCGCCAGCATCGCGGAGATCACCTCGGAGGCCGGGCTCAGCACCGGTGCCGTCTACTCCCGCTTCGGGTCGAAGGCCGACCTCTTCGCCGCCACGCTGCGGGCCCACAGCCCCCGCGAGGTGGAGCGCCTGCTCGGCGACGGCAGCGTGCAGGCGGCCGACCTGCTGGCGGCGCGAGGCGCGGAGCTCGACCGCCGCGATCCCGATGAGGGCTCGCTGCTGATGGAGGCCATCGTGGCCGCCCGCCGTCACCCCGAGGTGGCCAGCCTGCTGGGCGAGCTCTTCCTCGAGCGCGAGGGACGCCTCGCGGAGCTGGTGCGCCGCAGCCAGGTGGCCGGCACCCTCGATCCCGGCACCGCTCCCGAGGCGGTGGCCCGCTTCGTGCTCATGGTCGCCCTGGGCTCGATGCTCACCGCCTCGCTCGACCTCCCCGCCACCGACCACCACGAGTGGTCCGCCCTGATCGACGGACTGGTCGATCGCTACCGCACCGACCTCCCCACGAAAGCGAGCGCACGATGAAGGTCCGCATCGACGACGACCTCTGCGAGGGCCACGGGCGCTGCTACGCCCTGGCCCCCGCCATCTTCGAACCCGACGACATCGGCAACGCCCAGGTGATCGGCGACGGCACGGTGCCGACCGATCTCGAGGACCGAGCCCGCCTGGCCGCCGCCAACTGCCCCGAGCACGCCATCACCATCGAGGACGCATCATGACCACCATCGATCCCGACGGCCGCAAGGTGTGGGAGGGCGACCACCCGCCCGTCACCGACTGGACCATCGACTGGGACCACACCGACGAGGTCTACGCGGCCGACCCCTTCCCCATCTGGGACGAGCTTCGCGGCGAGTGCCCCATCGCCCACACCGGCCGCTACGGCGGCGCCTGGCTGCCCACCCGCCACGAAGACGTGAGCGCCATCGCCTACGACACCGAGCGGTTCTCGTCGCGCAGCATCATCATGTCGCCGTTCCGCCCGCCGCTGGCCATCGCCCCGCAGGGCATCGCCCCGCCCATCTCGTCCGACCCGCCCTTCCACAAGTCGGCCCGCCGACTGCTGCTCCCGGCCTTCGCGCCCCAGGCCATCGACAAGCTCGAGGAGTCCACCCGCGTCTACTGCCGGGAGCTCATCGCCGGCATGGAGGGGCGCGATGTCGTCGACGCCGCCCAGGAGTACGCCCAGCACATCCCCGTGCGGGTGATCGCCAAGATGCTCGGCTTCCCCGAAGACGACGCCGACCGCTTCCGGGGCTTCGTCAACCACGTGATCGAAGGGGTGGCCAAGCCCATCGAGGAGCGGGCCGAGGGGATGATGGTGCTCTTCGAGTACCTGCGCGAGCAGATCGAGGACCACGTCGCCAACCCCCGCGACGACCTCACCTCCTACCTGCTCGACTCGGAGATGGACGGCCAGCCGCTCGACCCCGGCCACGTGGGTGGCACCATCGCCCTGCTCCTGATCGCCGGCATCGACACCACGTGGAGCGCCATCGGGGCGTCGCTGTGGCACCTGGCCAAGACCCCGGCCGACCTCCAGCGCCTGGTGGCGGAGCCGGAGCTGCTCCCCATCGCCATGGAGGAGCTGCTGCGGGCCTACGCGCCCGTCACCATGGCCCGCCTGGTGAAGGACGACATGGACTACCAGGGCTGCCCGATGAAGGCCGACGACTGGGTGCTCCTTCCCTTCCCGTCCGCCAACCGGGATCCCGAGGCCTTCGACCGGCCCGACGAGGTGATCATCGACCGCGAGGTCAACCGCCACGCCGCCTTCGGGCTCGGCATCCACCGCTGCGCCGGCTCCCACCTGGCCCGGATGGAGCTGCGGGTGGCGCTGGAGGAGTGGCTGCGGGCCTTCCCCGAGTTCTCCCTCGCCGACCCCGTCGGCGTCCGCTGGTCGGGCGGCCAGGTGCGCGGCCCGCGCGAGCTCCCCATCCGCATCGGCTGACCCTGTCGGCTCGGCCCGGGCCGGGCGGTGATCACCAGGTGCCGTGTCAACCCGTCGCGGCCCTCATCCGTATGAGAGGGTGACCGAGCACCCCTGGAGGCGGACATGCGCAGCAGCACCCGGATCACGGCGGCCCTGATGGCGGTGGGCCTGCTGGCCCTCGTGGCCTGCGGCGATGACGACGACCCCGTCGCCGAACCCGACACCACCATCGACGTCGACGACCTCACCACCACGAGCTCGCCGCCCAGCGACGACGGCGACGACGGCGAGACGTCCGACGACGGCGTGAGCGACATCGTCGACGACGCCTTCCTCGACGACCCCTGCCCTCTGCTGGAGGGGGTCGACCTCGAGGCGCTCCTCGGCGAGCCGGCCGGGGCACCCGAGGCCGGCACCCAGACCTGCCGCGTGCAGCCGGCGGCGGAGGGCTCGCGCGGCAACCTCCAGCTGGTGGTGGCCACCAGCCGGGCCGCCGACAACTACGACACGCAGCAGGAGACCTTCGGGGTCGACAGCGAGGTCGCCGGGCTCGGTGACGCCGCCTTCCACAGCGGGCCGTACCTGTTCGTGCTCGACGGCGAGGTGCTGGCCTTCGTGCAGGTGATCCGCGACTCGTCGCTCGGCGTCGGGGTCGACGACGCCGACCTCGAGGCGGCCATGGCCACCGTGCTCGACAACATCGCCAGCGCGTAGCGACGCGCCTCGGCGCTGACATCGAACGATCTGCTGAACATCCCCGCTCGCGACCCCCGTCGGCGGGGGCGCCTCGGTACCTTCACGTCATGCGCTCCCGCCTCCGTGCCGTCTCGCTCCTCGCCTCCGTCGTGGTCGTCCTGGCCGCCTGTGGTGAAGGTGGCGACGACGACGCCGATGTGAGCGCCGGGGGGACCGAGATCACCAACCCCGACGCCTCCGACGCCTCCGAGCCGTCTGCGCCGACCGAGTCGTCGGCTCCGGAGGCGACCACCCCACCGACGGGGGAGGCGACGTTCCTGCCCGACATCGAGGTGGTCGACGTGGCCAGCGGCGACACCGTGGCACTGCGCTCCCTCGCCTCCGCCGACCGTCCCACGCTGCTGTGGTTCTGGGCGCCGCACTGCACCTTCTGCATCCGGGAGGCACCCGACGTGCTGGCCCTGGCGGCCAGCCACGGCGACGAGCTGCAGATCCTCGGGCTGGGCGCGCAGGACGACCTCGGCCAGGCGGCCGACTTCCTCGAGACGACCGGGACCGGCGAGCTCGACATGGTGTGGGACGCCACCGGCGAGACCTGGATCCACTTCGGCGTCACCAACCAGCCCACCGTGGTGGTGGTGTCGCCCGACGGCGAGGTGCAGGCCACCTGGTTCCGCGAGTTCGACGAGGCGGGCATCCTGGCGGCTGCCGGCTTGAGCTGACCGGCGGCCGACGGTGATCGACGCACCGATCGGCTTCGCCTTCGCGGCGGGCATGGTCGCCGCCTTCAACCCGTGCGGGTTCGCCATGCTGCCGGCCTACATCTCCTGGTTCCTGGGCACGGCCAGCGCCAACGAGGGCGACGCACCGCAGCCCACCGCCACCCTGGCGCTCCAGGCCGTGCGGGTGTCGCTGGCCCTCACGGCCGGGTTCGCGGTCGTGTTCCTGGCCGCCGGCACCCTGATCACGCAGGCCTCGGTGACCGTGCAGCAGTACACGCCGTGGCTCACCGTGATCATCGGGCTGGCCCTCGTGCCGCTCGGGCTGGCCACCATGGCCGGCTGGCAGCCCAAGGTGGCGCTGCCCACCATCCAGCGCGGCGGTGGCGGGCGGGACCTCCGCTCGATGTTCTGGTTCGGCGTGTCCTACGCCACGGTCTCGCTCTCCTGCACCATCCCCGCCTTCCTGGTGGCCGTCTCTGGCGTGCTCGACCGCGGCGGCCTCCTCAACGGCCTCACCGTCTTCGGCGCCTACGCCCTCGGGATGGGCGCCGTCCTCACCCTCCTCACGGTGGCCCTGGCCGTCTTCCACCGCGGGCTGGTGACCCGCATCCGCCGTGTCCTCCCGGTGATCCCACGGGTGGCGGGCGGCCTCCTCGCCGTGGCCGGGGCCTACGTCGCCTACTACGGCTTCTACGAGATCCAGCTCGAGCGGGGCCGGGAGGTGCCGGCCGGCCCGGTCGACTGGGTGGGCGAGCGCTCCGGCGAGGCCGTGCGCTGGATCGACGATCTCGGCACCACCAACATCGGCCTCGTGGCCCTGGCGGTGACGGCGGTCGTGGTCGGGGCGGTGGTGGCCGCCCGCCGTGCCCGCCGGCCCGCGCCGAACCCGTCGGAACCGGCCGAGGCCGCGGAGGCTGCTGAGGTCTCCTCCCGTGGCTGAGCCAGGGTCACCGCCGGGCTGAGCGGTGGCGCAGGAGGGCGAGGGCCACCCCCACCGGTGCGGCCACCGCCGAGCCGCGCGTCGCCGTGATGCGCCAGCGGTGGGATCGCCGCAGCTTGGCGAGGTCGTCGGGCCGATCGGGGAGCGGTGCGACCAGCTCAGGGCGCTCCGGATCCTCGACCGGTTCGGCCTCCATCCAGCGCGGCGGCCAGGCCTCCCGCTCGGTGCTCCAGGCGGCGCCCAGCCACGCGGTGGCGGCGACGTCCTCGTCGGTGGGCTCCACGAACCACCACTCCACCAGCGCCCGTTCCGGGGTGAGGTCGACCACGGTGTAGCCGCGACGCGTCACGTCGGCCCAGCGCACGTGGTCGAGGCTGGTCACCGCGGCGTCGAGCACCCGCCACAGGCCCGGGATGCGGCCCCGCCCCATCGGCTTCGACGCCGTCGAGGGCACCACCACCTCGACGGCCACCGGCTGGTCGTCGTCGCCCCGGGGTCCCTCCATGGCCCACGACGAGTGGATGTCGCCTGAGAGCAGCAGCGTGCGCCCACCCCGGTGGCCCCGGTCGCGCAGGCGGTCGGTGAGCAGGCGGCGCTCCGCCGGGTACCCGTCCCACTGGTCGTCGTGGAGCACCGACCCCTCGAGGGCGGCGTAGCCGTTGGGCAGAGCGCTGTTCAGCACCGGCCACGCCGGGAAGGGCAGGCACACCTCGTTGACCACCACCCCCGAGGCCACGATGGACCAGGGCCGCGCCGTGTCGCCGAGCCGCTGGCCGAGCCACTCCCGCTGCTCCTCGCCCAGCAGCGATCGATCGGGGTGGTGCAGGGGGATCGTTCCCTCGTCGCCGGCCTGCTGGTCGCGTCCCGCCAGGCGGGTGTCGAGCAGCACGAGCTCGGCCAGGTCGCCGACCTCGACCGACCGCCAGGTGACGGTGGGGTCGGTGGGAACCCGGAGCCGCTGGGGGAGCCACTCCTGGCGGGCGGCGAGGGCGGCTCGGGCCCGCTCCGGCCACGGCCCGTCCTCATCGTCGTCGTGGTCCTTGGCACCGGTGGCCCAGAAGTTGTCGGCGATGTCGTGGTCGTCGACCACGCCGATCATCGGGTGGCGGAGGTGCAGGGCCTGGGCGTCGGGGTCGGCCCGCATCTGGCCCAGGCGGGCGCGGTAGTCGGGCAGCGTCGCGGCGCGGCGCGGTGGCTCGTGGGTCCGCACGCCCTTGGCGCCGTCGTCTTCGTAGATGTAGTCGCCGAGGTGCACCACGAGGTCGACCTCCCGCTCGGCCAGGGCGCGGTAGACCCCGAGCGGGGCCACCGAGAACCGGCTGCAGCTCACCAGCCCGAGGCGGAGCCTGCCGGCGCCGCTCGGGAGGGTGCGGGTGCGCCCGGTCGGCGACCGGTCCCCGTTGGCTGCCGTGAAGTCGTAGAACCAGGTGGTGCCCGCCGCCAGCCCCGTGGCGTCGACGACCGCGGTGTGGTCGGCGTCGGACCGGACGGCGACGGTGCCCGACGCCACCACCTCGGTGAGCTCGGCGTCGCGGGCGATCCGCCAGGTGAGCTGGGCCTGGCCGGGGGCGCGGGTCCACAGCAGCACGGCGTCGGCGGTGGGGTCGAACGACGCCACCGCATGGGTGAAGGGACGAGGGCTGGCCACCGGGCGATCCTCCCCCATCGAGCGGGTGCGCATCCCCACCGGACAAAGCGCCCATCACGAGGCCGCGGCGAGAGGGCCCGGTGGAGGAGTAGGAAGTGCCCCATGCCGATGCGCTTCGACCTCATGACCGCCGGGATCCCGCTGCGCCGGATGCAGGACCTGGCGCGCGACGCCAGCGCGGCCGGGATCGACGGGCTGGTCGTCACCGAGGCGGGCCGCACCGCCTACCTGGGCTGCACGGCGGCGGCCCTGGCCGCGGAGATCGACCTGCTCACCGGGGTGGCGGTGGCCTTCCCGCGCAGCCCGATGGTGACGGCGTCGGTGGCGTGGGAGCTGGCCGAGGCCAGCGGGGGTCGCTTCCGCCTCGGGCTGGGCACCCAGGTGCGGGCCCACATCGAGCGTCGCTACGGCGCCGAGTTCCATCCGCCTGGCCCCCGGCTCAGGGAGTACGTGGCCGCGGTGCGGGCCGCCTTCGCCGGCTTCCGCGGTGAGCCGCTGGTCCATGACGGCGACTTCTGGAAGCTGTCCCTGTTGCCGGCGATGTGGTCGCCCGGCCCCATCGACGTGCCCGACCCGCCCATCGACGTGGCCGCCGTGAACCCGTGGATGCTCCGCATGGCCGGCGAGGTGGCCGACGGCGTCCACGTCCACCCGCTCAACACGCCCACCTACCTCCAGCACACGGTGCTGCCCGAGCTGGCCGCCGGGGCCGCCAAGGCCGGCCGGTCGGTCGACGACCTCGCCGTGATCGTCCCCACCTTCGCCGCCCCCGGCGAGACCCCCGAGGAGGTGCAGGCCTGGCGGGAGATGGCCCGGATGCAGGTGGCCTTCTACGGCTCCACCCCCAACTACGCCTTCATCTTCGAGCAGGTGGGCGGTGACGACACCACGGCTCGCCTGCGGGAGCGCCAGAAGGCCGGCGACCTGGCTGGTATGGCCCAGGTGATCGACGACGAGCTGCTCGAGCACTTCTGCGTGAGCGGCGACTGGGCCACCGTGGCCGACGGCCTGGTCGACCGCTACCGGGGGACCGCCGACCGCCTCGTGTCGTACTTCGCGGGCATGGCCTGGCAGCGCGACCCGAACGCCCTCGGCCCCTGGGGCGAGCTGGCCAAGGCCGTCACCGCCGCCACCTGACCCTCGCAACTCGTCGCGGGATGGTCGTGTTCTCCGGTCGGTTTCGCGACGGGTTCGCGAAGTCGTGCGAACTCGTCGCGGAATGGTCGCGGAATGGGGTCGGTTTCGCGACGGGTTCGCGGGAGCTAGGGCTTCGGGGAGAGGGTGACTGCGGTGGGGGTGAGGCGGAGCTCGCCGATGGCGCCGGCGGGGACGACCGGGCTGCTCGGCGGGACCGGCGCCAAGCGCTGGTAGGCCGCCCCCAGCGGCGGGCGGGGATCGGGGTCGCCGGCGTTGGGCCACAGGGAGGCGGCCCGCTCGGCCTGGGCGGTGATGGTGAGCGACGGGTTCACGCCGAGGTTGGCCGACACGGCGGCGCCGTCGACCACGTGGAGGCCGGGGTGGCCGTAGACCCGGTGGTAGGGGTCGATCACGCCCGTGTCGGGTGAGTCGCCGATGGGGGTGCCGCCGAGGAAGTGGGCGGTCATGGGGATGTTGAACACGTCGTTCCAGCCGCCGCCGGCGAACCCCTGGATGCGGGCCGCGATGCGGCGGACGGCTTCGTGGCCGGCCGGGATCCAGGTGGGGTTCGGCTCGCCGTGGCCCTGAGCCGACGTGAGCTTGCGGCGGCCGAACAGGCCCCGCTTGGTGGAGCAGGTGATGGAGTTGTCGCGGGTCTGCATCACCAGGGCGATGATCGTCTGCTCCGACCAGCGGCGCATCGACAGGTTCTTCAGCATCATCACCGGGTGGCGCAGCACCTCCTTGGCCCAGGTGAGGGGCCGTGACCGCCCGCCGCCGTCGGCCAGCGCCGTGGTGAGCAGGCCCATCATGTTGCTGCCCTTGCCGTAGCGGACGGGCTCCACGTGGGTGTGGTCGTCGGGGTGGAACGAGCTGGTGATGGCCACGCCCCGGCTGAAGTCGACGTCGCGCCGGAAGGCCCGGGCCCCGAGGATGGCCTCGGAGTTGGTGCGGGTGAGCTGGCCCAGCCGGGGCGACAGGTGCGGCAGGTCGCCCTCGTCGCGCAGGCGGTGCAGCAGCTTCTGCGTGCCCAGCGTGCCGGCCGCCAGGACCACGTCGCGCGCCACGAAGGTGCGCCGCCGCTTGCGCACCCAGGCACCGGTGCGCTCCGTGTCGACCGCGTAGCGGCCGTCGGGCCGCGGGCGGATGCGGGTGACGGTGGTGAGCGGGTGCACGACCGCCCCCGCTCGCTCGGCGAGGTAGAGGTAGTTCTGCAGGAGGGTGTTCTTGGCGCCGTGGCGGCAGCCGGTCATGCACTCGCCGCAGTGCTGGCAGCCGGAGCGGGCCGGACCGACCCCGCCGAAGAACGGGTCGGGCACCTCCACCCCGGGACCGTCGCCGAAGAAGACCCCCACCGGGGTGGGTCCGAAGGTGTCGCCAACCCCCATCTCCTCGGCCACGGCCCGCATCACCTCGTCGGCGGGGGTGGTGGTGGGGTTGGGCACCACGCCCAGCATCCGCTTGGCCTGGTCGTAGAACGGTGCCAGCTCGGCCCGCCAGTCGGTGATGTGGCCCCACTGCGGGTCGACGTAGAAGGGGTCCTTCGGCTCGTAGAGCGTGTTGGCGTAGTTGAGCGATCCACCGCCCACCCCGGCGCCCGAGAGGATCATCACGTCCTTCAGCAGCGAGATGCGCTGGATCCCGAAGCAGCCGAGCCGGGGTGCCCAGAGGAACGACCGCAGTCGCCATGAGGTCTTGGGCAGCGTGGACTCGTCGAAGCGCCGGCCCGCCTCCAGGACCGCCACCCGGTGCCCCTTCTCCGTGAGCCGCAGGGCGGTGGTGCTGCCACCGAACCCGCTGCCGATCACGATCACGTCGACCGATTCGTCCCCTGCCATGGCCGCCGAGGGTAGGCCGTTGACGGGGCAGCGATCGATGGGCATGCTGGACGGCACGTGAACGTGTTCACAAGGGGTTCGCCATGACGGAGCGCAAGCCGCCCGGTGTGAGCTGGGAGACCTGGATCGACCGCCAGATCCGCGAGGGGATGGAGCGGGGTGACTTCGACGGGCTCCCCGGCCACGGCAAGCCGCTGCGCGACCTCGACCGGCCCCGCGACGAGCTGTGGTGGGTGCGGGACAAGCTGCGCCGCGAAGAGGTGTCGTACCTGCCGCCCACGCTGGCCATCCGCAAGGACGTGGAGGACGCCCGCGCCGCCATCGCCGCCGCCGCGACGGAGGCGGAGGTGCGCCAGATCGTCGACGAGCTCAACGAGCGGATCCGCAAGGTGAACCGCGAGGTCACGGCAGGCCCACCGTCCACCACGGTGCCCCTCGACGTCGACGAGGAGCTCGAGCGCTGGCGGCGGTAGGTTCGGCCGCAGGATCGATCAGGGGGATGGGCATGGAGTCGTTCGAGGGGAAGCTGGCCGTCGTCACGGGCGGAGGCACGGGGATGGGTCGGGAGCTGGTGGTGCAGCTGGCTGCCGAAGGCGCCTCGGTGGCGGCCTGCGACGTCAACCTCGACACGCTCGAGGAGACGGCTCGGCTGGCGGCCAAGGACGCACCCGCCGGCGTCACCGTCACCACCCACCGCTGCGACGTGTCCGACGAGGCCCAGGTGGTCGCCTTCCGCGACGAGGTGCTGGCCCAGCACGCCACCGACCACGTCGACCTGCTGTTCAACAACGCGGGCATCGGTGGCGGCGGCAGCTTCATCACCGACTCGCGCCAGCAGTGGGAGCGCACCTTCGGCGTGTGCTGGGGCGGCGTCTACAACTGCAGCCGGGCCTTCGTCCCGCTGCTGGTGGCCAGCACCGACGCCCACCTGATCAACACCAGCAGCGTGAACGGCTTCTGGGCATCGCTCGGCCCGGGCACGCCGCACACCGCCTACAGCTCGGCCAAGTTCGCGGTGAAGGGGTTCTCCGAGGCCCTCTTGGAGGACTTCCGCGTCAACGCCCCCCACGTGAAGGTGTCGGTGGTGATGCCGGGCCACATCGGCACCGACATCGTGAACAACAGCCGCCTCCTCCACGGCGACCTCGAGACCGACCCAGCCGGCATCCGCGAGAACCTGGCCCGCCGGGGCGTGCCGGTCGACGCCATGGACGACGACGCCCTGCGCTCGCTCGTGCAGTCCTTCGGCGACATGTTCCGCGACAACGCGCCGATGTCGGCGGCCGAGGCGGCCACCGTGATCCTCGACGGGGTGCTCGCCGGCACCTGGCGGATCCTGGTGGGCGACGACGCCCACGCCCTCGACGAAGCGGTCCGGCGCGACCCGCTGGCCGTCTACGGGCCCGATGGCCTCGACCTCCAGTCGGCGATCGGCGGCTGACCCCGGGGTTCGGGCGGCGCCGACCGTGGTAGCACCCGCACCATGACGTCCTCCGACGACCCCACCGACGCCACGATCTCCGTGGCCCGCTCCGCCGCCGACGATCGCTACGAGATCCACGTCGACGGCGCGGTGGCCGGCTTCGCCCACTACACGCCGACCGGCGGGGTGCTGGTGTTCGATCACACCGAGATCGACGACGCCTACGAGGGCCAGGGCCTCGGTGGCCGGCTGGCGCGGGGCGCCCTCGACGACGTGCGAGCCAACGGCCAGCGCATCGTGGCCGAGTGCCCGTTCATCAAGGGGTGGATCGAGAAGCACCCCGACTACGCCGACGTCCTCGCCGACCAGCCGACCTGAGGCACGGGCGCTAGGCCAGGCTCTCCAGCCACTGCTGGTGGAGGGCGGCGTAGCGACCGGTGCCGCCGATGAGCTCGCTGGGCGCGCCGTCTTCGACCACCCGGCCGGCGTCGACCACGATCACGCGGTCGGCGATCTCCACGGTGGTGAGGCGGTGGGCGATGATGATGGCGGTGCGGTCTTCCAGCAGCGTGCGCAAGGCGTGCTGCACCAGGCGCTCCGAGGGCACGTCGAGCGACGAGGTGGCCTCGTCGAGGATCAGCACGGCCGGGTCGGCCAGGAAGGCGCGGGCGAAGCTCACCAGCTGCCGCTGCCCCGACGACAGGCGGGCGCCCTTCTGGTGCACGTCGGTGGCGTAGCCCTCGGGCAGGCGGCTGATGAACCCGTGGGCGCCGATGGCGCGGGCCGCCGACTCGATGTCGGCGTCGCTGGCGCCGGGGCGGCCGAGCCGGATGTTGTCGGCCACCGACCCGGTGAAGAGGAAGCTCTCCTGGGTGACGGTGATGATGGCGCGGCGCAGATCGGCCTCGGAGATGTCGCGCAGGTCGACGCCGTCGAGGAGCACCCGACCGTCGGTGGGATCCCAGAAGCGGGCGGCCAGGCGGGCGACGGTGGTCTTGCCGGCACCGGTGGCGCCCACGACGGCCAGGGTCTGCCCGGCCGGGATGGTGAGGTCGAGGCGGTGCAGCACGGTGACCGGGCCATAGCCGAACTCCACGCTCTCGAAGCGGAGCTCGCCCTGCGCATGGGGGAGGGGCGTGGGCTCGAGGGGTTCGGGCACGCTCGGTGGCTCGGCCAGCACGCCCGAGAGCTTCTCGGTGGCGGCCGCCGCGGCCTGGAACAGGTTGTAGAACTGGCTGAGCTCCTCCATCGGCGCGAAGAACCGGCGCAGGTAGAGGAGGAAGGCGGCCAGCACGCCCACGGTGATCTGCTCGTCGAGCACGCGACCGGCGCCCACCAGGAGCACCACCGCAGTGGTGAGCCGACCCACCAGCTGCACGCCGGGGCCGTAGATGGCGCCCAGGCGCTGCGACCAGTTGTTGGCGCGGCGGTAGCGGTCGTCGAGGTGCTCGAAGATCTGCTGGTTGCGGGGCTCGCGCCGGAAGGCGTGGACGGCGTGGATCCCGCCGAGGCTCTCCACGAAGTGCACGATCACCAGGGCCACCGCCTCGCGCGTGGCCCGGTAGGCCCGCTCGGCGTGGCTGCGGAACCAGCGGGTCATCACGTAGAGGATCGGGAACGAGGCCAGCGACACCAGCGCCAGCGGCAGGTCGAGGAACAGCAGGGCGATCCCGATGCCGCCCACCAGCAGGCCGGAGGTGATCAGGTTGATGAGGCCGTGGCCGAGCAGGTCGGCGATGGCCTCCACGTCGGAGGTCTGGCGGGAGATGACCCGACCCGACGTGTAGCGCTCGTGGAAGGCGGTGCTCAGTCGTTGGAAGTGCTGATAGAGCCGCTCCCGCACGTCGAGCACCACGTCTTGGCCGACCCGGCCCACCCGCAGCAGGAAGGCGTTGAAGGTGATGGCGCCCACCACCGTGGCCAGCAGCACGAGCAGCACGACCTGCACGAGCGGGCGGATGGTGCCGTCGCCGCTCGGCAGGAGCGGCGGGATGCCGTCGTCGATGCCACGCTGGATCAGCGTGGGCACGGCCAGCTGGCAGAAGATGCTCACGGTGATGAGGGCCGACGCCTCCACGAGGGCCCGGCGGTGGGGGCGCACGAGGTCGGCCAGCAGGGCCCGGCTGCGGCTGCGCAGCAGACCGGCCAGCCCACCGGTGACCTGGTCGACGTCTTCCACGTTGACGCCGCGCCACTCGTCGACGAAGTCGTCGCCGGTGAGGTCGACGGCAGCCTCGGGGTCGACGGCGTGCACCTCGTCGGGCTCGACGGAGGTCATGCGCTCACCCCCTCCAGCGGTTCGGCGTCCTCGCTCAGCACGGCGCGGTAGCGGGGCTCGGTGGCGAGCAGCTCGTGGTGGGTGCCCACCGCCACCAGGCGGCCGTCTTCCAGCAGCGCCGCACGGTCGGCCAGGGCCACCGTGGACGGGCGGTGCACCACGATGAACACGGTGCAGTCGGCCAGCACGGGCCGCAGCGCAGCCTGGGCGGCCGCCTCGGTGTGCACGTCGACGGCGGAGAGCGGGTCGTCGAGCACGAGCAGGCGCGGCCGGCCGATGACGGCCCGGGCCAGGGCCAGGCGCTGGCGCTGACCGCCCGACAGCGACAGGCCCTGCTCGCCGATGCGGGTGTCGAGGCCCCACGGGAGGTCGAGGGCGAACCCCGCCTGGGCCACCTCGAGGGCGGCCAGCACCTGCTCGTCGGTGGCGTCGGGCTTGCCCATCAGCAGGTTCTCGCGCACCGACGCCGAGAACAACGACGGCTCCTCGAAGGCGAAGCCCACGTGGCTGCGCAGGCTGGTGACGGTGAGGTCGCGCAGGTCGTGGCCGTCGAGGGTGATGCGGCCCTCGGTGGGGTCGTGGAGGCGGGTGAGGAGGGTGACGAGCGCGCTCTTGCCGGCGCCGGTGGCGCCCACGATGGCGATGGCCTCGCCGGGCGACACCGTGAGCTCGATGTCGTGCAGGGCGGTGCGGTCGCTGCCCTCGTAGGTGAAGCTCACGCCTTCGAAGCGCACCTCGCCTCTGGCGTCGATGAGCGCGACCGCCCCGGGCCGGTCCTGGATGCGCGGCTCGGTGTCGAACACCTCGTAGAGCCGCACCGCGGCGCTCTCCGCCTCACCGGCCATGGCCATGATCCAGGCCAGGATCTCCAGCGGGAAGGTGAGCATGAGCACGTAGCTCACGAAGGCCACCAGGCCGCCGGTGGTGAGCCCGCCGCCGCCCACCGCGAGCACGCCGCCGAGCAGCACCGCCGTGAGGGTGAGGTTGGGGATGATCCCCAGCACCCACACGAAGCGGGTGTGGAGCTTGATGCGCTCGATCTGCGTGTCGTGGATCTCCTGGGCCTGGGCCTGGTAGGCCTCGAAGGACTCGCGGCCCCGGCCGAACGCCTTCAGCACCCGGATGCCCCGAGCGCCCTCCTCGATGGTGGTGGTGAGGTCGCCGGTCTGGTCCTGGATGCGACGCACGATCCGCATGTAGCGCTGCTCGAACCGGTGGCACAGCACCACCACCGGGATGGTGGCCGCGAAGGTGAGCAGGGCCAGGCCGACGTGCTCGAGCAGCAGCACGACGAAGATGCCGATCACCTGCACGAGGATCAGCACGAAGAACACGGCCCCGAAGCCCACGAAGCGACGGATGACGCCCAGGTCGGTCATGGCCCGCGAGAGCAGCTGCCCCGACTGCCAGCGGTCGTGGAAGCCCACGTCGAGGCGCTGGAGCTGGGCGTAGAGGTCGTCGCGCAGCTGCGTCTCGAGCCCGGTGGACAGGATGCCGAGCAGGAGGCGGCGGCCGAAGGCCAGGAACACCTCGACCAGCGCGATCCCGGCCACCAGCAGGGCCCAGGGCACCAGGGCCGACCGGTCGCCGTCGGTGAGCGGGCCGTCGATCACGGCCTTCACGATCAGCGGCACGGCGATCATCCCGGCGCTGGAGATCAGCGACGACGTGACGATGAACACCAGGTGGGCGCGGTAGGGCCGCAGGTACGGCACCGTCCTCCACAAGGCGCGATCACGCCAACCCCCACCGAGCATGCTTGCAGTCTGCCGGAGAGGTGCGACAGGCCCTCAGTGGGTTTCGTGGTGGCGCTGCGCTCAGCCGGCGCGGTTGGCGATCGAGGTGAGGGGCCGACAGGGCTGGCCCCGCAGGGACGGGCAGGGCGGGGCGGCCGCGGGTGCCTCGATGTCGGGCACGACCGGCAGCACCACGCGCGACGGGGTGGCGCCGCCCCGGCCGATGGTGACGTTGGTGCCGTCGGCAGCGTCCAGCGCTTCGAAGCGCCACTCGGGCCGGGTGCCCCCCGGACCCTCGATCGAGAGGCGCACCTGCGAGCCGGCCCGGAACACGTGGGCGAAGGGGAACAGCTCCACGTTCACCTCGGTGAGCTCGCCCTCCGGCAGCGGCGCCGCGTCGGCCTCGAGGTGGGTGTGGTACGGCTGCAGGTCGGTGGTGCGCTCCGGGTCGAGCTGGCGATGGCTGGCCCGCAGCCAGCCGTTCTGCACGAAGACCTCGGTGCCGTCGGGACGGACCTCCGACAGGGTCACCTGCAGGTCGACGTCGGGCGCGTCGGCTCCCACCCACAGGTCGACTCGGCCGTGGCCGGCCATCACCAGCGTGGCGTCGAGCGGCTCGGTGGCGTAGGCCACCGCCGTGCCCTCGGCGGGCCCCTCCCAGCTCCAGTCGGGCAGCGCGGCCCAGGGGTTGCCCTCGTCGAGGGTCACGGCCTGGGCGCGGGAGGTGTCGTAGTCGTAGGCGTCGGCGCCTTCGTCGCCCGCGTCGGGGACCAGCGCGCCGTCGTCGCCGAGGTGCCAGGTGGTGGGGACGACCTCGGGGATCGGCCAGGCGGAGAAGGTCGCATCGAAGGCCGGGACCGGCGCGCCGGGCGCCCCACCGGCCCCGTTCTCGAACAGGATCCGCACCGGCGGCTCCGACTCGTAGCGCTCGAGCGCCTCGGCCAGATCCGCCACGTCGGTGAACCGCTGCGCCGGCAGCTCGACCGCCGTCTCGAAGATGGCGTCGCCGAGCAGGCCCAGCGCGGCGTCGATGCCGTCGGGGAGGGAGGGCACGCGCTCGGCCACGTAGAGGTCGAGGAACTCGGAGAGGGCCAGGAGCACCTCGGGGCCGAGGGCGTCGGTGTGGCCGCCGTTGGTCATCACGAAGCGGGTCACCGGGGCGCCGGTGAAGCGGTCGAGCATGGCCGGGAAGTGGCCGCCGGTCTGCTCGTCCTGCCAGGCGCCGGCCAGGAACACCGGCACGTCGATCTCGTCGACCCACTCCGACGGCGCCAGGCGGCCGACGTAGGTGGAGCGGTCCTCAGGAACGTAGGCCGCCTCCGCGATGAACTCGAAGAGGTCGGGGTTCTGGGTGCGCAGTGCCTGGTTGTCCTCGCAGGTGGTGTCGCCGGCCTCGACCTGGTCGGTGGTCCAGCCCTGGCCGAAGGCGGCGCCGTCGGCCTGGCGGCCCTCGGCCCACTCGGTGGCGAAGCCGTTGTTGAGGATGCCACCGGGGTAGAGGGTGGAGCGGTAGGTGTCGTCGATCACCGACAGCGGGGTGATGGCGGCCAGGTTGGGCGGGTTGGTCTGGGCCACGAAGAGCTGGCTGATCCCCGGGTAGGAGATGCCGACCATGCCGACGCCTCCGGCCACCCAGTCCTGGGCGGCGATGGTCTCGATGGCGTCGTAGCCGTCGGTCCACTGGGCGGGCTCGAAGAAGAGGAAGGACCCACCGGAGCACCCGGTGCCGCGCATGTTCACCCCGACCGAGGCGTAGCCGAGCAGGTTGGCCAGCGACTGCAGGGGCTGCAGGCTCTCGGGGTTGGCGGGGTCGTAGCCGCTGTACTCGAGCACGGTCGGGTACGGCCCGTCCTCGATGGGCCCGGGCAGGGTGACGTTCACGGCCAGCAGGGTGCCGTCGCGCGCCTCCAGGTACTGGAACCCGTCGACCAGCTCCTGGTCCTCGTAGAACGACGCATCGGGCACGTCGTCGACGCCCCACACCTCGGTGGCCGCCGAGCTGACCTCCTCGCCGTCGTCGCTGGCGAGGACCCGGTAGCCCTCGCCGGGCGGCAGGTCTCGGACCAGCGCGCTGCCGTTCTCGTCGCTGGTCACCTTCTCGAGCACGGCGTCCTCGGCGTCGACCACCGTGAGCTCGGTGTCGGGCGGCGCATCGCTCACCAGGAGCTGCTCCACGCCCGGGGCCACGACGTAGGTGGCGGTGGGCGCCGTGGTCGTGTCGGGCGGCTGGGCATCGTCGTCGTCGGACGACGTGCAGCTGGCCAGCACGAGGCCGAGCACGAGGGCGGAGGCAAGGGTGGTGCGGCGAAGGGTGTGACGGGTCATCGGGTTCCTCGGGTCAGGTGGTGCCGGTGGCGGCGGCGAAGGTCCGCAGCTCGCGCTCGATGTCGGGTCCGCAGGGTTGGTAGGCGATCTCGGTGATGCCCATGGCCTCGAAGGCGGCCACCCGCTCGGCCACCTCGGCGGCCGGGGCGGTGAGGGTGAACGAGCCGATGAGCTGGGCCAGCCCGCCGTCGAGGCCGGCGCGGTCGCGCTCGGTGAGCTCCACCAGGTGGCCCTCGTGGGTGGCCAGGTGGCGGGTGGCCTCGGGGATCTGCTCCAGCGCGGCTCGCCACTCGGGGCCGCCGGGGAAGCCGTCGACCACGGCCGGGCCGCCGCGCTCGTACATGCCGTGGAGCACCACCGAGACTCCCGGTCCCGCGGCCTCGATCACCCGGGGCGAGGTGACGTCCTCGCCGTCGTCGAGCACGGTGCCGAAGGTGAGCAGCCCTCGCCACCCTCCCTGGGCGTCGGCGTTGGGCACTCCTGCGGCGAAGGTTCCGTCGCCCAGCTCGGCGGCCACGGCGTTGCCCTTGGGCCCGTCGGCGCCGATGTAGATCGGCACCTCGATGGGGCGGGGAGCGCCGAACCCGTCGGGGTGGACCATGCGGATGGTGCGGCCCTCCCACTCGGTGTTCTCGCCGCGCAGCAGGGCACGGATGGCGATCACGTGGGCCCGCACCTCGGCCCAGCGCATCGGCTTGTGGCCCAGCACGTGGCGGCCGGTGAAGCCGGCGCCGATGGCCACGGCCACCCGGCCCGGCGCCAGGTCCTCCAGCGTGGCGATGGCGGCGGCGTTCACCATGGGGTGGCGGAGGCTCGGCACCAGCACGCCCGGACCGAGCCCGATGCGCTCCGTGCGCTCGGCGGCCCGGGCCAGGGTGACCCACACGTCGTGGTAGAGCGCCGGCGAGTCGTACACCCACGCCCGCCGGTAGCCGAGGTCCTCGGCCAGCGCGATGTGGTCGGGCGTGGCCAGGCCCGGCGGGAAGCCGGCCGAGATGTCGATCGGCATGGGTGGGGACCGTAGCGGTCCGGATGTGAGCGGGCCGGGGGGCGCCGGATACCGTCAGCGCCCATGACGACCGGCTGGGGCGACCTCGTGCTCGACGACGGGCTCGACCGCGCCGCCGACGTGGCGCTGCTGGGCCTGCAGCACGAAGGCGACGGGCGCGCCTCCTTCGAGCTCACCCGCCCGCTGGCCCGCTTCGACGGCAAGCTCTACGGCGGCACGGCCATCGCCGTGGCGGTGGCTCTGGCCGAGGTGGAGACCCAGCGGCCCGCGCTGTGGAGCACCGTGCAGTTCGTCTCCGGCGAGACCATGGTGGGCGATCGGCTCCACTGCACCACCGAGGTGCTGGCGGCGGGGCGCAGCGCGGCGCAGGTTCGGGTGACGGCACGGGTGGGCGACCGGGAGATCTTCTCCGCCCTCGGGGCCGCCGCCCATCGCAAGCCGGGTCGCCTCGAGCAGGCCTTCGAGACCATGCCGGACGTCCCGGCGCCGACCGACGCGCCGCCGTTCATGCTGCCCCTTCCCGAGGCCATGCGGAAGGCTGCCGCGGGCATGAAGCGGAACATCGAGATGCGCTCCGCCCCGCCCCTCGACAAGAGCGCCCTGCCGACGGGCACCCTCACCATGTGGGCCCGCGTGCCCGACCGCTCGGCCACCCCGGCGGTGATCGCCTACCTGGCCGACATGGTGCCGCTCTCGATCGCTCACGCCTCGGGCCGCGCCGGCGGCGGGACCAGCATCGACAACACGGTGCGCTTCGCCGGTGCCAGCAGCGACGAGTGGATCCTGCTGCAGCTCGATCCCACGGTGGCGAGCGGTGGCTACGGGCATGGCACGGCCCACGTGTGGTCGCCCGACGGCCGCCTGCTGGCCACCGCCAGCCAGACGGCCTCGCTGATCCTCTTCGACTGAGGAGCTTCGGCGGCGGCTCTGTGCAGGGAAGCTGGCCTCGGAGCGCGCCTTCTCTTCACAGAGCCGGCTCCCGGACGAGCGAGGTGGCCCGATCCTCCTAGGCTCGGGGTGATGCTCGAGCGCACGCCGGAGGCCACCTCGTCGCTGCTGGCGGTGGGCCGCCTGCAGGCGGCCTACGGCGATGCCGTCACCCGGCGCCGCTGGGACGAGGTGGCCGCCCTGTTCGAATCCGATGCAGTGGTCCACATCGACACCCGGACCCGGGAGCCGTTCACCATCGACGGGCCTGGCGCGCTGGTCGAGTTCATCGAGCGCAGCCTCGAGCAGTTCACCTTCTTCGAGTTCGCCATCCTCAACTCGGTGGCCGACGTCGATGGCGACGAGGCCTGGGGACGGGTCTACATCTGCGAGCTCCGCTGCGACGGGGACGGGGTGTGGACCGAGGCCTACGGGCTCTACCAGGACCGCTACCGCCGCACCGGCGACGACTGGCGCATCGCCGGCCGTCGCTACTCGTCGCTGGCCCGCACCGGCCCCCGCACCGATGCCTTCGAGCTCCCGACCATCGACGAGTAGCCGGGGCGCTCAGTCGCTCTCCCACCCTGGGTCGCGGGCCCGCCGGATGAGCGTCAGGAGGCCGACGAGCAGCACGGCGACGATGAGCGCGATTGCTCCGAGGGCCAGGACCGCCTTCGTCACCCACCACGCCAGCTCCCACAGCACCCTGTAGGGACTGCTGTCGGAGGCGAGCACCCGCTCAGTCTGCTCCCGACGCCGGGCAGCCGGGGACGCGCCCCCGCCCCGACACCGGGTGGGTGTCGGGGTGGGGTGGG
>JBPPMN010000185.1:0-23859 GCA_051306055.1 Acidimicrobiales bacterium
GCATGGGCCCCGCCGGCCGAGCCCACCGACCCGCCGCCCGACGACGACCGGCCCGCGCCGCCCTTCTGAGGACCGAGGCCTCGGGACCGCTCAGCCGAGGGGCGGGTCGACGCAGCCCTGACCCCCGCCACCCGGACCGGCCGGCTGGGTGCGCGGGTAGGGCTCCACGAAGCCGCTGCCCGGGTCGTCGCTCGTCACGAAGCGCACCACGGCGCTGGTGATGGCCTCGGCCTGCACGGCATGGAAGACGGGGTCGCGCAGGAGCGCCTCCTCCGCCGGGTTCGAGATGAAGGCGGCCTCCGACAGCACCGCTGGGACGCCCGCGGTGCGGCGCAGGATGCCGTAGTAGTCGCCCCCGTCGCCGGCGGGCCGGTACTTGGCGCCTGCGTCGAGGTCGGCCGCCCAGGTGACGTCGTAGGGGGCGAAGGCGGCCACCAGCTCCTCGTGGAGCAGGCCGGCCACCCGCTTCGAGTCGGGCGAGGCGATCTGGAAGTAGGTCTCCGCTCCGGGGGTCGGCCGCTCCTCGTCGGGGTCGGCGTTGTGGTGGATGGAGATGAACACCAGCGGCCGGAGGCTGGTGACGATGGCGGCCCGGCTGGCCAGCGTGATGCGGTAGTCGGCGGTGCGGGTGAGCACCACCGTGGCGCCGAGCGCCTCCAGCTGCCGCTGGGTCTCCTCGGCCACCAGCTGGTTCACCTCCTTCTCCGTGAGGCCGTTGGGCCCCACCGCTCCCGGCTCGTCGCCGCCGTGGCCGGGATCGAGCACGACGTGGGCACCGGTGATCGGCGTGCCGGTCACCCGGGCCTCACCCCCACAGGGGGTGCGCACCGTGTAGGCGTCGCCGTCGGCAGCCTCCACAGCGAGCACCAACCCGCTCGGCGTCACCACGGCGCGGGGCACACCGTCGTCGGGCAGGTCGGGCCACGTCGGCTGCGGCTCGGTCGTGGTGGTCGTCGACGGAGGCGGCGCCGGAGCTGCCGTGGTCGGGGCGATCGTGGTGGTCGACGCGGTCGACGTCGTGGTCTCGGCGACCTCGGAGGTCTCGTCCGACCCGCTCCGCGCCACGAGCACCGCACCGCCCCCCAGGAGGAGGGCCAGCACGGCGAGCGACAGCAGGCGGGTGCGGGAGGTCACGCCCCCAGCGTGCCACCCCACCCCCCGGGTTCTGGCGTCAGGATCGGGCGCCGGGCGCCCAGATCTGACGCCAGATCTCGGGGTTGTCAGAGGTTCTTGACGACCTCGACCATCAGGGTGCCGGCCTCGGTGGGGTTCTGGCCCACCTTCACGCCGGCGGCCTCGAGGGCCTCCTGCTTGGCCGCCGCGGTGCCCTTGCCGCCGGAGACGATGGCGCCGGCGTGGCCCATCTTCTTGCCGGGAGGCGCGGTGACGCCGGCGATGTAGGACACGACCGGCTTGCTCATCTTGTCGGCGATGAAGGCGGCTGCCTCTTCCTCGGCCGAGCCGCCGATCTCACCGATCATCATCACGGCGGCGGTGTCGGGGTCGGCCTCGAAGGCCTCCAGGCAGTCGATGAAGCTGGTGCCGGGCACCGGGTCGCCGCCGATGCCCACGCAGGTGGTCACACCGATGTCGTTGAGCTTCAGCTCGTACAGCGCCTGGTAGGTGAGGGTGCCGGAGCGGCTCACGATGCCGACGTTGGGCTGGCCCTCCACCGGCGCCTTGGCGATGTGGCCGGCGGTGATGCCGATGTTGCACTTCCCGGGGCTGATGATGCCGGGGCAGTTCGGGCCCAGGAGCTGCACGTCGGGGAAGTCGCGCTTCAGCTTGTTGAAGAACCAGGCCTCATCGTGGGCGGGGACGCCCTCGGTGATGGCCACGATGAACTTCACGCCGCCCTCGGCGGCCTCCATCACGGCGTCCTTCACGCCCGGGGCCGGGATGAAGATGCACGACGCGGTGGCGCCGGTGGCCTCCACGGCCTCGGCCACGGTGGCGTAGACGGGGATGCCGTCCACGTCGGTGCCGGCCTTCTTGGGGTTGGTCCCGGCCACCACCTGTGTGCCGTAGTCGCGGTTGAGCATGCCGTAGAACTTGCCCTGTGAGCCGGTGAGGCCCTGGTACACGACCTTGGTCTTGTCGTCGACGAAAATGCTCACAGAATCTGCTCCTGGCGGGTCGTGACCGCAGGCGCCTGCCAGCCGGCCGAGTGGGTGGCTGTGCTGCCGATTCGCTCGCTGCGCTCACTCATGGGCGGCGCTCCTACTTCTCGGCGCCGGCAGCGGCGACGACGGCTTCGGCGGCTTCCACCATGGTGGGGGCGAGCCGCAGCTGGTCGGACAGGTGGGGCTCGAGCAGCGCTCGGCCCTCATCGGCGTTGGTGCCGTCGAGGCGGATCACGATCGGCACGGTGATGTCGACGCGGCCCATGGCGGTGATGATGCCGTTGGCCACCTCGTCGCCCTTGGTGATGCCACCGAAGATGTTGATGAAGATCGACCGCACGTCGGGGTCGTTGGTGATGACCTCGAGGGCGCCCGCCATCACATCAGCGTTGGCGCCGCCGCCGATGTCGAGGAAGTTGGCCGGCTTGCCGCCCACCTGGGTGACGATGTCGACCGTGCTCATGGCCAGCCCGGCGCCGTTGGCGATCACTCCCACGTAGCCGTCGAGGCCGACGTACTGCAGGCCCTTGTCGAAAGCCGCCTGCTCGCGCTCGTCGCGTACCTGCGTGGCCTCGTACTGCTCGTAGTCGGGGTGGCGGAAGGTGGAGTTGGCGTCGAGGGTGACCTTGGCGTCGAGGGCGTGGACCTCGCCGGTGGGCTTGAGGATGAGCGGGTTGATCTCGGCCAGGTCGGCGTCGCCCTCGGAGTAGGCGGTGTAGAGCTTGCGGAGGATGTCGACCGTGCCCTCGGTGGCGTCGGGGTTGAGCTTGGCCGCCTCCACCCAGGCCCGGGCGGCCTCCTCGGTGAGGCCGTCGACGGGGTCGATCCAGATCTTGGCGATGGCGTCGGGGTCTTCCTCGGCCACGGTCTCGATCTCCACGCCGCCCTGGGCCGACAGCATCCCGAGGTGCTTCTTGGCCGAGCGGTCGAGGGTGAAGCTGGCGTAGTACTCCTCGGAGATGTCAGAGGCCAGCTCGATCCAGAGCACCTCGACGGTGTGCCCCTTGATGTCCATGCCGAGGATGTTCCCGGCGTGGGTGCGCACCTCCTCCGCGGTGTCGGCCAGCTTGATGCCGCCCGCCTTGCCCCGGCCCCCCACCTGCACCTGGGCCTTCACCACCACGGGATACCCGATGCGGTCGGCCACGGCGACGGCATCGTCGACGGCGGTCACCGCCTCGCCCGGCGACACGGGGATCCCGTACGTCGCGAAGAACTGCTTGCCCTGGTACTCGTAGAGGTCCATGCGCTGCTCCCGGCCGTGAAGGCCCTCGGTTTCCGACGTGGCGTCAGATCGGCCGATACTAGGGGCGTGCCGATGACGCCTCGCCAGTCGAGCCCCACCGAGGAGCGCTGACATGCCCGTCGCCCAGACCCGGGGCCACGCCGGCAAGGCCCTGGCCATCGCCGCCGCCGGGGTGCTCATCGCGCTCGGCCTGGCCTTCTTCGTTGCTGTCCTGGCCAACCGGGGAGACGTCACCATCCGCTTGGGCGACGAGCGCTTCGACGCCGGCCAGGTGGAGAACATCGCGGCCCGCATCGCGGATGACGGCGGGCTGCCGCTGCTCTACCAGGACCTGGCCGGCGGCAACCGCAACGTGTTCGTGGGCCACCTCGACGACGACCCGCAGCAGGGCTGGGTGGCCTTCGGCGCCACCGACCCCAACGACCCCGACTGCGCCATCTCGCTCGACCGCGACGCCGAGGTGCTCGTCAACCAGTGCGACGAGGCCGTGACCTACCCCCTCGACGGGACCGGTCTGCGCTACTACCCCACCTCGGTGGAGGACGGCCGCCTCTACGTCGACATCAACGAGCTCACCACCACCACCACGTCCCCGTGAGGGGCGCTCACTCGAAGAGGGCGAGGAGGGCGTCCTTCTGCACCTTGTTGGTACCGGTGCGGGGGAGCTCGTCGACCAGCACGTAGCGCTTCGGCACCTTGTAGTCGGCCAGGTGCTCCTCGGCGTGCGCCTCGAGGCCGGCCTGCTCGAGGGTGACCCCGGCTGACAGCCGCACCACCGCCGCGGGCACCTCACCCATGCGGTCGTCGGGGAGGCCGATCACGCTGGCCTCGAGCACGTGCTGGTGCAGCTCGAGGGTCTGCTCCACCTCGAGGGCGTACACCGAGTAGCCGCCGTGCTTGATCACGTGCTTGCTGCGGCCTTCGAACACCAGCAGGCCGAGCGGGCCCTTGCGGGCGAGGTCGCCGGTTCGGAGCCATCCGTCGTCGGTGAGCACCGCAGCGGTGGCCTCCTCGTCGCCCCAGTAGCCCTTGAGCACCCCTGGGCCCTTCACCTGGAGCTCGCCCACCTGCCCGCCCGGTAGCTCCTCGCCGGCCTCGTCGACCACGCGCAGCTCGTAGCCGGGAAGGGCGATGCCGAGGGCCTCGCCGAAGGGTCCGGAGCCGGCCCCGAGGAACGGTGGCGACAGCTTCGCCGCCACGCCGCCACCCACCTCCACCATGCCGTAGCCCTCTGCGAAGGCGGCCTCTCCCAGGGCGCCGAGCAACGGCACGGTGAGGGTGGCGCCCATCTTCTTGAAGCGTTCGGCCAGCTCGGTCGGCATGGCATCGGCGCCCGACCCCCACACCCGAACGCTGGTGAGGTCGCGCTCGGCGGCGTGGGCCTCGTCGAGCATGCGGTACATGGCCGGCACGCCCACGAACATCGTGGCCCGCCGGCCCTCGATGGCGTCGAGCACCTTCACCGGGTTGAACTTCGGCAGGAGGTAGGCGGGGATGCCGGCCACGGCCAGGCCGATGAGCACGGCGAAGCCCATGATGTGGGCCACCGGGAGGGCGATGACCGCCTCGTCTCGGTGCAGCCGCGTGGGCCAGAGCGCGGCGCGGGACACCTGCCCGACCAGCGCCCGGTGGGTGAGGGCGACGCCCTTGGGGGTGCCGGTCGTGCCCGAGGTGTAGAAGAGCGCAGCCACGTCGCCTGGGTCGGCGGGACGGGCCGCGGCGAGGGGCGGTTCCTGGTCGACCTCGGCCGCCGAGCGCACCACGAGGGCGGCGTCGGAGTCGGCCACCACGTGGGCCACCTCGTCCTTGCTCATGCCGGCGTTCACCGGAGCGGGCAGCGTGCCGGCCCTGGCCGCCGCGAAGCACAGCAGGAGCTGCTCGTAGCCGTTGGCGGTGGCGATCACCACGACGTCGCCGGGCTCGGTGCGAGCGGCGATGCCACCGGCCCACCGACGCACCCGCTTGGCCGCCTGCTCGTAGGTGAGGTCGAGCCCACCATCGGCCTCGGTGACGAGCTGCCGATCGCGGTGCACCTTCGCGAGCCGGTCCATGACCGTGCCCAGCGTGAGGTCGTTGCGCAGGAGGAGCCCCGCCCGCTCCAGGGTCCGTGCCATGGGGATCCGGTCTAACCCGTCGGCCCATCGGCGCGCCAGGCGCCGCAGTGGCCGACCGCGCCCTGCCGTAGGCTGCCGGCAATGGGGAGAGAGGATCGTCGGGCCGAGATCTCGGCCTCGACGCGCCAGCACATCGAGCCCCTCCACCAGATGCTGGGCCACCTCTCGCGCCTGCTCAGCTCCGCCACCGCCGCCACGCTCGACGCGGCCATCGAGGAGAGCCTGGCCGCGGTGGGCCAGGCGCTGTCGGTCGACGCCGCCCTCACCGTGCTGGTCGACGACGTCGACCACATCGTCGATGGGTGGTCGTGGAACGTCCCGGGCCTGGCCGTGGAGCTGCCGGCGACAGGCTCCGACGTGCGCGTCGCCTTCGGCTCGAGCATCGAGTTCCTGGCGCTGGGGCAGACCGTCGCCGTCGACGATCTCGCGAAGCTGGAGCTCAACGACTCGGAGCGGTCTCTGGCCGACACCAACCAGGTGCGCGGCCTGCTGCTCGCCCCCGTTCGCACCGGTTCGACCTTCCTCGGCCTCACCGCGCTGCAGACCACCGACGGTCCCCGGCGCTGGACCAACGCAGAGATCACCCAGGTGGAGCTGGTGGCGCAGCTGTTCGCGCAGGCTGTCCGCCGCGTGCGGGAGCGAGGTGCCCTGGCCGCCGCCAACGCCCGGGCCCGACGGATCGCTGAGTACATCCCCGACGGCCTCCTCCTGCTCGACCTGGACGGCCGGCTCCAGTGGGCGTCCCCGTCGTTCCTCCGATCGACCCAGCTGGAGATCGACGACATCACCGACCACTTCGCCGTCGAGTTCGTGCACCCCGACGACCGCAAGACGGTGGTGGAGGCCTTCACCACCGACCGCGGCCGGGGCAGCGGGGTGGAGGTGCGGCTGCCCGCCAGCGACGGGTGGCGCTGGGCCAGTGCCAGCTGGCAGCTCGTGCACGACGACGACCCTGCCGTGCCCGACGAGGTGGTGGTGTCGCTGCGCGACATCCACGACGATCGCCTGCACACGAAGCGCCTCGAGGCCGCCACCGAGCACGACGCCCTCACCGGAGCCATGAACCGCTTCGGGCTCGAGCGAGCGGTCCGCTCACTCGCCGCGCACGGCAACCGGGTGGTGCTGGCCTACGTCGACATCGACCAGTTCAAGGTGGTGAACGACGAGCTCGGCCACGACGCCGGCGACGAGGTGCTGTGCCGCGCGGCGCTCGGCCTGCGCTCCGCGGTGCGGGTGGGCGACCTCGTGGCCCGCCTCGGGGGCGATGAGTTCTGCGTGGTGGCCTCGGCCGACGAGCTCGGCGACGAGGATCTGACGGGGTTCGCCGAGCGGCTGGCGATCACCCTGCGCACCACCCTCACCGCCGAGATGCCCTTCGCCACCGTGTCGATCGGCGTGGCCGGCCCAGCGCCGGCGACCGACATCGAGCGCCTGCGGGGCAGCGCGGATGCGGCCATGTACCGGGCGAAGCGGGCCGGTGGCGACCAGTGGGCCGTCGCCACCGCCTGAGCCGATCCGGTCAGAGCTTCTTCAGCGGAGCCCACGACATCAGCAAGCGCTTCTCCCCCACGCCCGGGAAGCGGATCACCACCTCGGCCTTGTCGCCGGTGCCGTCGATGAGCAGGATCACGCCTTCGCCGAAGGTGGCGTGCACGACGTCGTCGCCCACCTTCAGCCCGAGCGCTTCGGCACCGTGCTTGGCCGGACCGGTGCCGGTGCCCCGCAGAGCGCGGTCGACCATGCGGTCGCGGTTGGCGCCGATGCCGGCCCCGCTCGAGCCGTAGCCCGCCGATCGGTCGCTGGGCGTGTAGCCGCCACCGCCGTAGGTGCGGCCGCCGCGGCTGGCCCGGCGCTGCTCCACCGCCTCCACCAGGCGCTCGGGGATCTCGTCGAGGAAGCGGCTGGGTGGGTTGTACTGCGTGCCGCCGTAGAGGGTGCGGCTCCAGGCGTGGGTGAGGTAGAGCCGCTCCTGGGCCCGGGTGATGGCGACGTAGGCCAGGCGCCGCTCCTCCTCCAGCTCGTCGGGCTCGCCGATCGAGCGCAGGTGGGGGAACACCCCCTCCTCGAGCCCCATGATGAACACGGCGGGGAACTCGAGGCCCTTGGCGGCGTGGACGGTCATCAGCATCACCTGGCTGTCGTCGCCGTCGATCTCGTCCTGGTCGCTCACCAGGCTCACCTGCTCGAGGAACTGCTCGATGCTCTCGGCCTCCTCGGCCGAGCCCACGAGCTCGGCCAGGTTCTCGAGGCGGCTCTCGGCCTCGATGGTGCGCTCCTCCTGGAGCTCGATGAGGTAGCCGGAGCCGTCGAGGAGCGCCTGCAGCAGCGGGGCGGGCTTGTCGGCAGCGGCGAGGTCGGCCACGCCGTCGAGGAGGGCCAGGAACTCGGCGATGCCCTTGGCCGCCTTGCCGCTCACGCCCGCATCGGTCGACCGGCGCAGGGCGTCGACGAAGGAGAGGCCGCGCCCCGAGGCGTAGGCGTCGAGCTTGCCCACGCTCCCGTCGCCCACGCCCCGCTTCGGGTTGTTGAGCACCCGCTTCACCGACACCTCGTCGGTGGGGTTGATGACCGCCTTCAGGTAGGCGAGGGCGTCCTTCACCTCGCGCCGGTCGTAGAACCGGGTGCCGCCGATCACCTTGTAGGGCACGCCCATCCGGGTGAGGTGCTCCTCCAGCACCCTGCTCTGGGCGTTTGTGCGGTAGAAGACGGCGACATCGCTCCAGCGCACGTCGCCGCCGTCGTGGAGCTTGGCGATCTGGCGGGTCACCCACTGCGCCTCGTCGACCTCGTCGTCGCCGTGGTAGCGCACGATCGGCTCGCCGTCGCCGCGATCGGTCCACAGCTCCTTGGGCTTGCGGGAGAGGTTGTTGCCGATCACCGCGTTGGCGGCGTCGAGGATGGTCTGGCTCGAGCGGTAGTTCTGCTCCAGCACCACGATGGTGACGTCAGGGAAGGCGTTCTCGAACTCGAGGATGTTCCTCATGTCCGCTCCGCGGAACTTGTAGATACTGTTGTGCACGCAAATATTGTCTGCACAATAGCTGTGGGTGCCCCCCACCTCGAGGTCGTAGACGGGGCCGGCGTAGGCAACGGTGTCCACCTGGTCGACCCGCGTGGGGACGAGCCCGCCGGCGCCATCATCCACGAGCACCCTCATGCCGGGCCGAAGGTGCGACAGCGGCACGAACTCCCACACGCGGTCGCCGATCCGGGCCCGGCGGTTGATCACCAAGCCCGCGGCCTCTGCCGCCGAGCGGGCAATGGTCAGGGCCTCGACATAATCCTTGCGCATCACGTCGCACACCTGGCTCTGGCCGATGCTCTTGCGCATCGGTAGGCCCGCTGCAACGAGGGACTCGATCACCTCGGGGCGGTTGGTGCTGGCCTGCACTCGATGCTGCCCTGGACCCGAGGTGCGGCGCTCTCCGCCGAACATGGACAGATTGAGCGTCGCCCGTCGCCGCCCTGCCGTGGGCCGCATGTGCGGGAACTCGGGGTGGATATCGAGGTCCTCCATCAGCTCCTTGGCCCGAGTGCCGGTGTCGAGCATGTCGTAGAGGCGCTCGAGGCGCTCCTCCCCCATCAGGAGCTTTCGCCCGATGCCATGGAACACCGCCGTCGGGAGCCCGTACTGGGCGGCGTAGAACGCCTCCCACATCGATGCGTCCTCGCGGGTCTCGCACACCTCGAGGAACCACAGCTCGTCGGCATGCTCTTGGTTGATGCGCACCCGAGGGCCTGGTTGCGCCTGGCCCTTGCCGTCGACTCGAACCGTACGAGTCACCCCGATGCGCCAACCCCGATCGTGCTTGTGCATCAGGTAGACGACCCACTTGTCGCGGTCAAGCATGGTGTCGGCGAAGACGATGTGGTGGGGGGTGCCCTGGAGGGTGTGACCGCCGGCCCGCACGAAGTACTGGCGGCCCGACCACTCGCCCACCTGCACGTGGGTGACCCGGCCCGGCACCTGCTCGAAGCGGCCGCCGGTGCCCAGCACCTCATCGCCGACCTCGATCTCCTCGATCGGCTTCTTGCCCGAGGGAGTGGAGATCATCGTGCCGCTGGGCAGGCACTGGTCGCCGTCGCCGACGACGCAGACGTTTCGGTGCTCCTTGGTGAGGAGCAGGACCATCTCGTTCTGGACGGTGTTGGTGTCTTGGTACTCGTCGACCATCACGTGCTTGAAGCGGCGCCGGTAGCTCTCGAGCACGTCGGGGTGGTTCTGGAACAGGGTGACCGTCATCCCGAGGAGGTCGTCGAAGTCCATGGCGCCGGCCCGCTGGAGGCGGGCCTGGTACTCGCGGTAGATGTCGGCGATCTTGCGCTCGTAGATCACCTGGGCTCGCTCGGCGTAGGCCTCCACGCCGATGTGGTCGTTCTTCGCCGCGCTGATGGTGGCGTGGACCGAGCGGGGCGGGAAGCGCTTCACGTCGAGGCCGAGGTCGCGGATCACGTAGCCGGTGAGGCGGTTGGCGTCGGCCTGGTCGTAGATGGTGAAGGCCTTGGGGTAGCCGAGGCGGTCAGCATCCCGCCGCAGGATCCGCACGCAGGCGGAGTGGAAGGTCGACACCCACATCTTCTCGGCCACCGGGCCCACGAGGGCACCGACGCGGTGCTTCATCTCGTCGGCCGCCTTGTTGGTGAAGGTGATGGCGAGGATCTCGAAGGGGCTCACGCCGTGGTCGCGGATCAGGTGGGCGATCCGGTGGGTGAGCACACGGGTCTTGCCAGAGCCGGCACCGGCCACGATGAGCAGCGGACCGTCGGTGTGGGTGACGGCCTCGCTCTGCACGGGGTTGAGGCCCTCGAGGAGCGGGTCGTCGGCGGGGCTCATGAGCACCCCAACCTACAAGCCGGATGTGACGCTACGGTCCGGCCGTGACCGCTCCCCGGGATGTCGTGGTGGTGCTGCTCGACAGCCTCAACCGGCACCTGCTCGGGAGCTACGGCGGCACCGAGGTGGACACCCCGAACCTCGATCGCCTCGCCGCCCGGTCGGTGCGCTTCACCAACCACGTGACCGGTTCGCTGCCGTGCATGCCGGCCCGCCACGACCTGCTGGTGGGCGCCCTCGACTTCCCGTGGCGGCCGTGGGGCTCGATCGAGGTGTGGGAGGACTCGATCACCCACCTGCTGCGGCGCGACGCCGGCGTGTCCACGATGTTGGTGAGCGACCACCCGCACCTGTTCGAGACCGGCGGCGAGAACTACCACACCGACTTCCACGTGTGGGAGTACCTCCGGGGCCACGAGGACGACCCGTGGCGCAGCCGGCCCGACCCATCGTGGATGGGGGCGCCAGCGCTCCCGGCCAAGGCGGCGCCGTGGGTGCGGGCCTACGACCGCAACCGCACCTGGTACCGGGAGGAGGCCGACTTCCCCGGACCGCGCACGATGGTGGCGGCCGCCGCCTGGCTCGACCAGGAGCTGTCCGCCGACCGGGGCCCGGAGGAGCGGGCGCTGCTGGTGGTCGACGAGTTCGACCCCCACGAGCCCTTCGACACACCCGAGCCGTGGACCAGCCGCTACGACCCCGACTGGCAGCGCGACCGCCTCATCTGGCCGCCCTACGCCCGCAACGCCGAGGAGGCCGGGCTGACCGAGCGAGAGGCCCGCCACCTCCGGGCGCAGTACGGCGCCAAGCTGTCGATGATCGACCACTGGCTGGGACGGGTGCTCGACGTGATCGACCAGCACCAGGCGTGGGACACCACGGCGGTGGTCCTGTGCACCGACCACGGGCACTACCTCGGCGAGCGGGGGATCTGGGGCAAGCCCCAGGTGCCGGTGCAGCCGGAGCTGGGGCACATCCCGCTGCTCATCTCGTGGCCCGGGGTGGCGCCGGGCACCTGCGACGCCCTCACCACCACCGTCGACCTGCACGCCACGCTGTGCGACGCCTTCGCCGTCACGCCGGCCCACCGCACCCACGGCCGGTCGCTGGTCCCGCTGCTCACCGGTACCGCCACCAGCGTGCGCGAGTGGGCGCTTTGCGGCGTGTGGGGCCGAGAGGTCCACGTGGCCGATGCCACCCGCACCTACGCCCGCTCGCCGGTGGACGGCAACCGGCCGCTGTCGATGTGGTCGAACCGCTGGTCGACCATGCCCATCCACGCCCTGCCCGACGTGCGCCTCCCCCGACCCGACCACCGGGCCTGGCTCGACCGGGCCCCGGGCAGCGAGGTGCCGGTGATCCGGCAGCCCTTCGACCCGAGCGACGCCCTTCCCTACTGGGCCGGTGGCCGCTTCGAGGGCCACCTGCTCTACGACCGGGACGAGGCCGACAGCACCGGCGAGCTGCGCGACCTGTCGGCGACGGCGGCGGCTGGCGACATGGCCGACCTGCTGGTCGAGGCGCTCCGCGCCATCGAGGCCCCCGACGAGCAGCGGGCCCGACTGGGCCTCGCCTGAGGTCGGTGCGGTAGAAACGTCGGCGATGCCGGTCCACAAGCTCACCTCCACCGACGGGTTCATCGCCTTCGACCTCGACGAGGCCCCGGCCGTCGGCGTGGTGCGCCTGGCCCCGAAGGTGCTGCGCGACGGTGCCCAGCTGCTGGCCCGCTCCACCACCTACGCGGCCGCCAGCTTCGGCCTCCAGGTCGGGGGCGCCTCGGCCGGGCTCAACGCCAAGCCGGAGGGTCGCGACGCAGCGGTGGCGGCGTTCGTCGACGAGGTGGCCGAGCTGGTGTCGTCGGGCCGCTGGCTGCCGGGGCCAGGCCTCGGCATCACGCCGGCCGACCTGGCCGAGCTCCCCCGAGCCGACGACCGCACCGCCGCCTTCGACCAGACCGCCGCCGGAGAGAGCGCGGTGGCGGCCGCCCTCGGCGCGCTGGGCTCGCTCGACGGCAAGGTGGTGGCCATCGTGGGCAACGGCCCCATCACCGAGGCGGCTGCCGCATCGGTGGCCACCAACGGCGCCACCCCCGAACCGCAGGCCTCCTTCGACACGGAGTGCGACGCGCTCCTGGTGGCCGGGAAGGCCGGCGTGCTCGAGCACGATCTCGCGGCCGGGGTGAGGGCCCGGGTGGTGGTGCCGCTCACCCCCGTGCCCGTCACCGCCCGCGCCCTCGCCGTGCTCGGCCGCCTCGACATCGTGGTGGTGCCCGACTTCCTCGCCACCGCCGCCCCGCTGCTGGCCGCCCTCGATGCCGACGGCGGCGACGCGATGGAGCGGGTGCACGATGCCGTCGCCGCGGTCGCCGGCGAGGGCACCGGGCTCTGGATGGCCGCCATCGCCGCCGCCGAAGCCCACCTGGCGACCTGGCAGGACCCCCTGCCCTTCGGCCGCCCGCTGGCGTAAGACCCGGTCCGCTGTCCGAGCGGACGGCCCTCAGGTGTCGCCGTGGCAGTATCTGACGATATTGTAAGGTTGTCGATCAGTCAGGTCAGGAGCACCGATGCCCAGTCGAGCCGTCGAAGCCGCCCTACGGGCACCCGTCTCGGAGCTGAAGGCGGAGCTGTTCAAGACCCTTGGGCATCCGGCGCGCCTGCGCGTGCTCGAGCTCCTGTCCGATGGCGAGCACTCCGTCAGCGACATGCAGCCCCACGTCGGCATCGAGAGCTCCCACCTCTCCCAGCAGCTGGGGATCCTGCGGCGGGCCGGTCTCGTGCACACTCGCAAGCAGGGCGCCTCGGTGATCTACGCCCTGGCCGACCCGCTGGTGGCCGAGCTCCTGGCGGTGGCCAAGCGGCTCCTGATCACCTCGCTCGCCCAGCAGCAGGACCTCCTCGCTGACCTGCAGACCGCCGCGTCCACGTGAGCGCTGCGCTGCTCAGGCTCCTGCCCCGTCGCAGCGACTACGCCGGCCTGCGCACCAATTGGCGGGCCGACCTGGTGGCGGGCGCCACGGTCGGGGTCGTGGCCCTCCCCCTGGCCCTGGCCTTCGGCATCACCAGCGGGCTCGGTGCTGAAGCCGGGATCGTCACGGCGATCGTCGCCGGGCTGGTGGCCGCAGTGTTCGGTGGGTCGAACGTCCAGGTGTCGGGACCCACGGGAGCCATGACGGTGGTCCTCGTACCGGTGGTGGCCCGCTTTGGCGCCGACGCCGTCGCGGTGGTGGGACTTCTGGCCGGCCTGCTCATCGTGCTGGCGGCGACGCTGCGCATGGGCCGCTACCTCGCCTTCGTGCCGTGGCCGGTGGTCGAGGGGTTCACCATCGGGATCGCCGTGATCATCTTCCTGCAGCAGGTTCCCGGTGCGCTCGGCCTGGCGAAGCCCGAGGGAGAGAACACCGCTCTGGTGGCGGGCCGGGCGCTCCGCGCCGCGTCCCTCGATCACGCATGGCCCGCCCTTCTGGTCCTCGGCGTGGTCGTGGCGGCGATGGTCGTCCTCCCCCGGCTCCACCGCTCGCTCCCTGCCTCGCTGATCGCGGTGGCGATGGCCACCCTCGTCGCCGAGGTGGGCGGCCTCGACGTCCCGCACATCGGCGCCCTCCCGGGTTCGCTCCCCACCCCTTCGTTGCCGAGCGTGGCCTGGGGTGACCTGCAGGACCTCGTCACCGCGGCTCTCGCCATCGCGCTCCTGGCTGCGCTCGAGAGCCTGCTGTCGGCGAGGGTGGCCGACGGCATGTCCGACACCGGACGGCACGACCCCGACCGAGAGCTCTTCGGGCAGGGGCTGGCCAACCTCGTCTCGCCCCTGTTCGGCGGGATGCCGGCCACCGGCGCCATCGCCCGCACCGCCGTGAACGTCCGCAGCGGCGCCCGCACCCGGGCGGCCGCGATCGTGCACGTCGCCGTGCTCCTCGTCGTGGTGCTCGTGGGCAGCGACCTCGTGGCCCGCATCCCGCTCGCTGCCCTGGCCGGCGTGCTCATGGTCACGGCGGTCCGGATGGTGGAGGTGCACAACGTGCGCGCCGTCACCCGAGCCACCCGCTCCGACGCGGCGGTCCTGATCCTCACCGGTCTCGCCACCGTGGCCTTCGACCTCATCCTGGCCGTGGAGATCGGCATGGCCGTGGCTGCGGTGCTGGCGCTGCGGCACGTGGCCCGCACGGCGTCCGTGGCTCAGTGGTCCTCGCCCGAGCTGGCGCCCGACGAAGCCGATGAGCTGCGGGCCGCCGGGATCCTCACCTACCGCCTCGACGGCGCGCTGTTCTTCGGCGCCGCCCAGCGGTTCCTCACCGAGCTCACCGCGGTGACCGATGCGCGGGTGATCGTGCTGCGCCTCCCCGACCTCCAGGTGCTCGACGCCACGGGTGCCCAGGCCCTGGGCGAGATCGTGGCTGAGATGGAGGGGCGAGGGATCACCGTGCTGCTCAAGGGCCCGAGACCGGAGCACCTGCGCGTGCTGGCCGCCACCGGCGCCCTCGATCGGCTGGCCCACGCCAACCACCTGTTCGACGACCTCGACACCGCCCTGGACCACGCTCGGGATCACGTCGCCCGCCCCGCTCACGTCTGAGGCGCCGCTCGGGATCCACCGCGGATGCTGGAGCGGCCAGACTCAGGGCCATGCACCCGTTCCGGTTCGGCATCCAGTGCAAGGCACCGGCCGACGCCGCCGGTTGGACGGCCCAGGCCCGTCGAGCGGAGGACCTCGGCTGGTCCACCCTCACCATGGCCGACCACTTCGACACCGGCTTGGGCCCGGTCCCGGCGCTCATGGCCGCCGCCGATGCCACCACGACGCTGCGGGTGGGTTCGATGGTGCTGGGCAACGACTACCGCCACCCGGTGGTGGTGGCCAAGGAGGCGGCCACCCTCGACGTGCTCACGGGAGGTCGCTTCGAGCTGGGCCTCGGCGCCGGGTGGATGACGGCCGACTACGAGGCGGCCGGGATCCCGATCGACCCGGCCGGCCGCCGGGTCGATCGCCTCGTCGAGGCGCTGGCCGTGGTCAAGGGCCTGTGGGCCGACGGTCCCCTCGACATCGACGGCGAGCACTACCGGATCTCGGGCCTCGAGGGCCTGCCCCGCCCGATCTCCGCCGGCGGGCCGCCGATCGTGATCGGCGGCGGCGGCCCTCGCGTGCTGCGCCTGGCCGCCCGGGAGGCCGACATCGTGGCCGTCAACGTGAACCTGCGGGCCGGCGTGATCGACGAGCGGGCCTTCCCCGATGGCACGCCCGAGTCCACCGACCGCAAGATCGACTGGGTCCGCGAGGCGGCGGGGGCCCGCTTCGAGGCGGTCGAGCTGCAGGTGCGGGTGCACCTGGCCATGGTCACCGACGACCGCGCCAGCGTGATCGAGGCGATGGCCCCCGGCTTCGGCCTCACCCCGACCCAGGCCGCCGAGACGCCGCACGCCCTGATCGGCTCGGTCGACGAGATCTGCGATCAGCTGATGGAGCGTCGCCAGCGCTGGGGCATCTCCTACCTCGGCCTCTCCGCCGACCAGCTCGACGCCTTCGCGCCCGTCATCGCCCGCCTCGCCGGCACCTGACCGGCCAGCTCGTCCTCCCCGAGGGTCAGGGGCAGGTGGCGTCGAGCGCGATGCCCACCGTGCCGTCGGCCCCGGCTCCCGCGCCGGGCGGACCGGCCAGGCCCACCGCGCTGAGCCCGTCGGCGCGGGGGCGCAGGAGGGAGGTGGTGGCGTCGGGGTCGCGGAGGTCGTCGACCTGACCGCCCACCTCGATGCGCTGGGCCTGGAGGATGCGAGCGGTGTCCTGGTAGCCGATGGTGTCGGTGTAGGTGATCGGGTCGGTGCCGGTGGCGAACCGGCGGGCCGCCACCTCGAAGGCCACACCCCCACCCGTGGTGCCGGTGCCGGTCACCAGCAGGAGGGTCTGGGCCGCGGCCGGCTCGCTGCCGTCGGGCTCCAGGAGGCAGTCGATGACGGCGAACGAGCTGCTGGTGCCGCCGATCACCACCACGCCCGTGCCGGCGGGCGACGGCGACGGGGCGGGCGGCGCGGTGACCTTCGTGGGGGCCGCGGTGACCCCGAGCGAGTCAGTCGGCTCGGCACCGTCGTCTGCGGAGGAGCACCCGAGGAGCGCCACGACGAGCATGGCGCCGAGGGCGAGTCGAGGGGCCATGAAGCGGTGAGCGTACCGCTGCGCGGCGTGGTCAGGTGCGTCGGCGGCGCGCCACCTTTGCCTCGTCGCTGCGCACCTTGCGAGCGTCGTACTGCCGGCGCAGCACGCGGCCGTCGCCCCACAGGAAGGCCCGCAGGGATGCCCACACCAGGGCGTACGCCACCGCGAACAGCCACTGGAACCCGAACAGGGAGAGGACGACCCCGATGATGGCGCCGGTGCCCAGGTTGTAGAGGAACGGGTGGGCGGCCTGGAGGTCGTCGAGCTTCTCGTTGAAGCGACGCTCATCGGGCGTGGCGGGCGGTGTCATTCCCACTCGATGGTGCCGGGCGGCTTCGACGTGATGTCGAGCACCACCCGGTTGACCTCGCGCACCTCGTTGGTGATGCGGGTGGAGATGTGGGCCAGCACGTCGTAGGGGACGCGGGTCCAGTCGGCGGTCATGGCGTCTTCGCTCGACACCGGACGCAGCACGATGGGGTGGCCGTAGGTGCGACCGTCACCCTGCACGCCCACCGACCGGACATCGGCCAGGAGCACGACGGGGCACTGCCAGATGTCGCGGTCGAGCCCGGCAGCCGACAGCTCCTCCCTGGCGATGGCGTCGGCGGCGCGGAGGATCTCCAGGCTGCGGCGCGTGACCTCGCCCACGATCCGGATCCCGAGGCCCGGTCCAGGGAAGGGCTGCCGCCACACGATGGCCTCGGGGAGGCCGAGCTCGAGGCCCACCTTGCGCACCTCGTCCTTGAACAGCGTGCGCAGGGGCTCCACCAGGGAGAACTCGAGGTCGTCGGGCAGGCCGCCCACGTTGTGGTGGCTCTTGATGTTGGCGGTGCCGGTGCCGCCGCCCGACTCCACGACGTCGGGGTAGAGCGTGCCCTGCACGAGGAAGTCGACGGTCTCGCCGTGGGCGCCGGCCTCGGCCACGACGTCGCGGGCGGCGGCCTCGAACACCCGGATGAACTGACGGCCGATGATCTTGCGCTTCTCCTCAGGATCGACCACGCCCGCCAGGGCGTCGAGGAAGCGGTCCTGGGCATCGACCACCTTGAGGTCGACGCCGGTGGCGGCCACGAAGTCGTGCTCGACCTGCTCGGGCTCGCCAGCCCGCAGCAGGCCGTGGTCGACGAACACGCAGGTGAGCCGGTCGCCCACCGCTCGCTGCACCAGGCCCGCGGCCACCGCAGAGTCGACGCCGCCGGACAGGCCGCACAGCACCCGCTTGTCGCCCACCGCGGCCTGGATGGCCGCCACCTGCTCGTCGATGACGTTGGTCATCGTCCAGGTGGGTTCGGCGCCGGCGATCTCGTAGAGGAAGTGCTCCAGCACGGCCTGACCGTGCTGGGTGTGGAGCACCTCGGGGTGGAACTGCACCCCGGCCATGCCACGCCCCACGTGCTCGAAGGCAGCCACGGCGGCCCCCGCCGAGCGGGCGGTGACCGTGAAGCCGTCGGGGGCGGCCGACACGGAGTCGCCGTGGCTCATCCACACCGACTGCTCGGCGGGCAGGCCGTGGAAGAGCGTGGCGTCGGGAGCCGTGACGGTGAGCGGCGTGCGCCCGAACTCGGCCAGACCGGTCTGCTCCACGGTGCCGCCGAGGGCAAGGGCCATGGCCTGGAACCCGTAGCAGATGCCGAAGGTGGGGACGCCGGCCTCGAACAGGGCAGGGTCGACGCCGGGCGCGCCCTCCGCGTAGACCGACGACGGGCCGCCGGAGAGGATGATGGCCACCGGCTCCCGGGCCAGGACCTCCTCCACGGGCATGGAGTGAGGCACGATCTCGCTGTAGACGCGGGCCTCCCGCACACGGCGGGCGATGAGCTGGGCGTACTGGGCGCCGAAGTCGACCACCAGCACGGTGTCGAGCCGGTCGCTCATCGAAGCGCCACCACCTCCGCCTTCTGGAACTCCTTGAGCGTCGCGTAGCCGCACAGGGCCATCGACCGGCGCAGGGCGCCGAGCAGGTTCCGGCGGCCGTCGGCCTCGTGGGCCGGGCCCACCAGGATGTCCTCGAGGGTGCCCTTGGGCTCGACCGGCACGCGGAGGCCGCGGGGCAGGGAGGCGTGGACGGCGGTCATCCCCCAGTGGAAGCCGCGGCCCGGCGCCTCCGAGGCGGCAGCCAGCGGGGTGCCAGCCATCACGGCGTCGGCGCCGCACACGATGGCCTTGGCGATGTCGCCGCCGGTGGCCATCCCGCCATCGGCGATCACGTGCACGTACACGCCGGTCTCGTCGAGGTGCCGCATCCGGGCCGCCCGGGCGTCGGCGATGGCGGTGGCCATCGGGATGCCCACGCCGAGCACATCGCGCGTGGTGCCGGCCGAGCCGGAGCCCGCGCCCACCAGCACGCCGGCGGCGCCGGTGCGCATCAGGTGGAGCGCAGCCTGGTAGGAGGTGCAGCCGCCCACCACCACAGGGATCTCGTAGTGGCGGATGAAGTCCTTCAGGTTCAGCGGCTCGGCATGGCGGGCCACGTGCTCCGCCGACACCACCGTGCCCTGGATCACCAGCAGGTCGGGCTCGGTCTTGAGGATGTGCGGGGCCAGGCCGAGGGTGCGCTGCGGCGTGCAGGCCACGGCCACCGTGAGGCCGGTCGCCTTCAGGTCGCGGATGCGCTGCTCCACCAGGTCTGGCTGGACCGGTTCGGCGTAGAGCTCCTGCATCCGGCTGGTGGCCTTGTCGGCCGCCAGCCCGGCGATCTCGTCGAGCACCGGCTCGGGATCCTCGTAGCGGGTCCAGAGCCCCTCGAGGTGGAGCACACCCACGCCACCGAGGCGGCCCAGCTCGGCTGCGACGGCCGGCGACACCACGCTGTCGGAGGGCGACGCCATGATGGGCAGCTCGAAGCGGAAGGCGTCGATCTCCCACGAGATGTCGACGTCTTCGGGATCGCGCGTGCGGCGGCTCGGCACCACCGCGATGTCGTCGAAGCCGTAGGCCCGGCGGCCGGACTTACCGATGCCGATCTCCACGTCAACCATGGCCGCGAGACCCTCCGTCCCGTCATGAGGAAGGATCCAGCGTAGCCCGCCGCTCCGGGCGCCCCGAACCGCCGGTCCTCAGCGTCGGCCGGCACAGGGATACGATCGCGGGACGACGGCGGCAGGACGACGAGAGGCGGCACGGTTGGCCACTGCGGTGGTGTGCGACGACGATGCGGCACTCCGGACGGTGATCTCCGCGCTGTGCGAGGAGGCCGGCATCGAGGTGGTGGCCGAGACCGACACCGGCGGCGACGCGGTGGAGCTCGTCCGCCGCTTCTCGATCGATGTGCTCGTGCTCGACCTCTCCCTGAAGGACAGCTCCGGCGCCGGCATGCTCCGCCAGCTCCAGGAGGAGGGCCTGCGCCCCGCCGTGATCGTGTTCACGGCCTACGCCGACGATCCCGTCGCGCTGCTCGGCCTCGGTGCCCGCCAGGTGATCGAGAAGCCCGACCTGCAGGCGCTCTCCGATGCGCTGGTGGCCGCCATCCGCCCCGCCGAGCGCGGGGGCCCGAGCGAGGATCGGCGCCGCCAGAGCCAGCCCGTCGAGCCGCCCCCTCCCTTGTGGCGCTCACCCTCCGGCGTGGCCTCCGCGGCCGACCTCGTCCACTCGCTCCAGCGGCTCGACGAGGGCGATGCCGTGCTCGGCGTGGCGGTGGCAGGCCTCCAGGCGCTCCAAGGCGACGTCGGAACGCTGCTGGTGGCCGACTGCCGCCTGGCGGCGGCCCGGCTCCTGCGCGGCACGCTCCGGGTCCAGGACCTCCTCCACGAGGCTCCCGATGGCGATGCCTTCGTGGCCCTCCTGCGGGGCGGCGACAGCCGGTCGGCCGACGCGGTGTGGCAGCGGCTCACCGCGGCCTTCCGCTCCAGCGAGCTGGCCGGCCAGGTGCACGGCGTGGTTGCCCGGGTCGACGCCCTCGGCCCGGCCGACGCGCTGGCGCGGGCGGCGGGCGCGCTGCAGGGGGTCCGGGCGGGCAGCCCCACCTTCAGCACCGTCTGAGCGGGCGATCACCCCAGGCGATCGGCGCAGAACCGGACGACGTGGTCCACCAGCTCGGCGGGTGCCTCCCAAGGCACGAAGTGACCGCAGTCGGTGAGGCGGTGCGGACCGTCGTGGTCGGGGAACACCACCGCCGCCATCTCGTCGAAGGCGGGGTAGATCACGTGGTCGGACGGCCCGAAGAGCAGCAGGGCGCGCACGTCCTCGTTGCGAGCCAGCAAACCGGGCTCGCTCTGCCGGGCGGGATCGAACACGCTCTCGTAGCCACCGAAGGAGGAGCGGAGGCGGGCCGCGTCGCCGAAGGGCTCAGTGTGGAAGTCGACCTCGTCGGTGCCGCCGAACGGGCCGAACACACCTTGGGCCTCGCCCATGAAGGCGCCGGGGTGGGCCCAGAAGCGGGAGGTGTAGAAGGTGGCGACGTACCGCCGCCGCTGCGCCGGCGTGGCCAGCTCGGCGGCGAGGGCATCGGCGTCGAGGCCCTGGCGGAGGAAGTAGTCGCTGGCCTCACGGGCCGGACGGGTGGCCAGGCCGGCCATGCGCTCCTTGTCGTAGGGCAGCGGCGAGTTGAACAGCACCAGGCGCTCGCACAGCGAGGGGAAGCGCAGCGCGAGGTCCTGCACCACCGGACCGCCGAGGTCGCCGCCGCAGAGCACCACCTGGTCGTGGCCCAGGCCCTGGGTGACCAGGGCATGCAGGTCGCGGCTGTGGGCGGGCACGTCGCCGAAGCCGTCAGGCGCCACCGCGCTGTCGCCGAAGCCACGGAGGTCGGGCACGATCACCTCGAAGCCGGCCGCGGCCAGCGGCTCGATCACCTTCCACCAGATCCGCTTGGTCTCCGGCCAGCCGTGCACCAGCAGCAGCGGCACACCTCCCACGCCCTCGTGCACGTAGGCCTGCTCGAACCCGCGGCCCGCGTACCGGTGCAGGGCGAAGCGGTCGGGATCGAGGTGGGCGGGCGGTGCGGCCATCAGATGGCCTCCTCGATCAGGTCCCAGAGGGCGTCGACGTGGCGCTCCTCGGTGGCCTGGGCGCCGACCGACACCCGGATCACGAAGCGATCGTCGAGGCGGGTGTGGGTGAGCAGCACCCGACCGCTGGCGTTGATGGCGCCCAGCAGCGCCTCGGTGGCCTCGTCGCCGTCGACGTGGCGGAAGCACACCAGGTTGAGCGGGTGGGGGGCGACCAGCGCGAGCTGCGGGTGGGCCGCCACCTTGGTGGCCAGGGCCTGGGCCATCGCCACGTGGCCGCGCACCACCTGCTGCAGTCCCTCCAGCCCGTAGCTGCGCAGCACGAACCAGAGCTTGAGCGATCGGAAGCGGCGGCCGAGCGGGATCTGCCAGTCGCGGTAGTCGACCACCGCGCCGCTCTCGCTGGCCGAGTTGCGCAGGTACTCGGGGAGCACGCTCAGCGCGCCGATGAGAGCCGCCCGGTCGGCCACCCAGAAGCAGTCGCAGTCGAAGTTCGTGAGCAGCCACTTGTGGGGGTTCATGCAGAAGCTGTCGACCCCGTCGAGGCCGGGCGCGATCCAGCGCAGCTCGGGGCACACCAGCGCCGAGCCGGCGTGGGCGGCATCGACGTGGAGCCAGGCGCCGTGGGCGGCGCAGACCTCGACCATCGCCGCCAGGGGGTCGATGGCCGTCGACGATGTGGTGCCGACGTTGGCCACCACGAAGCACGGCACCAGCCCAGCGTCGGCATCAGCGGCCATGGCGGAGGCGAGGACGTCGGGGCGCAGGGCGAAGCTGTCGTCGACCTCGATCAGCCGGAGCTGGTCGGGATGCAGCCCCGCCACCCGCACCGCCTTCTCGATCGAGCTGTGGGCCTGCGTGGAGGTGTAGACCCGCAGCCGGTCGAAGGGCCCGTCGCCGGCCGCCCGCCACCGCGCCGCCAGCAGGGCGCACAGCGTGGCGCCCGAGGCCGACTCCTCGATCACGCCGCCGCCGGCGCCGTCGGACCGGAAGCGGTCGGGCAGACCGAGGGCCTCGGCCATCCAGTCGAGCACGTGCGCCTCGAGCTCGGTGCAGGCGGGCGACGTGGCCCAGAGCATCCCTTGCACCCCGAGGCCCGACGACACGAGGTCGGCCAGCACCGACGGCCCCGAGGCGCCGGTGGGGAAGTAGGCGAACCAGCCCGGGTGCTGCCAGTGGGTGGTGCCGGGGACGATCACCCGGTCGAGGTCGGCCAGCAGATCGGCGAAGTCGTCGGGGGCGTTGGGGGGCGACGGCGGCAGCTGCGCCCGCACCCAGCCCGGCTCGACGGGGCTCTGCACGGGGAGGCTCTCGAGCGTCTCGAGGTAGCGGGCCACCCACTCCACCACCTCGTGGCCGTGGCGACGGAACTCGTCGGGGGTCCAGTGCGGCGAGGTGGACATGCCCGGACCCTACGGGGCGCCACTACACTCCCTCCATGGAGACCCCTCCCAGCCCCTTCCCCGGCGACGGCGATGGTGCGGCGGTGAGCGGTGGCTCCTCCGACGGCAGTGGCTTCGCCCCGAAGTTCGCCAAGGAAGGGCTCACGTTCGACGACGTCCTGCTGCTCCCGGCCGAGTCCAACGTGCTCCCCAACGAGGTCAGCACTGCGGCGCGGCTCACGCCCAAGATCACGCTGAACATCCCGGTGGTGTCGGCCGCCATGGACACCGTCACCGAGGCCCCGCTGGCCATCGCCATGGCCCGCCAGGGCGGCATCGGGGTCATCCACCGCAACCTCTCGGTGGAGGAGCAGGTCACCGAGGTCGACCGCGTGAAGCGCAGCCAGAGCGGGATGATCACCGATCCCGTCACCCTGCCGCCCGACGCGCCGGTGCGGGCCGCCCTCGACCTCATGGCCCGCTACAAGATCTCGGGCATCCCGATCGTCGACGGCGGCGGGAAGCTGGTGGGCATCCTCACCAACCGCGACCTCCGCTTCGTGGAGGACCACGACCAGAACATCGAACGGGTGATGAAGCCCGCGCCGCTCATCACCGCACCGGTGGGCACCACCCTCGAGCAGGCCAAGGACGTCCTCTGGCAGCACCGCATCGAGAAGCTGCCGATCGTCGACGACCGCGGCGCGCTGTGCGGGCTCATCACCGTCAAGGACATCAAGAAGCAGACCGAGTACCCGCTCGCCACCCAGGACGAGCGCGGCCGCCTCCGGGTCGCCGCCGCCGTCGGCGTCGGGCCCGACGCCGTGGAGCGGGCCGAGGCCCTCGTCGCCGCCGGCGTCGACCTGCTCGTGGTCGACACGGCGCACGGGCACTCGCAGGGCGTCCTCGACGTCGTGAAGACGATCAAGGGCGGCTTCGACATCGAGGTCATCGGCGGCAACATCGTCACCGCCGAGGCCGTCGACGCCATGGCCGCCGCCGGCGTCGACGGCATCAAGGTCGGTGTGGGACCGGGCTGCTTCGCCGCCGGCACACGGGTCCTGATGGCC
>JBPPMN010000191.1:0-8792 GCA_051306055.1 Acidimicrobiales bacterium
CGCCTCGGTGAGGTTGGCCGTGGCGACCGCTAGGTCTTCGACGTTGATCTTGGTCTCGGTGAGCGACTTGGCCAGCAGGCCAGCGCCGACCGCCGCGCCGACGAAGCCGAGCGCCCCGACCGCCCCGCCGAGCTTCCCAGCACCGCCGGCCATGTTGTAGGCGCCGACCGCACCTCGGTCCAGGGCACCACTGAGACGCGTGCGTGCGATGGTCGCCAGAGAGCCCACAGCCTCGCTGGCGGCCCTCACGGGCCCGGCGAGGGCAGCGATGCCAGCGAGGGCCACCACGCCCGTCTGGACGGGTCCTGGCAGCTTGCCGAACACCTCCACCGCGGCGGTGGTGACGGCCACCACCTTCTCGTAGACCGGCAGCAGCGACTGGCCGAGAGAGGCGGCGCTGTCCTCGGCCACGGCGGCCTGGATCCTCTGGGCGTTGGCGGCGCCCTCGGACGTGTTGGCGAAGTCGCCCTGGATCCGGCTGGTCTGCTCCATGATGAGCGAGAGCCGGGCCTGCACCTTGCCGTTCTCGTCGACCGCCGCGGTGGTGGCAGCCAGGCCGAGGCGCACGGCCTCCTGCCGCACCTTCTGGTCGCTGAGCAGCACGTTGTAGCGCAGGATCGGCTCCTGCTCGCCACGCAGCGCAGAGCCCAGCGCCAGGGCCGCCTCGGCGGGGTCGGTGTTGAACGCCGAGCCGAGGTCGGACGCCAGCTGCGTCAGCTTGATCGAGGTGTCGGCCGCGGCGTCCTCGGTGAAGCCGAGGTTGAGCAGCAGGCCACCGAACGACGCCGCCGCCTCACGGGCCGCCCGCTCCGACAGGCCGAGCTCCCGGGCGGCCGTCTTGGCGAAGTCGGCCACCTGGCCCTCGGCTTTGCCGAAGGTGATCTCGGTGACGTTGATGGCCTCGTTGAGGTCCGACGCCGCGTCGATGCCTTTCTTGGCGCCGGCGAGGAAGGCCGCACCGGCGAGCGCCTGGCCGAGCTTGCGGCCCACGTCGGTGGCCGTCTGCTCGGTCTCCTGCTGCAGCTGGCGCCCGAACTTCTTGGTGTCGGGCCGGATCTCGACGAAGGCGGTTGCCAGCTTCATGCCACATCACCGCCCAGGGCGGTCAGCCGCTCACGGCCGCTGGCACGCTGCTCGAGGCGCGACGGCAGCGGGGCGCCGACGAGCCAGGCATCGAGGTCGGCCTGATCGAGGCACGGCACCAGGCGCTTGCCATCACGGACGCGCAGCGCCCCCGCCTCGGCGAGAGCCACGAGGCGCTTGTGGAACCAGCGGAGGCCGCGCCGCAGGTTCACGTCGCTCAGCTCGCCTTCCGGCCAGGCTTCTTCGAGGTCGCCCCACGAGTGTGCCGCCCACCGGAAGAGCCGGAGGACGGCACCGTAGGGCGGCCTGCGTAGACCTCCGCGATCAGGCTGCCGTAGTAGATCACGTCGGCGCCGTCGATGGCGTCGGTGCGGCGCTCGAGGAGGGCGTCGAAGCGAGGCTGGTCCTCGTCGACGAGGGCGAGGCGGATGAACGAGCACAGGGCCCGGATCGCCTCGGCCTCCATGGTGTCGCCGGCCTTGGGCTCGGGCGCGTCGGCCAGATCGAACCCCGCCGAGATGGGGATGGTGGGGAGCAGCGTGAACTGCTCCCCACCCATCACCACCTGGTTGGGCTCGCGCTTGGCGTTGCGCTCGCGTCGCGCCAGCTCGTAGTCACTGCCGATGACGGGCATGGCGCCCGCCTAGGAGATGTCGCCGGCAGCGTTGGGGAAGCAGATCCACGGCTTGGCCGAGGCGGGCTTCTCCAGGTTGAAGGTGACGGGGATGAGCGTCTTGGCCGGGGCCTTGCGGCGGGGCAGCTCGATCGTGCCGGAGGGCACGGCCTGGCGGTAGACCCAGCGCACGTTGTCGGCGCCGGGCGCCTCGTCGCTGTCCCAGACGATCATCACGGCCACGCTGTCGCCGGCGTCGGGCGGCTCGACGAACTGGCCATCGTTGGGGTGCGCACCGCCAGCGCCGAGGGCGAGGACGAGGTTGCGGGCCGTGGCCTCGGCCATCTGCAGCGTGAGGCGGTTGAGCCGCCGGGTGTTCACGTAGCGGATGGGGTCGAGCTCCTCGGCGACCTCGATGGGCTCGGTGGTGATGTCCGCCGCGTAGGCGTTGCCGTCCTCGGTGTAGCCGAGCGGCGACCACGCCGACGGCAGGGCCGCGGATGCCGAGGTGGGCTCGGTGGTGCCGATCGGGGCGATGTAGAGCCGGCCGGGGCCGAGCTGCACCGCATCTGAGTTGCCTCCTGCTGCCATGGTGTTGCCTTCCTTCTCCGCGCTCAGGCGGCTTGGGTGCTCCGTGCGGTCACCAGGGCGGTGACCGAGTACCTGGGGCGGTCTGCGGCATCGGGCGCCCAGATGACGCTCTCGACGTCGATGCCGTAGGCCGTGACCTCTTCCGTGAGGGCCGTCGCTCCTCGGACGGACCTGGCCCACGTGCGCACGGCCGAGACGACCGCCCACGCTTGGGCCTTGTTGTGCTCGGCGCCGTAGCAGTCGATCTGCACGAGGCCGAGGTCGATGGGGGCTTCGCCGGGGTCGTCGCCGCCGCCGACGCGCTGGACGGTCACGAGCGGCCACGTGGGGCTGCTGGGGACGCCGAAGAGCACGCGGGTGCCCACGAGCGCCGAGACGCCGCTGTCGGCCCGCAGGGCGGCTCTGACGGCGCCTTCGACGTCGGGCATGGTCTCAGGCACCGGAGCCCCCTGGCGTGAGGCCACGCACGGCGGCGAGGGCACTGCGCAGGAACGGCTTGGCCTGGGTGCGCGACGTGCCGAGCTCGACGTAGGGGGCGTAGACGACGTTTGTGCCGACCACGCCGACGATTTCCCGGCCGCGCTTCTCGACGGCGTGGGTGACCGAGGAGCGCAGGCGGCCGGTGTCGACAGGCGCGCCCTGCTTGGCCCGGCGCTCCACCTGCAACGAGGTGCGCAGCACCGCCTTGCCGACCGGGCCGTCCTCGGACTCGAGCAGCTGGGCAAGGCCCTTGTCGTCGAGGATGACGCGCGTACCGGAGCCGCCGAAGACGGAGGCATCCTGTGCGCCGAGGCTGCGGCCGTCAGGCACCGTTGGCCGCCCCGCTGTAGACGCGCAGCCCGGCGCGCGTGTGGTCGAGACCGAGGCCCTGGCGCTGGCGCACCCAGACGACGCGGTAGCGGTCGCCGGTGCCGTCGTCGACCACCAGGTCGGTGTGCAGCAGGCCGATGCCGGCCTTGGCCAGCAGCACGGCGTCGACCCTCTCCTGCTGGCCGCCCTGGTCCACCTCGTTGCCCGACGGCGAGCCGATGTGGGCGGCGACACCGCAGGCGACGTCGGTGGTGGTGGGCGTCTCGTAGGGGTCGGTGCTCGACGGCCGCTCGATCGTGATGGTGGTGGTGGCGAGCGGCAGCATCAGACCAGCCCCGCTCGCCGCACGTCGGGGCCGGAGTCGACCCTGGCGTAGCGGTAGCCCTTGGTACGCTTCGACCACCAGGAGTCGGTGTCTCCGGTGGCGACGGCCCCAGCACCGCCGCCACCGAAGCCGATGGCCGCGTCGCCGAGGCGCACGCTGGTGGCACCGACGGGGAGGTTGGCGAACTCGGCGGCGCCGGCGGTCGGGTTGGCGAGGCGGTGGGCCGCCCAGGCCAGGTCGCGGGCGATGCCGCCGGGCAGCTGGTTGGTGGCCTCGTCGTCGTAGCCGACGGCGTTGGGGTCGGCCCAGCCGCCGGTGTAGGTGATGTCGATCGACGAGGAGGGGTCGATGAAGGAGATGGTGGGGCCGAACGGCGAAGCGCCGACGAGGGCCAGCCCGTCTATCTCGTAGCCGGTGGCGGTGATGAGCGGCGTGGCCTTGGGCCACAGGCGACCCCACCGGTCAGGGCGCATCGCCTCGGTGCGCTCGTCCTCGGCCAGCGGCCGGTCGAGGTAGTCCTCGAGCAGCTCGACGGCCTCGGCGACGTTGGCCGTGACGTCTTCGTCGGAGGTGGAGGTGTCGCCGGTGGTGCGGCGGTACTGCTCGACGGTGATCACCGGTCCTCCTCCAGGTGTCGTGCTCGGTCCTCAGCGGGCCTCCGCTTGCCCTTGGGCCGTGGTGTCGGCTCGGGCTGCGGCTTGCGCTTCTGCTCCTCGGTGAGGAACGGGTAGGCGGGGTGCACGTCGACGTCGGGGAAGCGGGCGCACTGACCGGCGCACACCGGGCATGGCTCCACCCTCCGGGGGGCGGGGGGTGGAGCCATGCCGGCGTTCTCGCTCGACAGGCGGGCTAGGCCGTGATGTCGAGGGTGGTGACCACGAAGAAGTCGGGCCGGTGGATGGGCAGCGCCACCCGCTCTTCGCCGAGGATCGCCACCTTGTTGTTGACGAAGTAGTCGCTGTGCTGGTCGCCGACTCGGATCGACACGCCCTCGCGCTGCAGCAACGTGGCTCCGAGGAACCAGTTGGCCACCACGGCGGTGAGGGAGGACAGCGCCCGGGTGCGCACGCAGGGCAGGCCCCACGTGATCGAGGCCAGCTCGGCCGGAGCGTTGCCGCCACCACCGTTGTCGAACTGGGTGGCGTGGCGGGTGGCCACGGCCGTCCAGTAGTCGGTGGGGTTCATGGCCACGCCGTCGGGGTCGCCGTCGACGAGCTCGATCTTCGAGCAGGCCAGGGCGATGGTCGCCGGCACATCGTTGTTGACGGCGGCCTGGGTCTGCTTCCCGGTCACCACGGTGACGCCCTCGAGGTTCGGGGCGTTGCCGTCGCCGGCGAGCACCTGGGCCTCCTCACGCAGGAGGATCATGTACTCGAGGCGGCTGTCGATGTAGCTGCGGAGCGTGGGGGCGTCCGACAGGATCTCGGTGGTGGCAGGGAGCCACGCCGCGATCTTGCGCACCGGCGCATCCTTCTGCTCGAACTGCATCGTGACCTCGGGCTTGGCCGAACCCTCGGCCACGGTCCCGGCGCCGCCCTCGTTGGTGGCGGCGTTGAGCTCCCTGATGTAGGGAACGCTGGAGAGGCCGGTGGTGCCGGTGCTCAGCAGGTCCCGCACGAAGAGGCGCTGGCGCCGCTCGGTGCCGGCCCGCAGCATCGGCTGGCCGATGGGGCGCCAGACGCCGGAACCGGAGCCCACGCTGTCCTCGTCGCCGGAGGTGAGCAGGGTGCGCACCTCGATGTCGACGAGGCCCTTGCCGCCACGCTGGGCGAAGGCCTCGTACTCGTCGGACAGGATGACCTGCTCGCCAGCGGAGCGGGGGCGCTCGGCCCCGTCGCCGAAGGCGGCGTTGGGGCCACGCAGGCCGGCCTTCTTGAGGCGCTCGGCCTCGGCGGCGGCCCGCTGGTCGGCCTCGGCCTGGGCGGCGTGGCGCTCGCCGTCGGTGAGCACCTTCTCCACGGTGTCGAAGGTGTTGATGAAGTCGAGGCGGCTGCGCACCTCGTCGGCGTAGGCGTCATCCCGCTTGTCAGCGGGGGTGCGGCGCAGCTCGATGACCTGCTGCGCGGCGTCGGACAGATGGCTGCGGATCTCCGCAGCGTCTGCCTTGTCGGTGATGGTGGGCTCGAAGGCCATAACGGGGCTCCTTTGAGGAACGGGCCAGCCCGGCGGGCGTGGCTCTCGGGTTCCTCGAAGCGCCGTGCAATCGGCCGGCGGGCCTTCGAGATCAGTGCGCCTACATCATCCCAGGGGTACCGGAAATCAGCGCCGTGGGCGCCAGTCGGCGAGGGCGCAGAGCAGCTGCGGCAGCGTGATCTTCCCGGCGTGGTACTCGGACCACGCGCGCCTGATCACGTCGGCTCGGCTCACGCAGGCACAGTCGCACGGGCACAGCCGGATCGGCAACCGCCCGGGCAGTGCTCGGCGCAGAAGTCGGCCACCATCCCGCTGCCGCCGCCTTCGATGCCGATTTCGCCATCGTCCTCGGCTACGGAGGCGATGACGTGGAGGTCATCACCATGCACCTCGATGCCGCAACCGGGCGAGGTGCACTCGCCTCGAGGCACCCAGACGGGCTCGGCCACATCGGGGGTGGGCAGCCACCAGCCGAGCCGGTCGCGCAGGTACTCCTCGTCGCCTATGCGGGCGAAGTCGAGCAGCACCAGCGTCACGTCGTGGGCCACGGCCCACTGCAGCAGCTCGTAGAACCCAGAGGCAAGCACGTCGGCCTGGGCTTGGGCGTCGATGCGGTGGATCATGCCGCCCGGCGTGGCGCCCCAGGTCTCCGCACTCCACCCCGGATAGGCCCGCTGGATCGCCCGGCGCTCGTTGGCTAGGCGCGACTCGACGGCGCCGGCCAGATCGCGCACAGGCACCACCAGGACATCGATCAGCGTCGGGTCGACGTCGCCGAGGTACGTGTGCAGCCACGGGTCCTTCACCACGTAGGGCAGTCCGTCACCGGTGAGGCGGCGCTCCAGGCCCGCCTTGGCATCCTCGTGCCAGTCGCCGTCGCCGAAGGCGCCGATGTCGCAGCCCTGGTCGCCGAGCCAGCGCACCAGGTGGGTGGTGCCGGCCCGGCCGGTGCCGGCGATCACCAGGTGGCTCACGCTGCCGCCTCGACCGCAGCGTGGCGGTACGACTCGATGGCCTCGACCCAGCGGGCCTCGTCGCGCTCGGGCCGCCAGTCCAGCAGGTGCCAGCCCCGGTGGTTGGCGTAGTCGTCGTTGGTGCGCACCCGACGCTCGCCCGGTCGGTGCGGCATGTGGGCCACGCCGGTGTCGCCGGCGACCTCATGCACCGCAGCGGCCACCTCGAGCACGGTGAGCGGCACACCGGTGCCGGCGTCGAAGATCTCGCCGTCGCCGAACCGGGTGGAGTCGACCAGCATGCGGGCCACGTCGTCCACGTGCACGAGGTCGGTCCACAGCTGCCCGTCGCCCCACACGGGGATGGGCTGGCCTGACCAGGCGGCCATGGCGAAGGTGGGCAGGATCTTCTGGGGGTGGCCGGGCCCGTAGGCCTGGCCGGGCCCGAAGGCGTTGTAGGCGATCACGTGGCTCACCGGCAGGTCGTGCGCCTGGCGGTACGCCTCGGCCATGGCCTGCCCACAGTTCTTGGTGGCGCTGTAGAGCGACGGGTTGACCTGCGGCATGGTGATGCCCGTGTAGCCGGCACCCACCGTGCGGGCGGCCTCGAGCACGTTGAGGGTGCCTTCGACGTTGACCTGAACGGCACGGTGAGGGTCGTCGAACAGCTCGTCGTCGTCGTCGAGGAAGGCGATCCAGTCGGTGGTCACCCGCTGCATGGCGCGGGTGCGGGTGGGGCCGTGGCCCTGGCGGGCATGGTCGATCGTGACCACGGTGGCCTCGGGCGGAGTCGTCTGGGCGGCGATAGAAGCGAAGGCGCGCGCCAGCAACGAGGTGCGGGGCGGGATCGTCGGCACCACCACCGTGACCGCCGAGGTCATGCCAGTGATACCACCGTGCGCCCCGTCTTGGCGGCACCCTCGGCCAGCAGCGCCGTGAAGTAGTCCTCGACGGTGGTGCGGCGGTAGGCGGCGATCTTCTCGCACGCCTCGATCGTGAACAGGGTGCCACGCTCCATGGGGCCGCCGAGAGGGCGGCCGGCCACGTAATCGGCCAGCAGCATCTCGTGCAGCGTGTCGGCGTGGTAGCGGCCCGCTCGCTTGCGTGCGTGGTGTGGATCGATCTGGGTCATGCTGCGGCCCTCCTGGCCATATGGAGGCAGGCCGTCCAGGCGTCCCACCATCGGTCTGCGTTGCCTTCGATCGTGAGGTCGGCGGCGACGGCTCGGCCGGCGGCGGCCACCTCGGCTCGCTCGTCGGCGCCGGTGGCGAGGCGGCGCACCTGGCGCAGCCAGTCCTTCGGCTTGGCGGCCAGCAGCCCGGCGCCCCGGGCGTGGAGGCGCACGTAGTCGGCGACGGGCGAGGCCACGAACGGCACGCCGAGCGCCGCGTACTCCAGGCCCTTGAGCCACGACTTGCCGTCGTTGAAGCGGATGTCGTCGAGGGGCACCAGGCCGACGTCGTGCTGGGCCATGGCGGCGGGGTACTCATCGATGGGCAGCCAGCCGGTGGCGGCCGGTTCGGCGGCGAGGCCCAGGGCATCCTGCACGCCTCGCCCGGTACCGACCGCGCCGAAGGTAGCCCCGGTCGCTCCCAGGGCACGCTGGACGGCTCCCCTGGTCACCTGGAGGTCGGTCGGGTGGGTGTCCAGGCTGCCTGTCCAGCCGACGACCACGCCGTCGTGATCGGTGCGGCGCTCGGCGAGGTAGCGGGCGGGCACGTGGTTCGGCACGACGGCGACGCGCTGCCGCTGCCCGTAGCGGATGGCCAGCGCCGGGGTGGTGACCACCACGTAGTCGGCCATGGCGCAGGCCTGGGCGAGGATGCGCCAGTTGCGGCGGGGCGAGCGGGCTGGATGGCAGGAGGCGAAGGACACGTTGCGGGGGTGCAGGGCGCCGAAGTCGTCGTCGATCTCGATGACCACCCTGATGCCCGCCTCCTGCAGCAGGCGGATCAGCGTGAGACGCTCGGCCAGCAGGGGGCGCTGGAGCACCACCACGTCGGCCTCGGGCGCCTTGTGCATGCCGATCAGCTCGGGCCCGTCGCCCATGTCGGCGAAGATCCCGTCGATGCCGGAGTCGTCGTGGAGGCCGGCCACGGTGATCTCTGCGCCCTGGGCGGCGAGGGCCTCGGCGGGCCAGATCATGCGGTAGTGGCCGCAGCCTCCGTCGTCGGCAGGGAGGGCGAGGACCCTCACGGCCGGAAGCGGTCGCCGAGCACGGCGTCGACCTCGGCGTCGAGCGCCTCGTGGTCCACCTCCTGCTCGCCGCCCCCCGAACCACTGC
>JBPPMN010000201.1:0-16252 GCA_051306055.1 Acidimicrobiales bacterium
AGGACGCCGGTGACGAGGATGCGCTTGCCGTCGAGGAGGGACATGGCCCTGAGACTGCCATGCCGGCGGCCCTGTGAGGAGACCGAAGTGCAGTCGACGGGGGTCGCGCCGCTACGGTGTCGCCGATGCGCATCGGGATCCTTGGTGGCACCGGCCCCGCCGGCAGTGCCCTCGCCGCCCGCCTGGCTTCGGTCGGGTTCGACACGATCGTGGGCTCACGATCGAAGTACCGCGCCATGGAGGCCGTCGACGGCCTGCTGGCGACCTGGGAGGGTCGGGAGCTCACCATCGCGGCCGGCGACAACGCCGACGCCGCCGAGGCCGACATCGTCGTCATCGCCACGCCATGGGACGGCGCCACCCAGACCGCGCAGTCGGTCGAGGCGAAGCTCCGGGGCAAGGTCGTCATCTCGATGGCGAACGCCCTCACCCGCATCGGCAAGGAGTTCCAGCCGCTCGTTCCGCCCCGCGGCTCCGTGGCAGCCAGCGTCCAGGCCGTGCTCCCGAAGAGCTTCGTCGCCGCTGGGCTGCACCACGTCCCGGCCAAGGAGCTCGGCGACCTCGACCACCCGATCGAGAGCGACGTCCTGATCTGCTCCGACTTCCCCGCGGCGACCGCGGCGACCGCCGACCTCGTCGCCAAGATCCCCAACATGCGACCCCTCGACTGCGGCGAGCTGTCCCTGGCCACGCCGATCGAGTCGTTCACCGCGGTCCTGCTCCAGCTGAACGTGCGCTACAAGACGCGCGTCGCGGTGAAGTTCACGAGCATCCCGGAGTGAGCCGGTGGTGACCCAGGGCGATGGCCCGATCCGGCTGTGGTGCACGGCCCGCGGCGAGGTGGTGCCGTTCCAACCGGGTGAGATCGTGACGATGTACACGTGCGGCATCACGCCGTACGACGCGACCCACCTCGGCCATGCCGCCGTGTACGTCGGCTACGACGTCCTGCAACGACGCCTGCGGGACCTCGGCCACGAGACCCACTGCGTGCGCAACATCACGGACGTCGACGACTCGATCCTCGGCCGGGCCCGCGAGATCGGCGTCCACTACCTCGACCTGGCGGCCGCCGAGACCGCCAGGTTCGACGACGACATGTCTGCCCTCGGGATGCTCGAGGCGTGGAGCGAGCCCCGGGCCACATCCGCCATCGCCGACATCCGCGGGTTCATCGGGATGGTGCTCGACCGCGGCCACGCGTACCAGGCCGGCGGCGCCGTCTACTTCGACGTGTCGACCTTCCCGAGCTTCGGCGAGGTGTCCGGCTACGACCGGGAGCAGATGCTGGCCTTCGCGGCCGAGCGAGGCGGCAACGTCGACGACCGCCACAAGCGGGACCCGCTCGACTTCGTGCTCTGGCAGCCCTCGCTCGACGACGAGCCCGCCTGGGACTCGCTGTGGGGCCCGGGTCGACCTGGCTGGCACATCGAGTGCTCGGCGCTCGCGCTGCGGGAGCTCGGCAGCACCATCGACCTGCATGGCGGCGGGTCCGACCTGATCTTCCCGCACCACGAGTGCGAGCGGGCCCAGTCGGAGGCCGCCACCGGCGAGCCGTTCGTGCGCCACTGGATGCACCAGGCGATGGTGCGGATGGACGGCGAGAAGATGTCGAAGTCGCTCGGCAACCTCGTCTTCGTGTCCGAGCTCCGCAAGGTCTGGGACCCGATGGCCATCCGCCTCATGATCGTGGAGAACCACTACCGCACGCCGTGGGAGTGGGACGACACGCGCATGCCGCGCAACGACGAGCGCCTCGATCGCTGGCGCGCCGCCGGTGACGGCGACGGTGCGCTCGGCGAGGTGCGCGCTGCGCTGGACGACGACCTGGACACGCCCGGTGCAGTGACGGCGATCGACGCCGCGGCTGCTCGCGGCGACGGCGTGTCGTCCGCCGCGGCGCTCCTCGGCATCGTCCTGTAGCGCTTGTCCGGGGGGCCGAGCACAGCGCGGCCTCCCCTGCAAGGCTCCGCCCCGTGGGGGAGCACACGCCGCACAGGTCCAGCCGACGACCGGATGCTGCTCCGACAGATCATCGACGAGGTGATGTACGAGATCCGCAGCCTGACCGGCGATCGCGTTCCGGGGCCGCGCGGCACCTCCGGTACCCTCCGGCCCATGGCCGAAGAGATGACGATCAGCTTGCCGGACGGGTCCACGCGGGCGGTCGCCGCGGGCACCACCGCCGGTGAGCTCGCCGCCTCCATCGGCTCCCGCCTCGCCAAGGCCGCCGTCATCGCCGTCGTCAACGGCGAGGAGCGCGACCTCGTCACGCCCCTCGCAGAGGACGACGTCGTCGAGATCGTCACGGCCGACAGCCCACGTGGCCTCTTCACGATCCGGCACTCGACCACGCACGTGCTGGCGCAGGCGGTCCTCGACCTCTTCCCAGGCGCCACGTTCGGCATCGGGCCGCCCGTGGAGGACGGCTTCTACTACGACTTCGAGCTGCCCGGCGACGGAACCTTCGTCGAGGACGACCTCGAGCGCATCGACGCTCGGATGCGCGAGATCATGGCGGAGTCGCAGCCGTTCGTCCGCGACGAGATGCCCGCGGACAAGGCGCGTGAGGTGTTCGCCGGCCACCGCTTCAAGCTCGAGATCATCGACGACGCCAGCACCGACCCGATGTCGGCGACGTCGGCCGCCGAGGCGGTGCGCACCTACGAGAACCCGCCGGCCGCACCGAAGGAGCAGCCGCCGTTCCCGGGCTACCCGGGCTTCATCGACCTGTGCCGTGGCCCCCACGTCGCCGACACGAGCACGCACCTGGGGCACTTCAAGCTGATGCGCGTCGCCGGGGCCTACTGGCGTGGCCAGGAGAGCAACCCGCAGCTGCAGCGCATCTACGGCACGGCGTGGGCGTCGAAGAAGGACCTCGAGGCGCACCTGCATCGCCTGGAGGAAGCGGCCAAGCGCGATCACCGCAAGCTCGGCGTCGAGCTCGACCTCTTCAGCTTCCCAGAGGAGATCGGCTCCGGGTTGGCCGTGTTCCACCCCAAGGGCGGCCTCGTGCGGCGGCTCATGGAGGACTACTCCCGCCAGCGCCACGAGCAGGCGGACTACGAGTTCGTGAACAGCCCCCACATCACCAAGGCCGGGCTGTTCGAGACGTCGGGCCACCTCGAGTGGTTCGCCGACGGCATGTTCCCCCCCATGCACTTCCACGACGAGGGCGGCGACGACGGCCAGGACTACTACCTCAAGCCGATGAACTGCCCGTTCCACGTGCTCATCTTCCGCTCGCGGATCCGCAGCTACCGCGAGCTGCCGCTGCGCATGTTCGAGTTCGGCTCGGTGTACCGCTACGAGAAGAGCGGCGTGGTGCACGGCCTCACCCGGGTGCGGGGCATGACCCAGGACGACGCCCACATCTTCACCACCAAGGAGAACATGGCCGAGGAGCTGGCGTCGCTGCTCGACTTCGTGCTGGAGCTCCTCGCCGACTACGGCCTCGACGACTTCTACCTCGAGCTCTCCACCCGCCCTCCCGAGAAGGCGGTCGGCAGCCAGGCCGAGTGGGACGAGGCCACGGAGGCGCTGCGCCAGGCCGCGTCCACGAAGGAGCTGGAGCTGGTGCTCGACGAGGGCGGCGGTGCCTTCTACGGCCCCAAGATCTCCGTGCAGGCACGCGACGCCATCGGCCGCACGTGGCAGATGTCCACCATCCAGCTCGACTTCCAGCTGCCGCAGCGCTTCGGTCTGGAGTACGTGGGCGCCGACAACGAGCGACACCGGCCGGTCATGATCCACCGAGCCCTGTTCGGTTCGATCGAGCGGTTCTTCGGCGTGCTGGTGGAGCACTACGCCGGCGCCTTCCCGGCCTGGCTCGCTCCCGTGCAGGCGCGTGTGCTCCCCGTGCGCTCCGACCACCACGCCTACGCCGAGCGGGTGGCCGACCGCCTCCGCTCCGAGGGGTTCCGTGCCGACCTGGTGGCGGCCGACGAGCCCCTGGGCGCCCGCATCCGCAAGGCCAAGCTCGAGAAGCTGCCCTACGTCCTCGTGGTGGGCGACAGCGACGTCGACGCTGGCACCGTCGGCGTCAACGCCAGGGGATCCGAGCAGCCCGAGCGCGACGTCCACGTCGACGCGTTCGCCGAGCGCCTGGCCGCCCAGGTGGCGGCCAAGGTCTGATGCCGCTCGACCACCTCTGGGCTACGTGGAGGTCGGCCTACGTCACCAAGGCGGTCGACAGCCGCACCCTGCCGAGCCCCGAGGAGGCGGGTGGTCGGAGCCTCTTCGAGCGGATCCTGGCGGGCGCCGACGAGGAGGGCGACGAAGCGGCCGGGGTGGTGTGGCGCGGGTCGAGCTGCTTTGCCCTGATCAACCTCTACCCGTACACCTCGGGTCACCTGATGGTGCTCCCGCAGCGAGCGGTGGCCGACCTCGAGGACCTCGGCGACGAGGAGCACGGCGAGCTCTGGGGCGCCGTGCGGAGCGCGGTGGTGGCGCTGAAGGCGGCCTTCCGCTGCGACGCGGTCAACGTCGGGCTCAACCTCGGCGAGGCGGCGGGCGGCTCGCAGTCCGACCACCTCCACGTGCACTGCGTTCCCCGGTGGGCGGGCGACGCGAACTTCATCGCGGTGGCCGCCGACACCCGGGTGCTGCCGATCGGCCTCGACGAGGCCGCGGTCCGCATCCGCGCCGCCTGGCCGAGCTGACGCGCGTGGTCAGGTAGGGTCGCCTCGACGGGCGGCCACTGCCTGGCCTCGAACGGGTGGCCGAGCAGATGTGGCGTGACGAGCGCCGCGGCCGCCTCACAACTGATGTCGACACCCTCCGGAGGCTTGCTGATGGACGGGATCACCAGCTGGTGGGAGTTCGTCTCCGACCGTCCAGACGAGATCTGGGAACGCACCCTCGAGCACCTCCAGCTCGTGGGATGGGCGCTGGGCGCCGCCAGCGTCATCGCCATCCTCACCGGGGTGCTCGTGCACCGGGTGCAGTGGCTCCGGGCTCCGTGGCTCTCCGCCGCCGGGGTCTTCCTCACCATCCCATCGCTGGCCCTCTTCGCCGTGTTCATCCCGCTGGTCGGCCTCGGCTTCCGACCGTCGGTGATCGCGCTCACCATGTACTCGATCCTGCCGATCCTGCGGAACACCGTCACCGGGCTGGAGGGGGTCGACCAGGCCGTCCTCGAGTCGGCCAAGGGCGTGGGCCTGAGCCCGCGGCAGCGGCTGGTGCAGATCGAGCTCCCGCTGGCCTGGCCGGTGATCCTCACCGGCATGCGGGTGGCCGCGCTGCTGGCCACCGGCATCGGGGCCATCGCCATCCTCGTCGGCTACGGCGGTCTGGGCTTCTACATCCAGGACGGACTCAACCGGTACCCCCTGCCCACCTCGGTGGAGCGCATGTGGACCGGCACGGTCGTCACCATCGCCCTGGCGCTGGGGCTCGATGCCCTGCTGGGCCTGCTCCGGCGCCTCACCACCCCTGCCGGCATCCGCTCCTGAGAGGACATCGATGACTACCCCTGACAGCACCGCGATCGCTGCGGCCCAGCCCGACACCGGCGACGTCGTGATTCGGCTCGAAGGCGTGAGCAAGGTGTATCCCGGCACCGAGGCTCCGGCGGTGGCCGAGCTCGACCTCGAGATCGTGCGGGGCGAGATCCTCGTGCTCGTGGGACCGTCCGGCTGCGGCAAGAGCACCACCTTGCGGCTCATCAACCGGATGATCGAGCCCACCTCGGGTCGGATCATCTTCGATGGCGACGACGTCACGGACGTGAACCCCGACGAGCTGCGCCGCCACATCGGCTACGTGATCCAGCAGATCGGCCTCTTCCCGCACCGCACCATCGCCCAGAACGTCGGCACCGTGCCTCGGCTGCTCGGCTGGTCGAAGGACAAGGTCAGCGCGCGTGTCGATGAGCTGCTCGACATGGTCGGCATGGAGCCGGGCACCTATCGCGACCGCTACCCGAAGGAGCTGTCGGGTGGGCAGGCCCAGCGCGTCGGTGTGGCCCGGGCGCTGGGGGCTGATCCGCCGGTGATGCTGATGGACGAGCCGTTCGGTGCCATCGACCCCATCACCCGCGAGCGGCTCCAGAACGAGTTCCTGCGCCTGCAGTCAGAGCTCCAGAAGACCATCGTGTTCGTCACCCACGACATCGACGAGGCCATCAAGATGGGCGACCGCATCGCCATCCTGGAGGAGCGGTCGCGCATCGCCCAGCTCGACAGCCCCGAGCACATCCTGGCCTTGCCCATCAACGACTTCGTGCGCGACTTCATCGGCTCGGGGGCCACCCTCAAGGGCCTGAACTTCGAGCGGGTGCGCGACGTCCCCTACTCCGACGTGCCGGTGGCCGATGCCCAGATGGGGCGGGCCGAGGCGCTGAAGGCGCTCCGCGCGTCCGACTTCCGCTGGATGATGGTGCTCGACTCGGAGGGCCGTCCGGCCCGGTGGGTCGACGAGAGCCACCTCGACCGCGTCGACCGCCCGCTCCAGGAGATGGGCATGAAGGTGGAGGCCATCGTGGAGCCGCAGGCCACCCTGCGCGACGCCCTCGAGGAGATGGTCACCTCGAGCGCCGGCTGCTGCGCCGTCGTCGACGGGCGGCAGCGCCTCCAGGGGATCATCGCCATCGACTCCATCACCGCGGTGCTCCAGCGCATGCAGGAGGAGGCCCGGCGCCACTACCAGAAGCTGGAGGAGGCCTCGGCATGACGGCGGTCACCGCACCGGCCGTGGCCGACACCGGCTCCAGCACCGGCGTGGAGCGCAAGGCCTGGCTCGGACTGGCCCTCACCCCGATCGCCCTCGCGCTGCTGGGCTTCTTGCTCTGGCGCTACGTGAACGGCGCCGACAAGGACTTCCAGGAGGCCTCCGCGCTGGAGTGGGGCTCGAAGCTCGAGCCACAGCTCCGCGATCACATCACGCTCACGCTGTGGTCGACCCTTTGGGTGCTCCTCATCGCCGTGCCGCTCGGTGTGGTGCTCACCCGCCCCCGGCTGAGCCGGCTCGGCTCGCCGCTGCTCACGGTGGCCAACTCGGGCCAGGCCATCCCGGCCTACGGCCTGTTCGTCATCATCTTCACCTGGATCGGCACCGGCGCTTCGAGCGCCATCGTCGCCCTGGTGATCTTCACGGTGCTGCCGGTGCTGCGGAACACGATGGTGGGCCTCGAACAGGTCAACCAGGCCGTGATCGAAGCTGGCCGCGGCATGGGCATGACCCGCCTCCAGGCCCTGCGCTCCATCGAGCTCCCGCTGGCCGTGCCCGTGATCCTGGCCGGCGTCCGCACGGCGCTGGTGATCAACGTCGGCATGGCCTCCCTTGCCTTCCTGATCGGCGGGGGCGGCCTGGGGGTCACCATCAACAGCGGCATCAAGCTCAGCCGCGACCTCGTGCTGTTCACCGGTGCCGCCATGACCGCACTGCTGGCCCTCAGCATCGACTGGCTGGCCGCCGTGATCGAGCGCGTGCTCCGCCCCAAGGGCCTGTAGCCGGGCGCTTCGACCGCACAGAGCGTGACACGACCCCTTACGGTGGCCTACGGTCGGCAGGTGCCCTGATGGGCTCGGCTCCTCGTTGATGGTGTCTGTGGTGGGTGGCTCCGGTCGCTCTCCGGCTGTCCGTTGAGCTTCGAGCGGCGACGTCTCGCGACGTCGTCGCGAGAGCCCTCGGCGCACCGACCTGACGTCAACCGAGAGAGACGAACAGAACCATGAACACTTCACGACGATCGTGGCGCGCCCTTGCAGTGCTCGCCAGCTTCGGGCTGCTCATCGCCGCCTGTGGGAGCGACGACGACGGCGGTGATGAGGGCGGCGGAGCGAGCGAGGGCGGTGGTGAGTTCGCCGAGCTCGACCTGTCGGGCGTGAGCATCTCCGTGGGGTCGAAGGACTTCACCGAGCAGCTCGTCCTCGGCGAGATGCTCGTGCAGTCCTTCGAGGCCGCCGGCGCCGACGTGGAGAACCGGGTGAACCTCGGTGGCACGCAGGTCAACCGCCAGGCCCTCCTCGAGGGCGAGATCGACGTCTACGCCGAGTACAACGGCACGGGCTGGACCGAGCACCTCGGCAACGAGAGTCCGAGCGACGATCCCGAGACCCTCACCGAGGCCGTGCGCGAGCAGGACCTGGCCGACAACAGCATCCAGTGGCTGAGCCGTTCGCCGTTCAACAACACCTACGGCTTCGCCACCGGCCCCGACCTCACCGACGAGAACGGCGGTGCCTTCGACATCGACACGATGGCCGCCTACCTCGAGGACAACAGCGATGCCATCGTGTGCATGGAGTCGGAGTTCCCCGACCGGTCCGACGGTCTGATCCTGTTCGAGGATGCCACCGGCTACACCATCCCCGAGGGCCAGATCAACATCATCGACACCAACCTCATCTACACGGAGACCGCCCAGGGCAACTGCGACTTCGGTGAGATCTTCACCACCGACGGCCGCATCTCCGAGCTCGACCTCAGCATCGTCGACGACAAGGGCACGTTCATCATCTACAACGTGTCGGTCAACGTGCGCGACGAGCTCTACCAGGAGAACACCGATGCGTTCGACACGATCGCCGAGCGCATGCTGGAAGGCCTCGACAACGACACGATGGCGGAGCTCAACCGCCGCGTGTCGGTGGGGGGCGAGGACCCCGACGCCGTGGCCCGCGACTACCTGCAGGAGAACGGCCTGATCTGATCTCCTGGATCTGATCCGACCGAGATCTGGTCGCCGGTGGGGCGCCTGCGGGCGCCCCACCGGCGCGTCCGACCTCGGCGAGTGGGCCACCTCCACCGGGCAGCACTACCGTCGAGACGGTCATGACCGCCGAGCACCCCCCGTCCGACGCCGAGGTCACCGATGAGCTCCCCGCCGACCTGAACGCGTCGGAGTTCGTCGGTCCCTACGTCTTCCCCAACAACAACCGCCGTCGCATCCCCGGTTACCTCTACCTGCTGGTCGGCGGGGCGTGCATCGCCGCCTGGGTGGCGGTCGGCTCCGAGGGCGTGCTGGTCAACGGCGGGTTCGCCGGGGCCGGTCTGCTGCTCCTGGTGCTGGGCGCCTACCACCTGCTGGCCGGATTCGACCTCGATGTCGACGAGCGCGACGCACTGGTGGCCGCCACCCGCCAGGTGGGGTTCGCCGTGGGCCACGCGTCGGCCCAGCTCGGGTGGCGGGGGCTGCGCAGCCGCCCGACCTGGCGGATCCTGCTCTACTCCGCCGAAGAGCCCCCGCTGCAGCGGGGCCTGGTGCTGGTCGATGGCGTCGACGGCGAGATCGTGGCCCACTTCGTGGAGCCCAACCCCGAAGACTGGAGCGACCTGGAGGGCGCCACCCTGCGCTCCGAGGAGCTCGAGACCGACTGAGGACCCGAGCGGCTCGGGTCAACGCTGGCGACGCACCTCGCCCAGCACCTGCTCGGCCGCCTGGCGGTGCTCCAGAGCGCTGTCGACCCCTCGCCAGACTAGGTCTGCGGCCGACAGCTCGAGGCCGCCGCTGGCCACCGTGCCCCGGCGGGCCCACTGCGACGCGCCCACGTGCTCCAGTCGCTGGGCGAGCGCCTCGGCGGTCTCGCTCAGCTCGTCGAGGCGCTCGTGGATGGCGCCGGCGGCATCGGGCCAGTCCCGTTGCGTGGCGTCGTCGAGGGCGGGGTGGAGTGCCGGCTCATCGTCGGTGAGCACCTGCTCGACCGCTCGTCCGAAGAACGTGAGGTCGCTCCGGGCGGCCACGATGTGGTCGGCCGCCGAGCGCCCCGCTCCGCCGACGCGGTGGGCCAGGTCGTCGGGCGACTCGTCGTCGCCCAGGCCCGCGAACAGGGCGCGGAAGCGGCGGGGGAGCGATCGCAGGGCGACCACGGCATCAGCGGGAGGGCGAGGGCTCATGGACCCAGTCTGCCCAGCGGGGCCAAGGGTCACTCATCGTCGCGCACGTCGCGGCGGATGTCGTCGACGAGGTGCTGGGGCAGGGCGTCGTAGTGGTCGTGGCCGGTGGTGAACCGAGCCCGGCCGCTGGTGATCGACCGCAGGTCGATGGCGTAGCGGGCCAGCTCCCGCTCGGGCACGAGCGCGTAGACGATCTGCTCGCCGTCGTCGCCGGCGGCCGTGCCCTGCACCCGGCCCCTCCGTGCGTTCAGGTCGCCCAGCACGTCGCCCACCAGCTCGGACGGCACCACGACGTCGACGTGGTCGACGGGCTCGAGCACGGTCGTGCCCACCGTGGCGAGCGCCTCGCGGAAGGCCAGGCGGCCAGCGGCCCGAAAGGCCATCTCCGAGCTGTCGACCGCGTGCTCCTTGCCGTCGACCAGGGTGACGCGCACGTCGACCACGGGATGGCCGTGGAGGCCGCCGCGCGCCATCGTCTCCTCGATGCCCTTGGCCACCGCCGGGATGTAGCTGCGGCCGATGGCCCCGCCGATGATGCGGTCGACGAACTCGAACCCGTCGCCGCGGGGGAGCGGCTCCACCTCGATCGTGCACACCGCGAACTGCCCGTGGCCGCCCGACTGCTTCTTGTGTCGACCCTCGGAGCGCGTCGCGCCCGCCGGCGTCTCCCGATAGCGGACCCGCACCTCTTCGGTGTCGACCGCCACCCCGAGCTTGCGCTCGAGCCGCTCGAGGGCGATGGCCAGGTGCATCTCGCCGACACCGCGCACGATCGTCTGGTGGGTCTCCTCGTCGCGGTGCACCTCGAGGGCGGGATCCTCCCCGCGCAGCCGCTGGAGCGCGGCGGCCAGCTTGTCGTCGTCGGCCTGGGTGCGGGGCACCACCGCGGTGGCCAGCACCGCCGCCGGCTGCGCCAGCGGTGCCATCCGCACCGGTTGGTCCTTGGGGGCCAGGGTGTCTCCGGTGGCGGTGGCCGCGAGCTTGGCCACGCCGCCGATGTCGCCGGCGACCAACGCCGGCACCGGGTGGTGGTCCTTCCCGCACACGGTGAACAGACCGTGGATCCGCTCGTCGTCGCCGGTCCTGGTGTTGACCAGGTGGTCGTCGTCGCGCAGCCGCCCCGACAGGACCTTGAGCAGCGTCACCTGGCCCACGAACGGATCCGTGATCGACTTGAAGGCGAGGGCGAGGGGCGGCCCCTCGACGTCGACGGCCACCGTCACCTCGGTGTCGCCCGCCTGCACCGTGACCGGGCGATCTCCGGGGGGCGGGCCGATCTCCACCAGCAGGTCGGCCAGCCGGTCGACGCCCACCTCGGTGGTGGCGGACCCGCACACCACGGGGAACACCGTGGCGGCCTCGATGCCGAGGGTGAGGGCGTGCTCGAGCTCGGCAACGGCCGGGACCTCACCGTCGAGGTACCGCTCCAGCAGGCCATCGTCGGCCACCACGATCCCCTCCACGAGGTTGTCGTGCACCTGGCGCTCGAGCGGCTCCATGTCGTCGGGGATCGGTGCCGTGCGCGGGACGCCGCTCTCGTAGAGGTGGGCGGTGTCGGTGAGGAGATCGGCCACGCCGTGGAAGTCGGCCTCCGCTCCGATCGGGAGCTCCAGCGGCGCCACGCCGGGGCCGAGGCGGTCCCGCAGGTCGTCGAGGGTGCGCTCGAAGCTGGCCCGCTCCCGGTCGAGCTTGCTCACGAAGATCATGCGGGGCACACCGAGGCGAGCCGCCTCACGCCAGATGGCCTCGGTCTGCACCTCCACGCCGTCGACGGCGCTGACCACGAACACGGCCAGGTCGACCACCCGCAGCGCGGCCACCACCTCGCCCACGAAGTCGGCGTAGCCGGGGGTGTCGATGAGGTTCACCTTGTGACCCCGCCACTCGAACGGGAGGACCGAGAGCGACAACGAGATGCCCCGTTGCTGCTCCTCGGGGTCGTGGTCGGACACGGTGGTGCCGTCGTCGACCCGGCCGAGGCGCGTGATGGCTCCGGAGCGGTGCAGCAGCGCCTCGGCCAGCGTGGTCTTGCCTGCCCCGCCGTGGCCCACCAGTGCGACGTTGCGGATCTGCTCGGTGGAGAAGGCCTGCATCTGCTGCTCCTTCAGGCGGGGCACCTCCCGCCGCCCGTCAGGCCGGAGCGTAGGTCCTACGCTGCGACCGTGGAGGACCCGCACACGATCCGGCTCCACGACGGCCGCACCCTCGCCTTCGACGACGTGGGCGACCGCGCTGGGCTGCCCGTGCTCTACCTGCACGGCACGCCGGACTCCCGGCGGTCCCGCCACCCCGATGATGGCCTCGCCCGTGCCGCGGGGGTGCGCCTGATCGCTGTCGACCGGCCGGGAGCCGGGGACAGCACGCCCGACCCCGACGGGCGGCTGGCCGACCTCGGCCGCGACCTGGCCGCGCTGCTGGAGCACCTCGGCGTGGGCGAGGTGGCGCTCCTCGGCTGGTCGGCCGGCGGGCTCAGCGCGCTGGCGGCGGCGACGGTGCTCGGCCGGCGGGTGGCCGCGATGGCGTTGGTCGCCACGGTCCCCCCTGTGGAGGCCTACGGCGATCCTGCGGTGGTGGCCGCGCTCGGTCCCGGTCGCCGGGGCTTCGTGGAGCTGGCCGCCGAGCTGTCGCCGGCCGAGGTCGCCCGCGAGGTGGCGCCCTACCTCGTCCCGCTCCCGCTCACGGCCGCGCTCGCCCTCGAGCACGTCCTCGACGGGGCAGGGGAGCAGGGGCGGGTCGAGCTGGCCTCTGTGCCGGGTGCGGCCGAGGCGCTGGCCGAGGGTCTCATCGGCAGCGTGGCCGCAGGGCCAGCCGGCCTCGAGCACGACACCGTCCGCCAGCTCGAGCGCGGGCTCGACCTGGCCGCGGTGCGGGCCCCTGTGCGCAGCCTCCACGGCGGGCTCGACCCGATCTCGCCCCCCGCGGTGGGTGCGTGGCTGGCCGCGCGGCTCCCCGACGCTGCGGTCGATGTCCGCCGGGAGGCGGGCCACCACCTGCTCTTCACCCGATGGGAGGAGATCCTGGTGGCGCTGCGCTCCGACGCCCACCGATGACCGGCATCTCGTCGATCAGGCGGAGGCGTTGGTAGCCTGCAGCAAGCACCTCCCGATCCAGAAGGACCCCCATGTTCGACGGCCGCTGGCGATCCAGCTTCGAAGCCGGGCTCAAGCCCGTTGGCGCCAACATCCGTCGCGCCGGCATCACGGCCGACCACCTCACCGTGTCCGGCGTGGTCATCGCCGGTGCCGCCTCCCTCGCCATCGCCAACGGTGCCCTGCGCGCCGGCCTCCTGCTGCTCGTGCTCTGCGCCCTCCCCGACATGCTCGACGGCGCGGTGGCCAAGGCCTCCGGCACCGCCGGGCCCCGCGGCGCCTTCTTCGACTCCGTGTGCGACCGCGTCACCGATGCCCTGCTCTTCGGTGGCGTCGCCTGGTACCTCGCCTCAACCAACCCCGGCCGCATCGCCGTGCTCCCGATGGCGGTGATGGGCGCCTCGATGCTCATCTCCTACGAGCGGGCCAAGGCCGACGCACTTGGCTTCGACGCCCGGGGTGGGCTGATGGAGCGGGCCGAGCGGATCATCCTCCTCGGCGTGGGCCTCCTGTTCGAGTCGGTGCTGATCCCGATCCTCTGGGTGATGCTGGTGCTCACCCTCATCACCGCCGGCCAGCGCTTCGTGAAGGTCTGGCGCCAGGCCAGCGTCGCCGCCCCTGCGCTTCCGGCCAGCCGCTGGAAGGCGCGCCGCGCGGCTCGGCCCACCGAGCGGGCCTGGCGCCGTCAGCAGCGCACCACCCGCCGCTGACCTGCTGCCCTCCGCCAGCCGCCCCCGGTGCCTGATCTCGTCACGCCCGCCTACCAGGGCGCCTCTTGGCTGGCCCGCCGGCTGCCGAGCCCGGTCGTGGCCGCTGGCGCCCGCGGGCTGGGCTGGGGCGCGGCCAGGGTGGCGCGCGAGCGTCGAGCGCAGGTGGAGCGCAACTTGCGCCGCATCGACCCCACCCTCGCCGGCCCCGACCTCGATCGCCTCGTCGACCAGACCTTCGAGTCCTACGCCCGCTACTACGCCGAGTCCTTCCGGCTCCCTGGCACCAGCGCCACCGATCTCGACGCCGGCTTCACCCACGAGGGCTACGAGCACCTCGACGCTGCCCTGGCCGCCGGCAACGGCGCGATCATGGCGATGCCCCACCTCGGAGGCTGGGAGTGGTCGGGCTTCTGGCTCACGCAGGTGAAGGGGTTCCCGGTCACTGCGGTGGTGGAGCGCATCGAGCCACCCGCCCTGTTCGACTGGTTCGCCGGCCTCCGGCAGTCGTTCGGCTTCGAGGTGGTGGCCCTCGGCCCGCAGGCGGGGGTGGCCACCGCTCGGGCGCTGCGGGCCAACCACACGCTGGCGCTGCTGTGCGACCGCGACCTCGCCGGCACCGGACCCGAGGTGGAGTTCTTCGGCGAGCGCACCACGCTCCCCGGCGGGCCGGCCACGCTGGCGCTGCGCACCGGCGCGCCGCTGCTGCCCACCGCCATCTACTTCGACGGCCCCGACTCGCGCCGCGGTGTGGTGCTGCCGGCCATCGACACCACCCGCCAGGGCCGCCTCCGCGACGACGTGCAGCGCGTCACCCAAGACCTGGCACAGGCCCTCGAGATCCTGATCCGACGGGCGCCCGAGCAGTGGCACCTGCTGCAACCGAACTGGCCCAGCGACCGCACGTCGTAGGGTTGGAGCGTGCGCATCGGCCTGGTCTGCCCCTATTCGCTGACCATCCCCGGTGGCGTGCAGGGTCAGGTGCTGGGCTTGGCCAGGGAGCTGCGCCGCCTCGGCCACCAGGTGCGGGTGCTCGGCCCCTGCGACGGTCCACCGCCCGACGCCGGCGTCACGCCCCTGGGTCGCAGCGTGCCGACGGCCGCCAACGGCTCGGTGGCACCCCTGGCCCCTGACCCCTCCGCGCAGCTGCGCACGATCCGGGCGCTGCGCGACGAGGGCTTCGACGTGGTGCACCTCCACGAGCCCATCGCCCCCGGCCCGTGCATGACGGCCACCCTGTTCGCCGACGCACCGAAGGTGGGCACCTTCCACGCGGCCGGGGAGAGCGCCGGGTACCGGGTGATGGGTTGGGCCCTGCGTCGTCTCGCCGCCCGCCTCGACCACCGGTGCGCGGTGTCGCCCGATGCCCGAGCCCTGGCCCAGGGCGCCCTGGGCGGCGAGTACGAGCTCCTCTTCAACGGGATCGAGGTCGACCGCTTCGCCCACGGGCTCGTCGAGCCGGCCGAGGCCCCCACCATCTTCTTCCTGGGTCGCCATGAGCCCCGCAAGGGGCTCGACGTGCTGCTCGCCGCGGTGGCCGACATCCCGTCCGACGTGCGGGTCTGGGTGGGTGGGGACGGCCCGCAGAGCGCCGAGCTCCGCCAGCGCTACGCCCACGACGACCGGATCGAGTGGCTGGGTCGCATCAGCGACGACGAGCGGGAGGCCCGCATGCGGGGCGCCACCGTGTACTGCTCGCCGTCGGTGCGCGGCGAGTCGTTCGGGATGGTCCTCCTCGAGGCCATGGCCGCCGGGTGCGCGCTGGTGGCGTCCGATCTCGAGGGTCACCACAACGTCGCCACCGATGGCGTCGACGCGCTGCTGGCGCCAGTGGGCGATCCCGAGGCGCTGGCCAAGGCGCTGCGGCGCGTGCTCGACGACGAGCAGCTGCGAGCCGAGCTCGTCGAGGGGGGCCGCCGGCGGGCCGACGAGCTCTCGATGGCCCACCTCGCCGAGCGCTACGTCGAGATCTACTCCGAGCTCTGCCACCGCTGACCCAGACCGCCCCTAGAGTGGGGTCACCTCTGAGCAAGGAGCGGTGTTCGTGTTCCTCTGGATCCTCCTGGCGATCGTGGCGGTCCTCGCCCTCTACGTCATCATCACCTACAACGGTCTCGTCTCCCTGCGGAACCGCATCGAGAACGCCTGGGCGCAGATCGACGTGCAGCTGAAGCGCCGCTACGACCTGATCCCCAACCTGGTCGAGACGGTGAAGGGCTACGCCGCCCACGAGAAGGAGACCCTCGAGCGCGTCATCCAGGCCCGCAACCAGGCCATGGCTGCGCAGGGCCCCCACGACCAGGCCGAGGCGGAGAACCTCATCACCGGCGCCCTGAAGTCGATGTTCGCCCTCTCGGAGGCCTACCCCGACCTGAAGGCCAACGTGAACTTCCTCAACCTGCAGGAGGAGCTCACCGGCACCGAGGGCCGGATCGCCTACGCGCGGCAGTACTACAACGACTCCGTCGTGCGCTACAACACCAAGATCCAGTCGTTCCCGGCCAACGCGGTGGCCGGCCGGTTCAACTTCCGGGAGCGGGAGTACTTCGAGGTCGACGAGGCCGCCCGGGGCACCGTGGCGGGCGACTTCGGTCAGTCGACCCCCCCCCCCCCCCCCCC
>JBPPMN010000203.1:0-5868 GCA_051306055.1 Acidimicrobiales bacterium
GCTGGTCGGATGCGGCCCCGGCGGGCGTGTCGACGACGGTGGCGGCGTCGGCCGCGACACCGGCCGCGTCGTAGGGGTCGGTGCTGGCGACGCCGCCGTCGGAGACGTTGTCGGTCCACTGGCTGCCGTCCCAGTACCGGTGGTCGTGCTTGCCGCTCGGATCGGGCTGCCAGCCCGGGGTGCTGTCGGTCATCGAAGGTCCTCGTTGGTCGGGGTCGGTCGGAGAGTCGTCAGGGTGCGGCGGCGCTGAGGTCGATCTCGCAGTCGCCGAGCGCCTGCTGCACTGCGGCCGCGAGGCCCTCACGATCGGCCTCCGGCGGCGCGTCGGCGGCGAAGTCGACGTCGGCCAGCTCGTCGGCCCCCAGCTGCTCCACCAGGCTCTCTGCCATGCAGTCGGCGTCGTCGGCGCTCAGCCCGGTGGGGCCGTCCTGGAGCTCGGTGGACAGATCCTCGGCCACGTCGTCGTCGGTGACCTCGTCGCCGCCGGCGCAGCCGGTCACGGTGAGGGAGATGGCCAGCACCGCCAGCGCGGCAAGCCGGGACGAGCGTGACATATCGGGGGATCCGCCTTGCCGTCTGGTCGTCGGGACCGCCTGAGCATAGGCGGCGGGCGCCGCGCCGTGGTCAGGCCCGACGCTTGATGCCTGTGAGCGCCAGGTGCACGACCTTGCGCGGCGCCTCCACCAGCCCCACGAACGGCGCCGCCCGGCGGGGCAGGTACACGGTGCGGGTGCCCTTGCGCACGCCGGTCACGACCGCCGCGGCGAGGTCGGCGGCGGCGGTGTCGGGCACCAGCTGGATCCGGCGCAGGCGCTGGAACGACTTGTGGAACGGTCCGTAGGCCTCCCCCTGGGCCAGCATGTCGGTGGGGACGCCGCCGACCATCACGGTGGTGACCCCCACCGGCAGGCCCTTGAGCTCGTCGCGCAGCGCGGCGCTGCCGTGGGCCACCCCGGCCTTCGTGGCCGCATAGGTGGTCATCCCAGGGACAGAGGCCAGCGCGGCCAGCGAGGCGACGTTCACGATGTGCCCGCCGCCGCGCCGCAGCATCCGCGGGATGGCCTGGCGGGAGAGCTCGAGGGGGACGATCAGGTTGAGTCGCACCTGGGCCTCGACCTGGTCGGCGTCGAGGTCCCAGTGGGCTCCGTTGTGGCCGAGCCCGGCGTTGTTCACCAGCACGTCGATCGACCCGATGCTGTCCTCCACCCGGTGGACCAGGCGGCCCAGCTGCTCCCGGTCGAGGAGGTCGGCTGGGTGGGCGCTGCCCCCGAGCTCAGCGGCCAACGACTCCAGGGCTGCGCCATCGCGCGCCACCAGCGCCACGTGCGCGCCGGCCTCGGCGAAGGCGGCGGCCAACGACCGGCCGATGCCCCTCGACGCACCGGTGATCAGCACCCGCTTCCCGTGCAGCTCCACGAAGCCCCCCTCGCTCGTCGTGACCGAGAACCTAGGACGGATAGGTTCGCCCCGTGATCCATCTCGACGACCGCGGCCCGGTGGCGGTGCTCACCATCGACCGACCCGAGCGCCGCAACGCCCTCGACCACGAGGCCCTCGAGCAGCTGCTCGGCGCCCATGGCCGCGCCACGGAGGCGCGCGTGCTGGTGCTCACCGGGGCCGGTGGCCACTTCTGCGCGGGGGCCGACCTGTCAGGGGTCGAGGACGCCGGTTTCACCGACCTGCTCCGCCAGGTGCTGGCGGCCCTGCGCGACGACCCTCGGCCGCTGGTCGCGGCGGTCGACGGCGCTGCGCTGGGCGCCGGCACCCAGCTGGCGGTGGCCTGCGACCTCCGGGTGGCCACGCCCGCCGCCCGCTTCGGCATCCCCGCCGCCAAGCTCGGGCTCATGGTCGACCACTGGACGATCCAGCGGCTCTCGCTCCTCGCCGGCGCCGGACCCACCCGGGCCATGCTCCTCGGGGCCGACACGGTGACGGGCGAGGACGCTGAGCGGCTCGGGTTCGTGCAGCGCCTGGGTGAGCTCGACGATGCCCTCGGCTGGGCCGACGAGATCGCCGCCCTGGCCCCGCTCACCCTGGCCGGGATGAAGCTGGCCCTCAACCGCCTCGAGATGCCGGTGGGCCGCGGCGACGACCCCGACGTGCAGGCGGCCTGGGAGGCGGCGTGGGGCAGCGCGGACCTCCAAGAGGGCATCGCCGCCTTCCGCGAGCGCCGCCGCCCCATCTTCCACGGCCACTGACCAGCGGTCCTGACCGCGGAGGACGATGTCGATGACGGGCCAGGCGCTGGGCCGACGCGCGGCGCGACGCAGGCGCAGATGTCGCGATGGTGGATCGCGACGGCGAGCACGGTGGCGCGTTCTGGCGGGAGGAGCTCCCGCTGATGCTGACCTGGGCGTTCGGGCACTGAGGACCCTGGCCCGCAGCTCGCCCGTCTGGATCTCGGCCGATTGAGTAGACGTCGACGCCATGGTGAGTAGCGGCGACTCGGGCCTGCCGTCGTACCGTCGGGACCGGTGAGCGCCGCGCCCGGCGACCCTGACGACGCGAGGTGGAGCACGATGTCGACGCCGGTTCTGCGCCTGTTGCTGCGAGCAGCGGCGGCGCCGGTCCTCTTGTTCGGGCTGGTCGCGTGCAGCGACGACGATGACGGCGCCACCGACTCCGGCGCTCCCGCGGTCGAGGATGCCGGCCAGTCGGCGGGCGACGACGGCGACGCCGGGGGCGAGGCCGGTCAGGGTCCTTCGGGCCCGGGCGGCGGCGGCACGCTGGAGCTCGACGGTGAGACGATCGAGCTGACCAGCAGCCTGTGCTTCCTCCAGCCCCAAGAGGCCGCCGCCGGCGGCGGCACCATCGAGTTCAACGCCCAGGCCTCCGGAAACGACGCCGCCGGCGAGGAGGTCAGCGTCGACGTGTCGCGCTACAGCGAGGAGAGCCAGTTCGCCGGGGACGTGGTGGTGCTCGACAGGGGTCCGGCGACGGACCGCACGCTCTCGGCGGAGCGTCGCCACGAGATCGGGGCCATCGAGGTCGCCGGCGACACCTTGACCTTCGAAGGCGAGGTCGACGACATGGAGCTCCTCGAGCCCTACTCCATCGCCCTCACCATCGAGTGCTGAGCTGATCGACGACCGGGCCGCGCCGGTCAGCGGGCCAGGGGGCGGGCGAAGCTGAGCTCGTGGCCGTCGGGGTCGCGCAGGTGGAAGTAGCGCTCGCCCCACGCGGCATCCGCCGGCGGCATCTCGGGTCGGAAGCCCGCCGCCACCGCTCGGGCGTGCAGGGCGTCGACGTCGTCCACCCAGAAGATGGCCCGGCCCCAGATGCCGGTGCCGCGGTCGGTGCCCAGCTGCAGGTTCAGGAACCCTGCCCCGACCTCGTAGCTGGTGAAGGGCTCGGCGGGTCCGCCGTAGCGGCGACGGAACCCGAGCGCCTCGTAGAAGGCCACCGAGGTCGCCATGTCGGTGACCACCAGCGTCACCGCGCTGAGCGACTCGACGGGGTTGTCGGCGGCGTCCACGTCAGAAGCTCGACGGCAGCAGGCGGCTGAACTCCTCGAAGAAGAAGAACAACGCCACCATGAAGAACGGGAACCCGAGGGCCAGCGACGGCCACTTGCGCCAGCGGCGGCCCACCAGCCAGGCCAGCAGCCAGATCCCGGCGCACAGCAGACCGAGGAGGATGGTGGGCACGATGCTGTGGTCCTCGCCGTCGATGTCGTCGAGCGAGGCGGGGGTGGAGATGGGACCCTCCTCGGCGCGACGGGGCGTGAAGGGCACCGGCTCCTGGTCGGGGGCCAGCTGGGCCACCACGATGATCCGCTGGCGGGCGCTGTACTTCGGGTGGCAGGCGGTGAGCGTGAGGCGGTCGTCGCCCTTGTCCTCCAGCACCTCCACGGCCGACGGTGGCACGATCAGCTGCTCGGTCACCTCGTAGCGGAACTCGCCCTGCACGGTCTCCACGATGATCTCGTCGCCCGGCTCCAGCTCGTCGATCCGGTTGAACGGCGCGCCGTAGGTGGTGCGGTGACCGGCGATGGCCGCGTTGCCCTCCTGGCCGGGCAGCGGTGTCTCGGGGTAGTGCCCAGGCCCCTCCTTGAGGTTCGACAGCGACACCCCTTCCACCACCGTCTTGTCGAGGCCGATCTTCGGGATCCGGATCTGGGCCGTCGGTTCGCCGTCAGCCGCTGGCTCGATCGGCGGCGCCAGCTCGGGTGCGGTGGTGGTCGTGGTGGGCCCGTCGCCGGGCGCGGTCGTGCTGGTGCTGCTGGTGGGGGGCGGCTCCGCCTCGCGCGCCTCCTCCAGCCGCTCCTCGAACTCATCGCCCAGCCGGTTCTGGGCCTGCGCCTCCCGGATCCCGGTTCCCCAGAGCTGGTAGGCCACGAACAGCAGGATCAGCACCCCCGCCGTGATGAGGGTGCGTCCGAGAGCGCCGAGGAACCTGGCCAACCGCATGGCCGGTGAGGCTACTGCCAAGGCTGGGCCGCCTTGGTGGCGCCCGAGGGCCGTCAGTAGCCTTGGCCCACGCCAATGGAACCCGTCGTCCAGCTCCGCGGCGCGGTGACGCTCCTGGGCCGGTTCCCAGCGCTGGCCGGGATCGACCTGGAGGTCGCTGCCGGTGAGATCGTGCTCCTGCGCGGGCCGAACGGGGCCGGCAAGACCACGCTGCTGCGGCTCTGCGCCGGTCTGCTCCCGGTGGCCCGGGGCACCGCCACGGTGCTGGGCCACGACCTCACCGACCGCCGCCAGGCCCGGGCCCTGCGCCGACGGGTCGGCCTGCTCGGCCATGCCACCGGCCTCTACGACGAGCTCACCGTGGCCGACAACGTGCGCTTCTGGGGTCGGGCCGCCGGAGCCGACGGGCCCGACGTGGAGGCCGCGCTGGTGGCCTGCGGCCTCGACGGGCGCTTGCGGTCGCTGCCGGTGGCCCGCTGCTCGGCCGGCCAGCGCCGCCGCACGTCCCTGGCCTGCCTGGTCGCCCGACGTCCCGAGCTGTGGCTGCTCGACGAGCCCCACGCCGGGCTCGACCAGGCCGGCCGCGACCTCCTCGACGACCTGGCCCGCCGGGCCGTGGCCGCCGGGGCCACCGTGGTGCTCAGCTCCCACGAGCTCGACCGGGCCGAGGCCCTGGCCGACCGCGTCGTCACCATCGTGGGCGGCACCACCGACACCGGGCCCGCCGCCCCCGACGCGAAGGAGGAGGTGGCCCTTGTTCCGTGACGCCGCCCTCATCGCCGGGAAGGACCTCCGGATCGAGCTCCGCTCTCAGGTGACCACCCAGCAGGTGGCCCCCTTCGCCATCTTGATGCTGCTCCTCTTCGGCGTGGCCCTCGACCCTGATCGCGGGATCCTCGAACGGGCCAGCTCCGGCCTTTTCTGGATCGCCGTGCTGTTCTGCGCGCTGCTGGCCATCCAGCGGGCCTTCACGGTGGAGGCGGCCGACGGCGGGCGCGACGCCCTGCGCCTGTCGGGCCTCGACCCCGCCGGCATCTTCCTCGGCAAGGCCACCGCCATCGCCCTGCAGCTGGCTGCCCTCGAGGTGGTCCTCGGGATCGGGGTCGTGGTGCTCTACGGCCCCGAGGTCACCGGCTTCCCGCTCCTGCTGGCCACCTGCCTGGCCGCGACCGCGGGACTGGCTGCCGCTGGCACGCTGTATGGCGTGCTCGCCGCCGGCCTGCGCGTCCGTGAGACGCTCCTCCCGATCCTGCTCCTGCCCGTGCTGGCGCCGGTGCTGATCGGCGCCACCAAGTCGTTCGAGGCCGCCCTGGGGGGCGTGGCCGCGGACGGCTGGCCGTGGTGCGGGCTGCTCGTGGTCTTCGCCCTGCTCTACCTCACCTTCGGCACCCTTGCCTTCGGCACCCTCTTGGAGGAGTCATGACCGCCCCCCACGCCTCGGCCCCCGCCCCGGCGTCCA
>JBPPMN010000266.1:0-7459 GCA_051306055.1 Acidimicrobiales bacterium
CTCCTCCTCCCCTAGCGCCCCCCCAACCTGTGATCGCCAGTCAGCCTCCCGGCTGACTGGCCGCACAGGTCCAGGAGGTGTCGCCCTCGGTAGGGTCGGATCCATGCGATTCTCGATCTGGCCTGGCGTCTCCACCTGGCAGGACACGCTGGAGGTGGCGCAGCACGCAGAAGCCACCGGCTGGGACGGCGTGTACGTGGCCGACCACTTCATGGGCGACGGTGGCGGCTTCGGCGCCCCCGAGACCCCCACCCATGAGGCCACCGCGGTGCTGGCGGCACTGGCCGGGATCACCGACCGGGTCCGCCTCGGCAGCCTGGTGTTCGGCAACACCTACCGGCACCCGGCGGTGCTGGCCAAGTGGGCCGCCACGGTCGACCACGTGAGCGGCGGACGCCTGGTGCTGGGCATCGGGGCCGGCTGGCAGCAGAACGAGCACGAGCAGTACGGCATCCGCCTTCCGCCGCCCGGCGAGCGGATCACCCGCTTCGAGGAGGCCTGCCAGGCCATCACCGGCCTGCTGCGCCAGCCCACCACCTCCGTCGCCGGCGAGCACTACGAGCTGACCGACGCCCTGGCCGAGCCCAAGCCGGTGCAGCAGCGCCTGCCGCTGCTCATCGGCGGCAAGGGCGACCGCATGCTCGGCGTGGTGGCCCGCCACGCCGATGAGTGGAACATGTGGGGGCTGGCGCCGGTCATCGCCGAGCGGGCTGAGGTGCTGGCCCGTCGCTGCGAGGCCGCCGGCCGCGACCCGGGCGAGATCCGCCGGTCGGCGCAGGCCCTGGTGTTCCTCACCGACGACCAGGCCAAGGCGGCGCAGCTGCTCGACAGCACCGGTGGACGGGCCGCCATCGCCGGCACCACCGAGCAGGTGAGCGAGGCCGTGGCGGCCTGGCAGGCGGTCGGCGTCGACGAGGTCATCGTCCCCGACTTCACGCTCGGCCGGGGTGCCGCCCGGCTCGAGCGGATGGACGCCATCATCGAGCAGGTCGCCCCCACCTTCCGCTGACGTTTCGTCCTCGGCCGCCTTCGGCGTCCTGCGGCGAGCTGGTCGTGCGGCCTCCGGCCGCGCTGAGGGCTAGCTGCTCAGGCACGGCAAGCCGCACCTTCGCGGGTGGGGGGCTCCGGCGGAGCCTCTGCCCCCCACACCCCCGCCACGACCCCGACCTGCTCTCCGGTTACGTCTCCGGTTCCGCCGGAGCGGCCAGGGCGAGGAGGCCGGCCAGGGCGGCGACGGCGAGCGACACGAGCATCGCGGCCGCGTCGCCGGTGTCGAAGCCGTCGAGGTGGGTGGCGTGGTACAGCAGGTGCGGGAGGCCGAAGAGCAGGGCGGCGCCGCCGGCCACCCGCGCCACCAGCACGCTCCCGGTGACGAGCGCGACCACGGCCACCAGGGCCAAGCCCAGGTTGAGGCCGCCGACGTCGCGCACGAGGTGCTCGTTGTACGGGCCGTCGACGGCCACCCAGATCCGACCCAGGCCGGGGAAGTCGTCGTAGAAGGAGCGGGGGAAGCCCTGGGCCCAGAGGCCGACCGTCGCGCTGCCACCGGCGATGACCAGCAGAGCGACCTGCCGGAGCCGGGTCACGCGACGTCCGCCTGCTGCTGAGCAGCCACGTGGGCCAGGCCGACGGTGGCATCGGGGAAGGTGGGCGCCCAGCCGGTGGCCCGGCGGAAGTGGTCCGACGACACCCGGCGGCTGGCGGCCAGAACCCCCACCTTCTTGCCGCCGAGGGCCAGGACCAGCTTCGGGGTGGAGCGGAGCCGACGGGTGCCGAAGGCAGCAGCGAAGGCGTCGTTCCACTCGCGCTTCGTGATCGGCTCGTCGGCCACGTTGTAGGTGCCGGCCGGCGCATCGAGGGCAGCCACCACGGCGGCCGCCGCATCGTCGACGTGGATCGAGGGCTGGTAGGCCTCGGCCCGACCGATCATCGGGCCCAGGCCGAAGCGGGCCATCTTGAGGTTCTCCTCGGTGGACCGGGCGTCGGCCGAGTAGAAGAGCCCGAAGCGCAGCACCACGCCCCGACGGCCAGAGGCGGTGAACCCTTCCACCGTGTCTTCGGCGTCGAGGGTCGCGGCTGAGAAGGCGGCCCGCTCCGTCGGCACGTCCTCCGTGATCCGCTCGTCTCCACGATCGGGGTAGAAGAAGCACACCGTCTCCTTCACGAACACGGTCACGCCGGCGTCAGCGGCCGCCTCGGCCATGATGCGCGTGCCTTCCCGGCGCAGCCGGTCGTTCTCGGCCCAGGCCTTGGGACCCATGGCTCTGGTCATCATTGGGATGCTGGTGGCCATGTGGACCACCGCATCGCAGCCCTCGAGGGAGCGCCGCACGGCGACGGGGTCGAAGAGGTCGACGGTGACCGGTCGAGCGCCCTGGGCTCGAAGCTGGTCCGCCTTGGCCTCCGTGCGGGCCACGCCCACCACGTCGTGACCGGCAGCGACCAGGCGGGGCACCGTGGCCCGACCCAGCACCCCGGTGGCTCCGGCAACGAACACGTTCATGTCGGTCTCCTCCTGTTGATCTGCACCGCTTGGATCCACTCCGCCCCGGCGAGGAGCTGCGCTGTGGGCACGGTGGCCATCAGCTCCGTGAGGATGTCGGCCACGCTGGTGGCGGCCAGCTCCTCTCGCCAGGCCTCCTCCGCCCGCCACATCGCCCGAGCGATGCCGCACGGCTTCGGGTAGGACTTGCGCTCCCCGGGCTGGGCGACCGGCCCACGCTGCCGGATCTCCGAGCAGCGAAACGCCGTCTCCTCGCCGTCGACCGCCAGCACGATGTCGAGCAGGCTGATCTCCGCCGCCGGCCGGGCCAGGGCATACCCACCCTTCGGCCCCGACACCGACCGCGCGACCCCTGCCGCCGCCAAGGCCTGCAGGTGCTTGGCCAAGTAGGCCGGAGGCACCTCGTGGAACTCGGCCAGCCGAGCGGCAGGGAGGGCCTCGCCCTCGGGCAGCACCGCCAGCACTGTGCAGCAGTGGACCGCCCACTCGACCCCGTCGCTCATCCGCACATCTCGGATACTAGGTATCTCGGATATGTGGTGTCCAGAGATCTTGCCGGTCGGGGGTCGGATAGGTTCCCGGGACCGTCACACCACAGGGGGAAACCGATGCCGACCAGTGCCGAGGTCCGAGCCGAGCTCACGGGACCTGGGGGGATGTTCGAGGTCACCACCGACACCGTGCTGGGCCGTGAGATGCAGGTGTACGCCAGCCGCATGCCCTCACTGCGCTCGGTGCTCGAGGTGGGAGCGCTGCGCGGCGACGACCAGACGTTCATCTCCTACGGCGACCGCACCTACGGCTTCGGCACCTTCGTGCGCACCGCCAACGGCGTGGGCCACGCCCTGCGCGACACCTACGGCCTCGCCAAGGGCGACCGGGTGGCCGTGCTGTCGCAGAACAACCCTGAGTGGTGCCTCACCTTCTGGGCCACCGTCGCCCAGGGGGCGGTCCTGGTGGGCCTCAACGGGTGGTGGACCACCGACGAGATCGAGTACGGCCTGCAGGACTCCGGAGCCAAGGTGCTGGTGGCCGACCGCAAGCGCTTCGAGCGCATCGCCGGCTCGCTCGACGAAGCACCCGACCTGGAGCACGTCTTCCTCATCGATTGCGCACCAGCCGACGTCGGCATGGCCGGCGATCCCCGCCTGCACACCTTCGACGAGCTCACCGCCTCCCCCACCGACACCTTCGTGGAGCAGGAGATCGCCGAGGACGACCACGCGGTGATCTTCTACACATCAGGCACCACCGGTCGACCGAAGGGCGCCATCTCCACCCATCGGAGCATGATCGCCAACCTCCAGAACACCATGTACAACGCGGTGGCCGGCTCGATGACCGGCGGCGGAGCGCTCCCCGATGGCGGCAGCCAGAACGTGTCGCTGTTCACCTCGCCGCTGTTCCACGTGTCGGGCTGCCACTCCACCCTGGTCGTGGGCCTGCTGGCCGGGCTGAAGCTGGTGATGCCGGTCGGTCGCTTCACCCCCGAGACGGCGCTGGAGCTCATCCAGGAGCACGGCGTCACGGTGTGGGCGACGGTGCCCACGATGGTCTGGCGGGTGTGCGAGCACCCCGACCGCCACGAGTACGACACCTCCTCGGTGAGGAGCGTGGCCTTCGGTGGATCGCCGTCAGCCGACGAGCTGCAGCGCATGATCCGCGAGACGTTCCCCAACGTGTCGAGCACGTCGAACGCCTACGGCCTCACCGAGACGTCCTCGGTGGCCACTGTGATCTCGGGTCAGGACGCCGTCGAACGGCCCACCTCGGTGGGGCCGCCCGTCCCCACGGTGGAGGTGAAGATCATCGACGCGGCCGGCAACGACCTCGGCGCCAACGAGACCGGCGAGGTGTGCATCACCGGCCCGATCCTCATGGCCGGCTACTGGAACAAGCCCGAGGCCACCGCCGAGGCCATCGACGCCGACGGCTGGCTCCACACGGGCGACGTGGGCCACCTCGACGACGACGGCTTCCTTTACATCACCGACCGGGCCAAGGACATGATCATCCGGGGCGGGGAGAACATCTACTGCGTCGAGATCGAGCAGCGCCTCGTCACCCACCCGGAGATCGTCGACGCCGCCATCATCGGCGTGCCCCACCCGGAGCTGGGCGAGGAGGTGAAGGCGGTCGTGCAGCTCGAAGACGGCTCCTCGCTCACCGAAGCGGAGGTGAAGCAGTGGGTGGCCGACGGGCTGGCCGCCTTCAAGGTGCCCGCCTACGTCACCCTGCAGGCCGACAAGCTCCCTCGCAACGCCAGCGGCAAGCTCCTGAAGAACGTGCTCCGCGGCGAGGGCGACGTCAGCTTCGCGGAGACGATGTAGCGAGCGCCCGCAGCTGCGGGGCCGCCGCGACGGCCAGCACCAGCACGGCCGCCACCTGCACCGCCACGGTGAGCGTGGCCTCGGGAGACGGGTTCCAGCCGACCTCACGGAAGTCGAGGATGCCGTCGCCGTTGCGACTCAGCGTGAACGCGATCAGCGTGCCCACGCTCACCCCGATGCCGGCCAGCGGGCCCACCACGTCGTCGCGCAGCACCAGGTAGAGGGCCACGGCCCCCGACACCAGCGCGTTGAGGGCGAAGGCCCGGCGGATGTCGAGCGGGCCGTAGTCGTCGACCAGCTGCAGCTTCAGGTGGATGGCCCCGCCCGCCAGCACCAGCACCGCACCCACCAGGCGGAGGATCCGACCACGGTCCACCTCAGCCCTCCACCGTGATGGTGCCGGTCATGAACGGGTGGTAGGCGCAGATGTACTCGAACGAGCCGCCCGCTTCGAAGGTGTACTCGTAGGTGTCGTCGGTCTTCAGGTCACCGGAGCTGATGGTGCCCGGCATGCTGGCCGTGGTCGTGTGGGCCGCGCCGTCGAGGTTGGTCCACGTCACGGTGTCGCCGACCGCCACGGTGAGCTCCGCCGGCGAGAACGAGAACTCCACGATGTCGATGGACGTACCGCCGGCGACCTCACCGCCGCCGGCGCCGCCTGACGAGGCGACGGTGGCCTCCTCGTCGCTGGCCAGGCCATAGGCGGCGCCACCCAGCAGGGCGACGGCGGCCAGGGCCACGATGGACTCGGGGATCGATGGGCGTCTCACGCCCTACCTACGGCGCCCGATGCCGGGGCGGATGGCGGCGGGTCAGCCGCCGCTGATGTCCTGGACGCGCTGCTTGCCCTCGGAGATCCACGGCATCATGGCCCGGAGCTGCTCACCGACCTGCTCGATCTGGTGCTCCGTGCCCTTCTGCTGCAGCGCCTTGTAGTTGCTGCGGCCGGTCTCGCTCTCCTTGACCCACTCGGCGGCGAAGCGGCCGTCCTGGATCTCGTCGAGCACCTTGCGCATCTCGGCCTTCACCGTGTCGGTGATGATCCGGGGGCCGCGGGTGAGGTCGCCGTACTCAGCGGTGTCGGAGATGGAGTAGCGCATGCCGGCGATGCCCTGCTCGTACATGAGGTCGACGATGAGCTTCAGCTCGTGGAGGCACTCGAAGTAGGCCGACTCGGGCTGGTACCCGGCCTCGACCAGGGTCTCGAAGCCGGCCTGCACCAGCGCCGTGAGACCGCCGCAGAGCACCACCTGCTCGCCGAAGAGGTCGGTCTCGGTCTCCTCTTCGAAGGTGGTCTCGAGCACGCCGGCGCGGGCGCCGCCGATGGCCGCGGCGTAGGACAGCGCCAGGTCGCGGGCCTTGCCGGTGGCGTCCTGCGACACCGCGATGAGGCAGGGCACGCCGCCGCCCTCGGTGTAGGTGCGGCGCACGAGGTGGCCGGGGCCCTTGGGGGCCACGAGGGCGACATCGACATCCGCCGGCGGCACCACCTGGTCGAAGCGCACGGAGAAGCCGTGGCCCACGAACAGGGCGTCGCCCGAGCTCAGGTTGGGGGCGATGTGGTCGTTGAAGATCGCCTTGTGCTCGGTGTCGGGGCCCAGGAGCATGATGAGGTCGGCCTCGGCGGTGGCCTCGGCCACCGACAGCACCTTGAGCCCGGCCGCCTCGGCCTTGGCCACCGAGGAGGAGCCCTCACGCAGGCCGACGCGCACGTCGACCCCCGACTCCTTCAGGTTCAGCGCGTGGGCATGGCCCTGCGAGCCGTAGCCGATCACGGCTACCTTGCGGCCGGCGATGAGGGACGGATCAGCGTCCTTGTCGTAGTACACGTTGGCCATCGGGGTTCTTCCTCAGGATGCTCGGACCGGCCGGAGCCGGGCGTTGGAGTTGTCGATCTTGGGCAGCGCGACGCGCCCGGTGCGCTGGAGCTCGGCGATGCCGTAGGGCCGCAGCAGGTCCTCGAAGTCGTCGAGTTTGTCGGGGTGGCCCTCCAGGGACAAGGTGAGCCGCTCGTGGCCGACGTTGAGGATGCGCCCCTCGAACACGTCGACCAGCTCGATGATCTGGCTCCGGTTGGCGGCGGGCGCCTCCACGGTGACCAGCAGCAGCTCGCGCTCCACGGCGTTGCGGGGGTCGAGCTCGGTGATCTTCACCACGTTGATGAGCTTGAACAGCTGCTTGGTGATCTGCTCGAGCGGGGTGGCGGCCACGTCGACGGCGATGGTGATGCGGCTGAGCCGCTCGTCTTCGGTGGGGGCCACGGCGAGGCTGATGATGTTGAACCCGCGACGGGCGAACAGGCCCGCCACGCGAGCCAGCACGCCGGCCTTGTTCTCCACCAGCACCGAGAGGATGTGGTGGTTGATGCCGTCGTCGACGTTGGTGGTGGCGGTCATTGGACGATGTCCTCCCCCAGGGCCGGGTCGGTGATGATCTGGTCGTTGCTCTTGCCGGCGGGCACCATCGGGAACACCTTCTCCGAGGCGTCGGTGCGGAACTCGATCACCACCGGGCGATCATCGATCTCGTTGGCCTTCTGGATGGCCGACTCCACCTCCTCGGGCGACTCCACCCGCATGCCGACGCAGCCCATGGCCTCGGCCCAGAGCTTGTAGTCGGGCAGGTC
>JBPPMN010000292.1:0-7144 GCA_051306055.1 Acidimicrobiales bacterium
CTCGAGGGGCGGGTGGTGGCGGCGGCCGCCGACCTGCCTGATCTCCCGGCCGGGCTGGTGCGGCTGAGCGTCGCCGACGGTCTGCGCCCCGGCGACGTGCTCCCGGCAGCCGCCCGGGCCGCGCTGCCCCTGGCCGCCCGCTTGGCCGAGGTGGTGCCCGGCGCCGTCGGTGAGCTGCGCGTCGACGACCTCGTCGGCACCCTGGCCACCGGAGGTGAGGTGCGCTTCGACGACCCCTCCCAGATCGACGCCAAGGTGCGCTCCCTGCAGACGGTGCTGGCCCAGGTCGACCTCGCCTGCCTGGGCTCGCTCGACGTCGGCTCACCGGGCAGCCCGGTGTTGACCCGAGAGGAGGGATGCTCGTAGCCTCTCGACCAATCCCAGAGGTCGAGGGCCACCTCCACCTCCACTCGACCTTCAGGCCGGGGCCTACGTGGCAGCCCCGGCCTTTCGCTGTGCTCATCGTTCACCGTCCCCTCTCCGCATCGCCCTCCGGGGTCGGCAGGGGACCTGCATGGAGGTAACCCAACCCATGGTCGGCAACCCGCAGAACTACCTGGCGGTCATCAAGGTCGTCGGGATCGGCGGTGGCGGCGTCAACGGCGTCAACCGCATGATCGATGCCGGGCTCAAGGGCGTGGAGTTCATCGCCATCAACACCGACGCCCAGGCGCTGCTCATGAGCGACGCCGATGTGAAGCTCGACATCGGTCGCGAGCTCACCCGCGGCCTCGGCGCCGGCTCCGACCCCGAGGTGGGTCGCCAGGCCGCCGAGGAGCACCGCGAGGAGATCGAAGAGGTGCTCAAGGGCGCCGACATGGTGTTCATCACCGCCGGCAAGGGCGGCGGCACCGGCACCGGCGGCGCGCCGGTGGTGGCCGAGATCGCCAAGAGCCTGGGCGCCCTCACCATCGGCGTGGTCACCCGGCCGTTCGCCTTCGAGGGCCGCCGCCGCTCGGTGCAGGCCGAGCAGGGCATCCAGCGGCTGAAGGAGAAGGTCGACACCCTCATCGTCATCCCCAACGACCGGCTCATCACCGTCTCCAACGACAAGACCTCGATGCTCAACGCCTTCAAGATGGCCGACGAGGTGCTGCTGCAGGGCGTGCAGGGCATCACCGACCTCATCACCACCCCCGGCCTCATCAACACCGACTTCGCCGACGTGAAGATGATCATGAGCAACGCCGGCTCCGCCCTGATGGGCATCGGCTACGCCAGCGGCGAGGGCCGGGCCCTCAACGCCGCCCGCGGCGCCATCTCGAGCCCGCTGCTCGAGGCCTCCATCGAGGGCGCTCGCGGCATCCTGCTCACCATCGCCGGTGGCAGCGACCTGGGCCTCTACGAGGTCAACGAAGCGGCCGAGGTCATCCACGGCGTGGCCCACCCCGACGCCAACATCATCTTCGGCACGGTCATCGACGACGACATGGGCGATGAGGTCCGCGTCACGGTCATCGCCGCCGGGTTCGACCGCTGGGACGACGGCAAGCCCGACACCAGCCGGCCGGCCACGGTCGAGTCGGGCGCCGGTAGCGTGTTCGGCGACGACGAGGCCGACGACGACGATGACCTCGACATCGAGGGCGACGACGACTTCGACGTCCCGTCGTTCCTCAAGTAGCGCTGCACCCGATCCGCTTCGCCTGGACCGGCCGCTCGGCCGGCGACCAGCGCGGCGTCGCCGACGACGGGCACGGCCGCAGGACCACCCTGCGCCAGGTGCATGGCCGCGAGGTGGTGGTGGTCACGCGCCCGGGTGAGCACGCCGGGGCCGCGGCGGACGCCGCCGTCACCGCCCAGCCGGGCTGCGTGCTCACCGTGCTCACCGCCGACTGCGCGCCGGTGGTCCTGCTGGGGGAACGAACCGTCGGCGTGGCCCACGCGGGCTGGCGCGGCCTGGTCGAGGGCGTGCTGGAGCGCACGGTGGCGGCCATGGCGGAGGTGGGCGACCCGCCCACCGTGGCCCACCTGGGCCCGTGCATCCGCCCGGGGTGCTACGAGTTCGTCGGCCCGGAGCGCGACCTGCTGCTCGATCGGTTCGGGCCCGCCGTGGCCGCCACCACCAGCTGGGGCTCGCCGGCTGTCGACCTCCCCGCCGCCGTGGCCCTGGCCCTGGGCGAGGTCGGCGTCGCGCTCGATGACGACTCCGGCTGCACGGCCTGTGACCAGCGCTGGTACAGCCACCGGGCCCGCCGGGATCCGGAGCGGTTCGCCACCACCGCCTGGATCGAGCCGTGAGCACCGACCTCGTGGCCGCCCTGGCACGCGTGCGGGAGCGCATCGCCGACGCCGGCGGTGATCCTGACGCCGTGCGCCTGGTCGCCGTCACCAAGGGGCACCCCGTCGAGGCGGTGCAGGCCGCGCTGGCGGCGGGCCTCCTCGACCTCGGCGAGAGCTACGCGCAGGAGCTGGTGGCCAAGGCCGACGAGCTGGCCGAGCTCCGCCCCGAGGCGCGGGTGCGGTGGCACGCCATCGGCGGGCTCCAGCGCAACAAGGTCCGTCTCCTGGCACCCCACGTGGCGCTGTGGCAGTCGGTCGACCGCCTGTCGCTGGCCGGCGAGATCGCTCGGCGGGCGCCCGGAGCCCTGGTGCTGGTGCAGGTCAACGTGAGCGGGGCCGAGCAGCAGGGCGGCTGCCCGCCCGCCCGGGTGGCATCGGTGGTGGAGGGCTGCCGCGACCTCGGCCTCGAGGTGCGAGGGCTCATGGCCATCGGTGCCCGCGGCACCGAGGAAGAGGTGCGGGCCGGCTTCCGCCAGGTGCGGGAGCTGGCGGATGGGCTGGAGCTCCCGGAGCGCTCCATGGGGATGAGCGGCGACCTCGAGCTGGCGGTGGCCGAGGGCTCCACCATGGTGCGGGTGGGCACCGACCTCTTCGGTCCCCGTATGGGTGCGGCGGGCGTGGGACAGTAGTGTTCGCCGGAGGAGGAAGGATGTCTCATGTGGCGTAAGGCCATGCTCTACCTGGGCCTGGGGCCCGACGACGAGTACGACGACGACTACGTCGTCGACGAGCCCGCGCCCGAGCGCTCCCGTCCCTCCGCGGCGCAGAGCCGCTACCCGGCCGGGCCGCCGGCCGGTCGCGACCACGACCGCGAGCCCGAAACGGCCAACGGCGGATCGGGGTCCGTGCGCACCATCGGCGCTCCCGCCGTGCGCCCGCAGGCGTCCGGCGACGGCGGCGACCCGTCGGCCCGCCCCCGCACCGCCGTGGTGCGCCCGCTCCAGCCGGTGTCGTCGGCCAAGCCCCACGTCGTCGCTCCCACCTCCTTCAACCACGCGCAGGAGGTGGCCGACAAGCTGAAGGTCAACCAGCCCGTCATCGTCAACCTGCAGAACGTCGACCGCGACCTCTCGCGCCGCATCATCGACTTCGCGTCGGGCCTCTGCTACGGCGTCGGCGGGCAGATGGAGCGGGTGGCCAACCAGGTGTTCCTGCTCACCCCCACCAACGTCGAGGTGTCCGCCGAGGAGCGCAGGCGCCTCCAGGAGCACGGGTACCACGAGGGCTGATCGGCGTCCGTGGAGCAGATCTGCACCCTTCTCAACATCTACTCGCTGCTGATCTTCGTCAGGGTCCTCATGTCGTGGGTCCGGGTCACCCCCGGCACGGCGGTGGCCAGCATCTACAGCGTGGTGTTCAACCTCACCGAGCCGGTGCTCGGCCCGCTGCGCCGAGCCATCCCTCCCATGCGGATGGGCATGGCCGCTCTCGACCTGTCGCCGCTCATCGTGCTGTTCGGCATCCGCATCATCTGTTGAGCCGCACGGTCGTGACGCCTGGCGGCGGGTCCTCGATGGCCGGCGCCGCCCCGCTACCATCGGCGGCATGGACCTGACCCCGCAGCTGCTGAACGACGTCGCGTTCCACGAGGCCAAGAAGGGGTACAACACCCAGGAGGTCGACGACTTCCTCGAGCGGCTGGCCGTGGGCCTCGAGCGCAAGGAAGCGCAGCTCCTCGAAGCGAAGACCCGCATCGACCAGGCCGAGGCCCGGGTCGAGGAGGCGGAGCGCCGAGCGGCGGCCGCCGCGGCTCGAGCGTCGGAGACCAGCGACGCCGACGACACCCTCAAGCGCACCCTCGTGCTGGCCCAGCGCACGGCCGACGCGGCCATCAAGGAGGCCGAGGAGCAGGCGGCCCGCACCCTCTCGTCGGCGCAGGACCAGGCCGCCCGGATGCTGGCCGACGCCCAGGAGGCCACCGCTCGGGCCCGGTCCGAGGCCGAGATCGAGGCACGGCAGGCCCAGGAGGAGGCGCGGGCGCGCGTGCTGGCAGAGCTGCAGGAGCTCGAGGCGGCGCGCGACCAGCTGCAGGGCGATGTCGAGCTGCTCGACCGCCACCTCGACGACCAGCGCAGCCGGCTCCGCGACAGCCTGCGCGACCTGCAGCGGATCGTCGACGACCCGAGCTCTCTGGGGGAGGTGCCGCCGCCGTCGCTCAGCGACGTGTCGGTGCCCGACCTCGCTCCGCCCGCCGAACCGGCCCCGTCGCCGCCCGTGCGCACGGCCCCCCTCGTGGCCAGCGACAGTGGTTGGGAGCCCGAGGCGGAGGCCGCGCCGGAGGCGGCCGACAACGAACCGCCGCCGCCGTCACCGGCCTACGCCGATGCCCCCGACGATCCGCCCACCGAGCCGGTCGACGTCCTGGCCGAGCGCGACGCCGACGACGACGCCTACCTCGCAGAGCTGCGCAAGGCCATGACCGACGACTCGCCCCTCGGCCCGCGGGAGGATCGCGACGACGGCGGTGAGCCCGACGACCTGTTCGACGGTGGGGGCGACGCAGGGCGCACGCGCTTCGGCCGTCGCCGCTGAACCTCCGTCCTGACCGCGGCGTTCTGGGGCATTCGACCCCTGGTGGTGCTGAATGCCTAGGATGAGCGCTCCTTCGGACCCTAAGGGGAAGGTGATCCTGTCGTGCTGGTGCTGTTGAGCTTCGCTCTCGTCTTGGTGGCCACTGTCTTGTTGGTCCTCGGCTTGCTGAACGACGACGGCCTCACCCTCATCTACATCTCGATCGGCAGCAGCGTGGCTGCGGCCATCGTGCTGATGATCGCGCTGCGCCTGAACAGGTCCACGCCCGAGGTGGGCGGCCGGGTGGCCGAGCCGCTGCCCGAGCCCGACCCGGAGCCCGCCCTCGCTCCCGTCGGGGCGGCGGCCCCGGCCGCCCCCGAGGCGCCGGCCGCCTCGACGCCGAGCGGCGGCGAGTGGCTCGCCTCCGACCAGGATGCGTGGTCGGCCGACGACGCCGAGGGCGAGGAGGTCGACTTCCCCATCGCCGACTACGACGACCTCACGGTCGGGCAGATCCTCCCGCTGCTCCCGCAGCTCTACACCGACGAGATCGACGTTGTGGCGGAGCGCGAGCGCTCCACCAAGAACCGCTCGGCCATCCTCGACAAGCTCGAGGAGCTGCGCGGCGGATCGATCGCCACCGCGCCCGTCACCGCGGCGGCGGCCCCGTCGGCGGCCCCGGTCGACGAGGTGGCGGAGTGGCGCGACACCGACGACGACTGGTTCCCCATCGACGACTACGAGTCGCTCTCGGCTGCCCAGATCCGTCCGCTGCTCGACGAGCTCGACCCCGCGGAGCTGGCCCAGGTGCGCGACCGCGAGCTCGAGCTGGGCCGTCGCCGCAGCCTGCTCGACGAGATCGATCGTCGCCTGGCCCCGCCGGCCAAGAAGGCGACCGCCAAGAAGACGGCTCCGGCGAAGAAGGCTCCGGCCAAGAAGGCTCCGGCCAAGAAGGCTCCGGCCAAGAAGGCCGCGGCGAAGAAGGCTCCGGCCAAGAAGGCCGCGGCCAAGAAGGCTCCGGCGAAGAAGGTGGCCGCGAACACGCGCCCCTGATCACCTCGCAGACGAGGGTGCGCGCGGGGGCCGGTCCCACCGGCCCCTCGCACCGCGAACGATCACGGCGGATCGGTCACAACCCCGCGGCCCCTAGGGTCGACCGGGTGCGCATCGCCACCTGGAACGTCAACTCGCTGAAGGCCCGCATGCCGCGCGTCGAGGCGTGGCTGGCCGACGCCCGCCCGGACGTGCTGTGCCTGCAGGAGACGAAGCTGGCCGACCCCGCGTTCCCCGCCCTGGCCTTCCACGGCCTGGGCTACGAGTCGGTGCACCACGGGGAGGGGCGGTGGAACGGGGTGGCCATCCTCAGCCGCGTCGGCCTCGCGGACCCCGTACCGGGCTGGACCGACGACGGCGAGCCCGACCCCGACGCCCGCATCGTGTGGGCGACGTGCGGTGGCGTGCGCGTGGCGAGCGTCTACGTGCCCAACGGGCGTGCCCTCGACCACGAGCACTACCAGTACAAGCTCGCCTGGTTGGCGCGGCTCCGGGCCCACCTGGCGGCCCGCCACGCGCCCACCGACCCGGTCGTCGTGGCCGGCGACTTCAACATCGCCCCGACCGACCTCGACGTCTGGGACCCCGAGGTCTTCATCGGCTCGACCCACGTCAGCGAGCCCGAGCGGGCCGCCCTCGCCGAGCTCGAGGGCTGGGGCCTGCACGACACGTACCGCCGACTCCACCCCGAGCCCGGCCACTTCACCTACTGGGACTACCGGGCGGGCAACTTCCACAAGGGCCTGGGCATGCGCATCGACCTGCTCCTCGCCACCGCCCCCGTGGCCGAGGCGGTCACCGCCGCGGTCATGGATCGCGACGCCCGGAAGGGCACCAAGCCGAGCGACCACGCTCCCGTGTACATCGACGTCGAAGGGACGCCATGAGCGACGACCAGACCCCCCTCGTGACCTCGCCCCGCGCCGCGGCCCAGTCCGACGCCGAGATCTCACCGCGCCGGGAGGCGCTGCGCCGCATCGCCGCGGCCAACCGCGACCTCATCGCCGACATGGTCGGCACCGAGGTCCCGCCCGAGGATCTCGCCGCCGTGGCCGAGGAGCTCGAGGGCCTCGCGGCCCGCTTCCGCCAGGACCGCCCCCGCAGCATGTACGAGGGCATGGGCGAGGCCGCCCTCTCCGGTGGCGGTGACTTCGCCACCTTCTTCGACCACAGCCCGATGATCGGCCTGGCCAACCCGATGGCCCCGCCGATCCCCCTCGAGTTCGGGGAGAGCTCCGTCGTCGGCCGGGTGACGTTCGGGGCCGTGTACGAGGGCCCGCCGGGGACGGTGCACGGT
>JBPPMN010000308.1:0-8749 GCA_051306055.1 Acidimicrobiales bacterium
CCGGTCCCGGCCCCTGCCCCAAACAGCCCCCATCGAAGCCCGCGAAAGGCACCCCCAATGAGCTCCCTGAACTACCTCCGCGAAGCACTCCTGCCCCTCGACTACGCAAACCGGCGCGGACTGATGATCGCCGCACGCAACAAGGTCAACAGCGACAGCGACGGCAGTGATCCCCTCGCTCCGGTGTGGTTCGCCATCTACGCCCAGATCGTCGACCTCGACACTGAACAGACCGAGCTGCTCGACCAGCTCGAGAAGGACCTCCGATGAGCGAACCCACTCCTCGCCTCCAGGGCGCCGGCCTGATCACGATCACCCTCCGATCAGGGCGCCTCGTCATCCGATCCGGGATCCCAACGCCCCTCGCCGCACCCGACGAGGACGCCGACCGGGACGATGACCGATGACCGTCGCGACCTACGGCGGACCCACCGGTCAGACCTACGGCGGCATCGGCACTTACGGGTCGTGGGGGACAGCACCCCCAACGCCCGACGACGTGGTGGTGAGCCGCCCCAGGCGCGTCCGACAGCGCCAGGTCATCGAGGGCCACGGCCACCTCATCGTCACCCTGACCATCGCGGGCACCGGCTACGTCATCGCCAAGCGCGGCCACCTCCACTACGACGTCAGCCTCCGATTGGCACCCGGGACGCTGTACGACCGGGAAGCCGAGGACATCGCACTCGCCACCGGGATCTGGGAGCTACTCCCGTGAGCACCCCGTACGCACACCCCGACTGGAAGCCGACCCGGCTCCGCATCCTCGAGCGGGATGCCCACCGCTGCCAGATCAACCTCGCCAAGTGCCGGATCAAGGCCACCGCTGTCGATCACATCGTCGACTGGCGGGACGGAGGGAGCTGGTTCGATCCTGACAACCTCAGGGCCGCCTGCGTGAGCTGCAACACCTCTCAGCGCAACACGAGGGTGGCCACCAGGGCACGAGCCCACCGGGGGGAACCCACCCCCACCCCCGTCTCGAGGTGGCCCGGAGCTACCCGACCATGGGAACACCCGAGCAACATCCACGGCCCGCTGTCGTGGTGCGGACCCGACTGTCCAGCACAGCACCCGCAAGGCCGGCCAGCCCAATGAGCGCCGCCGTTTTTAGAGACCGAGCACCCCGGAAGACCCGGCACATTTCCATTTCTCTCCCCACCAAAAGGGGGGGTCCGACCCGGACCTCACGAGAGTGTGTAAATGAAGACTCGGGCTCTAGGACGGGCTGCCAGGAGTCGAAAACTGGCATCCCTTGTGTCGATAGTTTCGGCGGGACTACGCTGGTGGTGTCTTCAGCTCCGCTGGGACGCGATCGAGTGCAGGCTCCGCCGGCTCGACAGGTTGACGGTCCTTCTGGCCCCCGTGAGTGCTCCGCACCGGGAAGCGCCTCCCAAGGTCCGAGTCCCTTTCCGCGTCCTACATCTAGGAGCACACAGTGAGAACTTCCCATCGGTCGCTGACTGCGACCCCCGACCCGACCGACATCAAGGCCGGCATCTACGACAGCTCGCTCGAGGCCTTGCGCCAGACGGTCGTCAACTCCGTCATGGAGGTGCACGCCACCGCCAAGGCCGAGGGCCGTAGCGATCTCCTGGCCAGCGAGGCCCGGGCGGTCGAAGCCGCCAACAAGATCCTGAGCGTCATCGATGGGCGCGAGGAGGTCGTCGCGGCCAACTTCGCCCAGCAGCGGGCCGACCAGGAGCGCCGCGAGAGCGAGAGCGCTGCGCTCCGCAACGCTCTCCCCGGCGTCTTCGGTCCCGCCACCACCGGCCAGAGTGACTCCACCTCGGTGGGCGCCACGCTGGCCAAGGCCATCGAGGAGGTCCGGTCCGGCCGGTCCGCCTCGGCGTCGGTGCCGCTCGAGGTCCGCAACCTCGTCGAGTCCGGCGCCTGGGGCGGTGCTGTCCCGATCGAGATGGGTGACGTGCAGCGCACGCTGCGAGCCCGCTCCGTCGTGATGAGCCTCCCCGGCGTCCGCACCGTCCCGATGGCATCGGACACCCTGCGCTACCCGCGCATCGGCGAGTCTGAGGCCACCGGCGTGGTCGAGGCCCAGGCGTTCGACTCCAACGACCCCGACCTCGACACCGTGACCCTCACGGCCGTGAAGTTCGGCGTTCTCACCCAGCTCTCCGAAGAGCTCGAGCAGGACTTCAGCGCTGACGCCCTCGACGTCCTGGCATCGAACATGCTCTCGGAGCTGGCCCTCAAGGTCGACCACGAGCTGCTCGAAGGCACCGGCTCCGGTCCCGGCCTCGTCGGCATCCGCAACTGGCCCGGCATCAACACCACCGCGGTCGATGGCGTCCCGGCGGACTTCGATGAGTTCCGCGAGGTCGAGTACGAGCTGGCCGCCGCCAACGCCGACACCGACAACGCCCAGTGGCTCATGCACCCCCGCTCGTGGTTCGTCCTCGGGAAGATCGTCACCGGCCTCGCGTCGGACAAGACGACCCTCCTACAGGCCGACCCCCAGCAGGGCGCCCGCACGCTCCTGGGCTACCCGGTGCGGCGCAGCAACCAGATCACCCTCACCGAGGGCGCCGGCGCCGGCTCGTGGGCCGGCCTGATCGACGGTTCGCAGCTCGTCATCGGCGAGCGCCTGTCCGCTCGAGTCGAGGTCTCCCGAGACTTCGCGTTCGACCAGGACCTCATCACCCTCCGGGCCAAGTGCCGGGTCGGGTTCGCCATCATCAACCCCGGTGCCGTGTCCATCGCCACCGACATCCGAGCCTCCTAGGAGCAACCATGAAGCACACTCACGAGGTCGAATCGACCTACCAGATGGGCACCGTCATCGGCTCCGGTGGCACGGTCACCGCCACCGGCGTCGACTGGTCCGCCTGGGAACCCTCCGCCCGCCTGGCTGTGACGATCGGCGCCACCCCCTCGGGGACAGTCGTGGCCACCCTCCAGCAGGGCACTGCCCTCGCTGACGGCTACACCGCGGTCGGAACCATCAACACCGTCGGCAACACCGGCGGCACAGCGGTGTACGAGTTCTCCAGCGGCCAGCTCGAGAACCAGTACCTGCGAGTGGTGGCCACCTGCACCGGTGGGACCGCACTCACCTCGGCGTCGATCATCGGCAAGCGCCGCACGGTCACCGCCTAGAGAACGTCCCTCCCCTGGTGGCTCGCTCCATTGACGTGGGCGGCGAGCCATCCGGAGGGACCAGGGCCGAGGTGTCGGGTCGTCCATGCCCGCATGACACCGACAGCCCGCCCCCGAGGTACGGCGCCCTTCCGGTGTGAGCCACCGGGAGGGCGCCGCCTCACCCCTGCTTGGAGGATGCGATGCCCTGGCTCCCCGTCGACACCAGCTCCGATCCCGACACGGTCGAGTACCGGGGAGATCCGGCAGACCTTTTCGACGCCCTCCACGAGCTTCTAGAAGCCATCCAACGGCCCGCCTGGCACTCCCGTGCGGTCTGTAGGGGCCAGGGGCCAGACAAGTGGTTCCCGGCCCGCAGCGAATCCAATGCCGACGCAATCGCCGCCTGTGACGGCTGCCCCGTGCGGCAGGAGTGCCGCGACTACGCCCTGGCCGATCCGTCGATCGACGGCATCTGGGCCGGCGGCTCCAAGGCCACGAGGCGAGCGATGCGGCGCTCCGTCGCCTAACCCTGGCTGCGCCGAGCTGCTACGCGCGAGTCCGTGTAGTCGGCTGCCAGATCGTCAGCCCACACGAGCAGGTACACCGCGTACAAGTGCCGAGCCCAGTCCTCTTCCGTGATCCTGGCCAACGCCGCCTTGCGCAGCTTCTTGGATTGGTCATCCAGCGCCGCCAAGCCCGACTCCACCGTGCCTACGTCGAATCGGCGACCGAGGAGGTCCGCCGTCTTCGACGCCCATTCGGCCAGCACCGCCGCTGCGGCCGCTTCCGTGTCGGAGTAGCTGACGCCGCTTGCCTCCAGCCCATTGACGACTGCTGACGCCTCTGAGCGCAGTAGGCGCTCGAGGAACGACGGGTCGACATCAACCACCGCCACCTCCGGGACTGTTGCGGACATCATGGGCGCATCCGGCAAGCCAGCCAGCCAGCGCCTCTGCTCGGCCCGCTGCAGGTCGAGCTCCTCGGTTAGCCACGGGTGTCCATCTAGCGCCATCTCGGTCCCCCTGTTTGTCGTGTCGCCCGACAGTACGCACCGAGCGTGACGATCGGGACCTGTCACACCCTCCGACGATGCTCCGAGAGTGATCCCCGCCCATACCCTCGACACCCCGGAAGGCGTCGAAGGCCTGCGCCGCTCGATCGCCATGCTGTCGCCCCAGGCGCCCGGCTTGAGCCGCGAGGACGCCGACGAGGTACTGAGGGCTCTGAGGGACGCCCTACGGCAACGGCAAGGCACTCGCACCGTTGCCCCTTAGCGGGCACTATGAGTCATGCCGCTGCGGCGCTACTGGTTGACGTTCGAGAGCGAACAGACGCCCGTGGAACTTGGCCACGGGTGCGGCGTGACGGCGTTCGATCTGGACGATGCTCTGGATCTCGTCGCCGAGAGAATCGGCTCGACGGTGCCAGCACCGTCGTCCGTGACGGAGGACGTCGACGTCTCAACCCTCGATGCGGGGCATGTGTTGCCGAACATGCTGCCGCCGAACGAGCGCGGCGTGTGGTTTCCGATGACCACCTACCGCTAGACGGCAGATCTGCCGGACATCGACACATCGAGCGGGGATCGCGGGCAGAGTGTGCCCGTGACTGAGGTTGCTCCCGCCTCCACCGTCGTGTTGCGTGCGCCCCGCTCCCTCGTGCTTATGGGTTGGGCCGCCATTGTCGCGGGTGCATGCTTCGTCGTGGCAGGGCCGTTCGCCGGGGAGCTGGGGATGAGTCTCTTCGGCGTAGGCGTAGTCGTGCTGGGAGTTACGCCATTGCGGATGCGGGTTGAGGCTGGGAGCACCGGGTTGATCCTCAACGGAGGCTTCCGGACTCAGCGCTACGCATGGGCCGACATCGAGTCCTTCCGGGTGCTCGCGCAACGATGGTCGGGACGAGGGCCGGGGCTCTTTGTGTTGCTGCGGAACGGAACCATGGTGCAGGTCCCGCTTCCCTACGGGGGCGGTGCCGTTCGGTCGAGCCGCGTCGTCGCCAACCTGGAACGAGTGAGAGCCGAGTTGGAGCGAGTCCGTTCTCGCGACGCATAACTGCCGGGATGCAACGCAGCGGTGGGCGAAGCGGGCAGTGTGGGGCGCATCATGCGCTGGTTCCCTCTGCTGCTCGGCGTGATCGCGTGGGCCTCAGCGGTCACCCAATGGAGAATCGCCACGGGCCGCCAGGACTGGGATCGTGGGTGGCCATTCGTTTCGGAGCAGGGGTCCGGACTGTTCTTCGCCGGGTGGAACGCGATCGTCGGGACCATGCTGGTCGTGGTCGCACTCGTGTGAGTCGGACGGTGACCCTGTTCTGCCGGAGAGGGGCACCTTTCTGGTCCTGGCCCGACGTCGAGCGATGGGCACGCGCCACCGGGCGCACGGTGGCACAGCCGGCGCCATGACGGCCACGTCACGCGAGCCCGCTGGTCACGGATTGGTCACACGAGTCCCGGCGCGGTCCCCTCGCGGCCGTGCCAGCGCGTCTCACCCTGTAGCGCCGGCACCCGCCTGACCAGGGGAAACGCCGACCCCGCGTTACGTGCTGCCACCAGCGATTACGGGCGGTGCGGGACTTCTAATCCGACGGTCGCAGGTTCGAATCCTGCCGGAGGCGCTTCGGGCAGGTTGACGGCACCGACCGCCGTCGGCAGACTCCCACAAAGGTATCGCTCGGTACTTTCGACGCCGCAGGGGGATGGGATGGTTGGTTCGGACGACAGGGCGCGGCGCCCGGCGGCATCGGCCCTGACGGCGTCGGAGTCCACCTCTGCTGGTGCGACCCGTCCCTTCCGGACGGGTGCACCCAACGTCGTCGTGGTGGTGCTCGACGACACCGGCTTCGCCCAGCTCGGCTGCTACGGCTCCGACATCGAGACCCCGGCCATCGACGGGCTGGCCGCAACCGGGGTCCGGCTCACGAACTTCCACACCACTGCCGTGTGCTCGCCGACCCGTGCCTGCCTGCTGACCGGGCGCAACCACCACCGAGTCGGGATGGGGATGCTGCCCGACCTGCCGATGGGCTTCCCCGGCTACACGGCGCGCATCCCCCGTGAGGCCGGCACGCTGGCGCAGGTCCTGCGGGCCGAGGGCTATGCCACCTTCGCCATCGGCAAGTGGCACCTGACCCCGAGGGACGAGCGGTCTCCGTCGGGTCCGTTCGAGTCGTGGCCCCTCGGCAAGGGCTTCGAGCACTACTACGGGTTCCTCGGCGGCGACGCCAACCACTGGGCGCCCGAGCTGGTGCGGGACAACACCTACGTCGACCCTCCTCGCACGCCGGACGAGGGCTACCACCTCACCGAGGACCTCGCCGACGAGACCATCGCCCGGTTGCGCGAGCTGCGGCGCAACCAGCCGGAGCGCCCCTTCCTGGCCTGGTTGGCCCTCGGGGCCACCCACGCCCCGCACCAGGTGAGCCCAGAGTGGAGCGACGCCTACGCGGGCCGCTTCGACGCCGGTTGGGATGCGTGGCGGCGAGCGACCCTCGTCCGCCAGATGGAGCTCGGCATCGTCGAGCCGGGCACGGAGCTGCCGACCCCATCGGACCACGTCCCCGAATGGGACGGCCTCGACCCTGAGCACCGGCGCCTGTACGCCCGCATGATGGAGGTCTACGCCGGCTTCCTCACCCACGCCGACGCACAGATCGGGCGGGTGCTTCGAGCGCTCGACGAGCTGGGCGAGCGCGAGCGCACCGTCGTGGTCGTGGTGTCCGACAACGGCGCCTCGGGCGAGGCGGGCCCCCACGGATCGGTGAGCGAGTTCCGGTTCGCTCAGGGACGCGACGAGGACGTGGCCCTGAACCTCCGCCTGATCGACGAGCTCGGCGGCCGACGGACCTACAACCACTACCCGTGGGGCTGGGCCGAGGCCGGCAACACCCCCGTCCGGCGGTTCAAGCGGTACACGTTCGAAGGCGGTGTGCGCGACCCCTTCGTCATCTCCTGGCCGAGGGGGCTCGGTGCCGCCGGCGTGATCCGGCACCAGTACTGCCACGCCATCGACGTGCTGCCGACGTTGCTCGACCTGCTCGACATCGACCCGCCGCGGCAGCTCGACGGGGTCGCGCAGATGAGCCTCGACGGCGTGACCCTGCGCCCCATGCTCGAGTCGGCGGCCGCTCCTGACCCCAGGACCAGCCAGTACTACGAGTGCTGGGGGAGCCGGGCCATGTACGAGGACGGCTGGAAGGTGGTCACCAACCACGTCAACCAGCTCACCCACGCCGAGCGCGACCTCATCGCCGGGAGCGACGACTTCCACCGGGACCATTGGCACCTGTTCGACACCCGAACGGATCCCGCCGAGAACCACGATGTCGGCGACGAGCACCCCGACATCCGCGAGCGTTTGGTCGCCCGCTGGTTCGAGGAGGCCGAGCGCAACGGCGTCCTCCCCCTGAGCGATGGGGTCATGGACCGCCTCGCGCACCTGTTCCTGCCGTGGCCGACCGGGGCGTCGCGCGTCGAGCTGCGCCCCGGCGAGCGCGTCTTCGAGGACAACACCCCTGCGCTCGGCAACGGCTTCACGATCACCGCCCACCTCGGCGCGCCGCTCGAGGCCGGCGCCGTCGGCGTCCTGGCCGAGCAGGGCGACTACAACGGCGGCTGGGTGTGGCACCTGGCCGGTGGGCAGATCCGGTTCGCGGTGAGCTTCGTGAGCGAGCACCTCACCGAGCTGGCCGTCCCCGTGGCGGTCGGAGCCACCACGTTGGAGGTGCTCGGCCGACCCATCGACGGCGGGATGGCGCTCGCCGTCCTCGCCGATGGGGAGGTGCTCGGCCGGGGGGAGCTGCCGCACGAGTGGCCGGGGCTGTGGACCCCCAGCTCGGCGGCGTCGCTGCTGGCCGGGGTCGGACGGCCGCTGCCCGTCTACGACGGCTACGACCCGACCGTCGCCTTCAGCGGCACCCTGGAGCGCCTGGTGGTCGAGGCCGACGGTGGCGCGGCCCTCGCCGATCTCGCCCACCAGGTCGACACGGCGTTCCGGAACCAATGACCGGCGACCGACGCGCTGAGGTTGCCGAGGCCGACCGGCCATCGCCCGAGCGGACGAGGCGGCGGCCGGGTCGCCCTGCGAACGCATCCTCCGACGAGACGGTCGCGGCGCTCCTCGCGGCCGCCCGCCGGCAGTTCGCCGCCCACGGCTATGCCGCAACGTCCAACAAGACGGTCGCCGCGGCGGCAGGCCTCGCCCACACGGCGATCTACAACCACTTCGGGTCCAAGGCCCGGCTCTTCACCGCCGTGTTCACCGAGGTGCAGGACCTGCTCGTCGTCGAGCTGCAGCGGTCCGCCAGGGGCGGGGGTGCCGAGCCTCCGCTGCCGCGAGCGCTGCTCGACGCCATCGAAGCCCTCCGCGCTGCGGATCCGAGCTACGTCGAGTTCCTGGCGTCGATGTACGTCGAGGTGCGGCGTCACCCCGAGCTCCGCCAGATCTTCCAGGGCAGCGCACAGTTCCCGGTCGTGGACATCCTCCGCGAGCTGGCCGCCGAACCCTCGTCGACCGGCCCGGATGCCGATCCCGAGAGCTCGACGTGGGTGTGGATCTCCTTCGCCCTCGGCGTCGCCCAGCTCGGGGCCCTCGCCGACGGCGAGACCTTTGCCGCCACGGTCGACCTGCTGCGCCGGGGCAGCGCGACGCTCCGC
>JBPPMN010000310.1:0-15929 GCA_051306055.1 Acidimicrobiales bacterium
CCCCATCGCCGCGCCCGGGCCCCCGACCCGGATCATCAGCTCGTCCCACTCCGGCACGGATGGGACACCCTGCTGGGTGGGCTCCGCTGGTCATCCAACCGGCTCGAGGGCGTGATGGGCGGCTCAGCGTCATCGAAGATCGGCACCTCAGGACGTGTCAATGGCCTCGGGCCGATTTCTCGGTACACAGACGTGGTCATTCGAGGAACATGGGCGGCGTGAGAGTCGTCAACCTGAGCCATGAGATCTTCACGCCGATCGTCGCGTTCGGCAGTGCGGGTGCTGCGAGCATCGCCGTCGCCGATGGCCAAGGGGAAGCCCACATCTACTCCATCACGTTCGACCCGGGCGGCTTCATCGGGCCCCACAGAGCGGGCTTCGGACAGCTCTTCTTACCCACCGTCGGCTCTGGCTGGGTTGCCGGAGAAGACGGCGAACGCTCCACCTTGTCGCCAGGTCAGGCGGGCTACATCAGTCGAGGCGAGATCCACAGCAAGGGCAGCGAAGGCGGTATGACGGCGCTGATGGTCCAAGTGAAGGATCTCACCGTCACACGCCTCGTCCTGGGCACCTGATCATCCGGGCGAGCTGGCGGCTGGGCACCCGGAACGGATCACGTGCTCGGTGCGGGCCTATCGGCAGGAGTGGGACGGCCGAATTCCCGGATCTGTGTGCGCTGAGCACTGCATACCGGTTGTCAGCGCACACAGAAGCGGGGATTAGTGCCCGTTCTGGGACACGTTTGCAGGCGGGCTTGCGTCTGGCCCCGAGAGGTCAGCGTGGCGGCAGCGTCCGCTCGATGCGACGGACGAGCAGGCGGCCCACGGCGCTGACGGCGGCGGGCGACAGGCGCTGGAGGTACCAGAGGCCCTGGCCGCTGCGGGGGACGATCACGATGGCCTTGTTGCGCTCGATGCCGCGCAGGGCCTGCTCGGCGAACCGGTCCGCCGGCATCGGTCGCATGCGCATCATGTCGAGGAACTGGCGGGACGTGAGGGTGCCCTCCGGCTGGGGCGGGAGGTCGTCGGGCACCGCCTTGTCGAGGATGGGGGTCTCGATGGGACCCGGGCACACCACGGTGACCCGCACGCCCCGGAGGGCGGCCTCGGGGCGCAGCGTGGTGCTGAGACCGACCACGGCGTGCTTGGTGGTGCTGTAGGCCAGCGTCATGGGCGTGGGGGCGAGGCCGGCCATCGAGGCCACGTTGACGATGTGACCGTGGCGCTGGCTGACCATGCGGGGGTAGGCCGCCTCGACGCCGTGGACCACGCCACGGAGGTTCACGTCGATGATCCGGTCCCAGTGCTCCGGCGGGATCTGGTGCGACCGGCCACCGAGGGCGATGCCAGCGTTGTTGACCATCAGGTCGAGGCCTCCGTGGCGGTCAGCGACCTCGTCGACCAGGGCTGCCACCGCAGCTCGTTGGCGCACGTCCAGCGCCACACCTCGCACTGAACCCTGGGTACTGGCCGTGCTCGCCAGCTCCTCGGCGAGGGATGCCGCCCGGTCGCCATCGACATCCGCCAGCACCACGTGGGCGCCCCGGCCCGCGAGGGCGGCGCCGAGGGCTCGGCCGATGCCCGACGCGCCGCCGGTCACGATCACCGAGCGGCCTGCGAACCCGGTGCTCCCCATCTCGACCCTCCCGGCGCTGGCGACCCCGGGGACGCTACGCCTCGATGGCGGACTGGTCACCAGCCGCCGCGGTGCAGCACGTCGTCGAGGTCCCGGCGACCGCGGTCGGCTGAGCGGCCGGGTTCGTCGGGGGCGGGGTGGCCCAGGGCCACGGTGCCAACCGCTCGCCAGCCGGCTGGCACGCCGAGGGCGGCCAGCACGGCCGCCTCGTGGTCGAAGAGGCCGAAGAAGCAGGCCCCCAGGCCGGCGTCGACCGCTCCGAGGAGGAGGTGCTCCACCGCCGCGCCGGCGTCGACCCACCAGTAGGGCACCGGCCACGCCTCCTCGGCGGCCCCCAGGCCGGTGCTGGCCTTGTCGGGCTCGGCGTAGCGCTCGACCCAGGTGTCGGGACGGACCAAGCACACGATGAGCACCGGCGCTCCGACCAGGCCGGGCCATCGGAACGACGAGCGACGCTCGGGCGGCAGCGTGACGTCCCAGTAGCGGGCCGTCTGCTCGACGCCCGCCAGCACCACGAAGGCCCAGCCCTGGCTGTGGCCGGCCGACGGCGCGCGGCGGGCGAGGTCGACGAGCCCGTCGACGACCGAAGGGGGGATCGGTTGCTGGGTGAACGCCCGGACCATCCGCCGGCGGCGGATGGCGTCGCTCAGCTCCAGGTCAGGCCAGCTTGGCGAGGTCTTCGGCCATGGCCCAGCCGAAGGCCACCAGCGAGTCGCCCTGCTTGGCCTTGAAGCCCTTGAAGAAGGCAGCGACGTCGGCGTCGATGCTCTCCGGCTTGAGGCTCTCGTGGTCGAAGGCCTCCGGCAGCGAGCCGGTGCCCTTGGCCGTGAAGGAGCGGTCGTCGTAGGCGGAGGCGTCGATGCCGAAGCGCTTGGCCAACCGCCGACCCCAGGCTCGCTCCTCGCCGCTGGCGCGGTGGTCGGGGCGGGGCACGATGTCCTGCAGCGACTTGAAGGCCTCGAAGCCTGCGGGCGTGGTGAAGCGGGTGCCGTAGAGGACGTCTTCGTCGGGGAAGGCCAGCACGGCTCGGCGGAGCTGCTCGTTGACGATGGCCCGCAGCACGGTGTCCCGCTTGGCGCAGCGCTTGATCGAGGCCAGACCGACCAGCACTGACGGGGTGCCACCGATGCGCTCGAGGGTGGAGAAGGCGAAGCCCTTGAGCTTGCCGTTCTCGGTGGCCTGGGTGATGAGCACCCATGCTTCAGCCTGCTTCGAGAGCAGCCCCACCTCGTGAGGGAGGGGTCCCTCGGCGCAGAGATCGGCGAGCTCTGCCAGCTCGGCATCCCCCAACGCGGTGCAGTCCTTGGTCTCGACCTGGATTGACATTCGCTCTCCAGCCCCCGGGATCACTCGTGGTTCGACTGCACAAGTTCAGTTCACCGGGCCGCTGGACGCAAACCGGGGCCGAGCGCGCAGGTCGCGAACCTCCTGCTCAGCCGTCGTGACCCGTGGGTCAAGATTGTGTTCAGGCGATGATGGCGGAGGGCCCGAGCAGCACCCGCAGCTCGCCCAGCAGCGGCGGGCCGACATCGACCGTCCACGCCGGCGGCAGCCGCAGCACCTGGCGCTCGCCGAGGTGCAGGAACACCGGCGAGTCGCCGGGATGCTCGGCCAGGAGGCCCTTGAGCTCCTCGATGAGGCCCTCGGAGAGGGCGGCCGGGGCCACCTTCAAGCGCAGCGGGAACGCCTCGCCGGACATCGGCTCGAAGGGCTCGATCTCCATGGCGATGAGGTTCGACTGGTCGTCGCGCACCTGGACGCGCGCCCGCACGGTGACCACGAGGTCGTCCTCGAGCTTGTGGCCGTGCTCCTGCATCGACTTCGGGAACACCATCACCTCGACGGCGGTCTGGAGGTCTTCCAGCTGGAAGACGCCCATGAGGTCGCCCTTCCTGGTCCACTTGCGCTGCAGGCCGGTGATCACGCCGCCGAAGGTGCGGATGGTGCCGTCGCCCAGCTCGGCGAGGTCGCCGAGGCTGCCGTCGCAGCGCCGCTTGAGCGACGCCTCGGCGCCCATCAGCGGGTGATCGCTCACGTAGAGGCCGAGCATCTCCTTCTCGAAGCTGAGGCGCTCCCGCTTGGCGAACTCCACCTCCGGGATCGGCGGCCGCTCGTCGAACATCGGGCCGGCGTCCTCGATCTCGCCGAACAGCGACATCACGCCCATGTCGCGCTCCCGGCGCCGGGCGACGGTGCTGTCGATGATGTGCTCGAAGGAGCGAAGGAGGCCCTGGCGGGGGTGGCCCAGGCTGTCGAAGCCCCCGGCCTTGATCAGCGACTCGATGGTCTTCTTGTTGAGCACCTGGAAGTCGACCCGCTCGGCGAAGTCGTAGAAGTCGACGAAGGGGCCGTTGGCGTCGCGCTCGGCCAGCAGGAGGGCCACCAGACCGCCGCCGACGTTGCGCACCGCCGAGAGGCCGAAGACGATGGACAGCTCCTCCGTGCCGTCGTCGGCCACCTCGAACACCGGGGCGAAGTCGGCCACGGAGCGGTTGACGTCGGGCACGTTGACCTCGATGCCCATCGTGCGGCACTCGGCCAGGTAGATGGCCGCCTTCTCGAGGTTGGCCTTCACGCTGGTGAGCAGCGCGGAGAGGTACTCGGCGGGGTGGTGGGCCTTGAGGTAGGCGGTCTGGTAGGCGATGAAGCCGTAGCCGAAGGAGTGCGACTTGTTGAAGGCGTAGTCGGCGAACTGGGCGATGATGTCGAACAGCGAGCTGCCCATGGCGGCGTCGTAGCCGGTGGCCTGCACGCCGTCGACGAAGGCCTGGCGCTCTTTGGCCATCACCTCGCGGCTCTTCTTGCCCATGGCCTTGCGGAGGCTGTCGGCCTGGGCCAGTGAGTAGCCGGCGAACTTCTGCGCCACCCGCATCACCGACTCCTGGTAGATCATCAGGCCGTAGGTGTCGGCCAGCAGGTCCTCGGCGTCGGGGTGGAAGTACTCCACCGGCTTCCGGCCGTTCTTCCGGTCGGCGTAGTCGTTGTGCATGTTGGCCGCCATCGGGCCCGGCCGGTACAGGGCCACGAGGGCGGCGACGTCTTCGAAGCTGCTCGGCGCCAGCGCCCGCATGAGCGCTCGCATCGGTCCGCCCTCGAGCTGGAACACGCCGATGGAGTCGCCCCGACACAGCAGGGCCAGGGTGGCCTCGTCGTCGAGCGGGACCTGGTCGATGTCGAGGTCGATGCCGCGGGTGTCGCGGATGATCTCGAGGGCGTCGGAGATCACGTCGAGGTTGCGCAGGCCCAGGAAGTCCATCTTGAGGAGCCCGAGCTCCTCCACGCCGTGCATCTCGTACTGCGTGACGATGGGCGCCTCCTCGATGGGCTGGCCGCCCTCGGGCTTGCGCTGGATCGGGAGGTAGGTGGTGAGGGGCTCCTCGGTGATCACCACGGCCGCGGCGTGGATGCCGTCCTGGCGGCGCAGGCCCTCGAGGCCCTTGGCCACCTCGATCACCTTGGCGGCGTCGGGGTCTTCGTCGCGCATCTTCCGCAGGTCGGCGGCCATCTTGTAGCCGTCCTCGTACTTCGGGTGGGGCTCGAGGCAGGCATAGAGGGGCGTGTCGCGGCCCATCACCAGCGGCGGCATGGCCTTGGCCACCTTGTCGCCCAGCGCGTAGGGGTAGCCCAGCACGCGTGCGGCGTCGCGCACGGCGGCCCGGGCCTTGATGGTGGAGAACGTGATGATCTGCGCGACGTTCTCCCGGCCGTACATCTCGGCCGTGTAGCGGATCATCTCGTCGCGGTAGCGGGAGTCGAAGTCCATGTCGATGTCGGGCATGGAGATGCGGCTCGGGTTGAGGAAGCGCTCGAAGAGCAGGTCGTACTTGATGGGATCGAGATCGGTGATCCAGAGCGTGTAGGCCACTGCGCAGCCCGCCGCGCTGCCGCGTCCGGGGCCCACCCGGAAGCCGGAGTCGCGGGCGTGGCGGATGAGGTCCCACACGATCAGGAAGTACGACGAGAACCCCATCGACTCGATCACCTGGAGCTCGTAGGCGAGACGCTCCACCACGCGATCGTCGAGCTGCGCGCCCCACCGCTTCCGGGCCCCCTCCATGGTGAGGTGCTGGAGGTAGGCGGCATCGGTGTCGAAGCCCTCGGGCAGCGGGAAGCTGGGGAGCTGCGGCTTGCCGAACTCGATGGTGACGTCGGCCCGCTCGGCGATCCAGAGGGTGTTGTCGCACGCCTCGGGCACCTCATCGAAGAGGCGGCGCATCTCGGCCGCCGACTTCAGGTAGTGCTCGTCGCCGTGGAACTTGAAGCGGTCGGGGTCGCTCATCTGCGAGCCCGTCTGCACGCACAGGAGGGCGTCGTGGGCCACCGCATCGTGGCGGTGGACGTAGTGGCTGTCGTTGGTGGCCAGCAGCGGGGCCTGCAGCTGACGGGCGATCTCGAGCAGCTGTGGGTTGGTGCGGGTCTGCTCGGGGATGCCGTGGTCTTGCAGCTCGATGAAGAAGCTGTCGCGCCCGAAGATGTCCTGGAGGCGGCCGGCCGCCTTCACGGCGCCGTCGTAGTCGTCGCGCAGCAGGTGCTGGAGCACGTGGCCGCCCAGGCAGCCAGAGGTGACGATCAGCCCTGCGCTGTGCTCGTCGAGCAGCTCCCAGTCGGCGCGGGGCTTGTAGTAGTAGCCGGTGAGGAAGGCTCGGCTGGAGAGCTGGATCAGGTTCTTGTAGCCCTCGTCGGACTCGGCCAGCGCGGTGAGGTGGTAGTAGAGCTTGGCGCCGCCCTCCGCCTCTCCCCCGCCGTCGTCCATGCGGCCGCGTCGAGACGGGCGCTCGTGGCGGCTCTCGTGGGCCATGTAGAGCTCGGAGCCCAGCACCGGCTTGATCCCCTGCTTCCGGCACTCCTTGTAGAAGTCGAGGATGCCGTACATGTTGCCGTGGTCGGTGATGCCGAGCGCGGGCTGACCGTCGGCCGCGGCCGCGCCCACCACCTCGGCGATGCGGGCGGCGCCGTCGAGCATGGAGTACTCGGTGTGCACGTGCAGGTGGGTGAAGCTGTCGACCACCGCGCTCGCGCCTCCGTCGCTCGTCGCCCGGGGACCGACCTGGGTCCACAGGGCATCCACAGGAACCGTCCACAGGCTGTGGACGAATCACACGGGTGTGATTTCGGACGGTACCACCACCGGCCCCGCCCCCGCCACGGTCGCCTCCCGGCGGCGACGCGGCGTCAGCGGTGCTGGGCGGCGTCGATGCGGGCGAAGTCGGCCCGCACCTGCTCGAGCGCGTCGTCGTCGCCCGGGAAGGTGATCGACCGGGTCAGGACCTCGTCGGCGCCCACGGTGACCCCCCGCTGGGCGAGGAAGCCCCGGATCCGCTCGTCGAACCGGGAGCGGAACACCTCGGCGCCCGCGCCAGCGGTCTCGGGGAGGATGGCGGCGAGGTGGTGGCGCTCGGCGTCGCGGGCGTGCACCACGTGGTCGACGGTGCGCACCCCCTCGCTGAGCTGGCGGCCGAGGTCGCGCAGGAGCGCTCCCCTGGCGCGGGGGCGCAGCGGGGTGAAGGCGGCGGCCGGGACGTCGAGCAGCACGAGCGAGAAGAGGGTCTCGTAGCGGCGAGCCCGGGCCATCTCGAGGTCGGTCTGCTGCAGGAGGTGCCGGGCGTTGTAGAGGCCGGTCTCGTCGTCGACCTCGTCGTAGAGCTCGAGCTTGGCCAGCGACCCCTCCAGCACCTGGGTGGACCACCCGCCCACGACGCCGAAGATCAGGTAGGCCGCCGAGCGCGAGGTGAGCAGGCCGGCGAACTCCCCCGCACCGACCGCCTCGATGGCTGGGTAGCGCAGCGCGGCGTAGACGGCGATGGCCCCCACCGCACCGATGAGGCCGCCGAGGACACCTCGGAACACGAAGGCGAGGAAGACGGGGACGAACAGCAGCGTGGCTGCCACCTCCACGCCGTCGACGCGCCGGACGTACATCACGGCCACCACCACGGCGAGGACCACGAGGCCGCCCGCCACCAGCAGCCGGCGGGCCTTGGTGTACCCGAGCTGCGACAACCGGTCGTACGTGATGGCGCCCACGGCCAGCAGCGTACCCACCGCCGGCAGGGGCGCCGGGTTTAGGCTGCGGGAGTGCCCTCTGCGCTGCGCGCCCAAGTCGCGCTCATCGGTCTCTTGGCGGTGCTGCTGATCCCCATCGGCACATCGTCGCTGCGTGGCCTCACCCACGTGCTCACCTGCCGAGAGCGCAGCGCCACCCCCTTCTCCGTCGAGGTGCCCGATGTCGGGCCCCCGCTCATCTCGTCCTCGACGGTGATCGAGCGCGACCCCGACGGCGAGGTGGTGAGCAACGAGGTGTGCGGCGGCCTCACCCTCGACCTGCTCATGGGCAGCCGGGTCGACGACCGCGCCGACGTCACCCTGGCCATCACCAACAACAGCGAGTTCGGCTGGCGGGGTTCGGTGCAGCTGCTGTTCGACGGCACGCCGATCCCCATCGACATCGGCAAGATCGACGCCGGCTCGACCGCCACCGACGAGTTCGAGCTGCGCCTCGACGCCGGCCGCACCTACGAGATCGAGGGCAACCTGCTCGTCGGGCCCTAGAGGTAGGTGCCCGGGCGCCCGTCGTCCTGCGGTCCGGGCTGGCCGGGCTGACCGGGCTGGCCCGGGTGGGGCTGACCGCCGGGGCCGATCTGGCCCCGCATCTGCTCGAGCTGCTGGCGGGCGGCCATCTGCTGGGCGAAGAGGGTGGCCTGGATGCCGGGGAAGAGGCCCTCGAGCCAGCCCACCAGCTGCGCCTTGGCCACCCGCAGCTCGGGGCCGCTGGGCGTGGCGGCCTCGAACGGGATGGCCAGGCGACCCAGCTCCTCCTGGAGGTCGGGGGAGAGCGACGAGCAGAGCTCGGTGATGGAGGTGTCGTAGATCTCGCGCAGACGCTCGCGGGACGCCTCGTCGAGCTCCGTCTGGCGCACCTCCTCGAGCAGCTGCTTGATCATCGACCCGATGCGCATCACCTTGCCGGGCGACTCGATCGACTCGCTGTGCTTGGCGTCGTCTCCCTCGGGCACCAGCGCCGGCACCAGCACGTCGTCGCCGGCGTCGGGGGTGTCGGTCGTGTCTGTGGGTGCGTCGGACATGTCGGCCAACCTACCCGCCGACCGGCTGCGTGCTCAGCGGGCCACGCCGACGAGCAGCGGTACCAGCATCTCGTCCTCGGTGAGCGAGCCGTGGCGGCCCACCAGCACGTAAGGGCCGGTGTCGTTGGGATCGAAGAAGGCCACCGTGCCCTTGGCAGCGAGCAGCACGTCACCCAGCCGGGAGGCCGCGGCATCCGTGACGATGGGGCCGTACCAGCCCTCGGCGATGGCTTCCTCGCGCGTGCGCACCCAGGCGTGGTCGCTGAGCAGGCCGCGGGCCGCCTCCTCCAGAGCGGACCCTCGCCCGCCACGGGCGTGGAGCCACCGGAAGCGCCCCTCCCCCGACTGCATGCCCACGTGGGTGAGCACGTCGGAGGGCAGCTCCATCACGTCGTCGCCCGTCTCCACCTGGCCGTGGTCGGCGGTGACGGCCAGCGCGGTGCCGGCCGGCAGGGCCTCGAGCAGCCTGGCCACCAGGTGGTCGATCCAGCGCAGCTCTTCGTCGTACTGGGCGCCGAGGCCGTACTCGTGGGAGACCTTGTCGAGCCCCTCGTAGTAGGCGTACACGAAGGGCTCGCCGGCGCGGGCCAGCCGGGCCACCTCGGCCACCAGCGTGCCGAGGGTGCGGTAGCCGGTGAACCGGACCGGGTCGCAGTGGGCTCCTGTGAAGCCGGAGGTGGCGAACTCGGCGCGGGTGACGACGGGGACCCGCTGCCCACCGAAGGCGGGTTGGGGCTGCACCTTGCCTGGCGGGGTGCTCTGACGGGCGTCGAGCGAGCCGCGCGACCAGCGCAGCACGTTGAGGACATCGCCGTCGATGGCCATCCGGTAGCCCATCACCCCGTGCTCGCCCGGTGGCAGCCCGGTGCTGATCGACGTGAGGGCGGTGGCGGTGGTGCTGGGCGCCACCGTGGTGATGGGCCCGCCGGCCAGGTCGGCCAGGGTGGGGGCCAGGCGCAGGCGGGCCTGCAGCTGGGTCCAGCCCAGGCCGTCGATCACCAGCAGCACCACCCGCTCGGCCTCCACGGCGGCGGCGGGCAGCCACTCGGGCACGTGGTCGGGGGGCTGCAGCAGCGCGGGCACCACGTTGGTGATGCAGCCGCTGTCGTAGGTCGGGAGGATGAGGTCGTCAGTCATGGTCTGCTCGGGAGCGACCCGACGCTAGCGGGCTGCCGTAGTGTCCTGTGCGTGAAGGTCTCCACGCGGGGTGATTACGCCAGTCGGGCCCTGCTGTCGCTCGCCCTCCACGCCGACGAGTCGGGTCCCACGTCGGTGCGCGACATCGCCGAGCGCACCGGGCTCCCCCAGCCGTACCTCGAGCAGATCCTCCTGGCCCTCAAGGGCGCCGGCATCGTGCGCTCCAAGCGGGGGGTCGGCGGCGGGTACATCCTCGCCCGCGAGCCGGGCTGCATCACGCTGGGCGAGATCGTCTCCGCCGTCGACGGCCCGATCGCGGTGGGCGACTTCGGCGAGCCCCACCAAGACGGTGCCTGCGACCACGAGGGCCAGTGCGTGCTCCTGGCGGTGTGGGCCGGCATCAGCAGCCAGATCCGCGCCCACCTCGACAGCTTCACGCTGGCCGACATCGCCGAGATGTCGAGGGGCGAGGCCGAGTGGCCGCAGTGAAGCCTCCGCTCAGCTGAGGCGAGCGAGCACCGCGTCGAGGTCGTCGGGGAGCGGGCTGTGGAAGGCCAGCGGCTCACCCGTGACCGGGTGGGCCAGCTCGAGGTGCTCGGCGTGGAGGAAGGGGCGATCCACGGGCAGCGACTGGCGGGCCCCGTCGTAGCGGGCGTCGCCCACCACGGCGTGGCCGATGGAGCGAAGGTGCACCCGGATCTGGTGGGTGCGGCCAGTCTCCAGGGTGCAGGTCAGCTGCGTCACCGCCACCGGCTCCTCGTAGGTGGCCAGCACCTCGTAGCGGGTGCGGGCCTCCTTGCCCCGCTCGTCGACCGCCATGCGGGTGGGCTCCCGCGCCGAGCGGCCGATCGGCGCGTCGATGAGGCCACGCGGTGCCTCCACCGTGCCCCACACGAGGGTGCGGTAGCGGCGGTGCACCTCGCGGGCGGCCAGCGCCGCCACCAGGGCCTCGTAGGCCACCTGGGTGCGGGCCACCAGGAGGAGGCCGGAGGTGCCCTTGTCGAGCCGGTGCACGATGCCCGGTCGCACCGGGTCGCCACCGACCCCCAGCACCTCGGGGTGGTGGGCCAGGAGGCCGTGCACGAGCGTGCCGGTGCGCTGCCCGGCTCCAGGGTGCACCACCAGCCCCGCCGGCTTGTCGACCACCAGCAGGTGGTCGTCGATGTGGACCAGCGGCACCACCACCTCCGGCTCGGGCTCCATGCGGGCCCGCTCGGCGGGGTCGGGCACGTCGACCTCCACCACATCGCCCTCGGCCAGACGACGGGAGCGGGCCTCGACGGGCTGACCGTCGACCAGGACAGCCCCGGCCTCGATCAGCACCGCGACCTCGGATCGGCTGATCCCGGTGATCATGGCCACGACGCGGTCGACCCGCTCCCCCGCCAACGCCGCCGGCACGGCGTCGCGCACGATCACGTCGAGGTCCCGGCCGACTCGCGGCGGTAGGCGATCAGCAGGAGGCCGATGCCCACCCAGAGCGCGGCGTCGGCCAGGTTGAACACGGGCCACCACTGCAGGTCGACGAAGTCGACGACGTAGCCACCGAGGACGCCGTCGCCCCGACGGAACGCTCGGTCGGTGAGGTTGCCCAATGCGCCACCCAGCACGACCCCGAACCCCAGCGCCGACGCACGCGACTCGGCGGTGAGGCCGAGGCGCACGATCATGGCCACCACGACCAGACCGAGCACCGAGATCACCGTGGTGTTGCCGGCACCCAGGCTGAAGGCGGCGCCGTCGTTGAACACCAGGTTGAGGCGCAGCGACCCGACGAGATCGACGGGGCCGTCGGCGAGCGCGGCCAGAGCCCAGTGCTTGGTCAGCTGGTCGAGGGCCACCACCACGGCCGCCGCGCCGAGGAAGGGCGCGACGCGGCCCGAGCGCTCGTCCGGCGCCACGCCGGTGGCTTCCACGTCAGCGGCGCGAGAACCCGGCGCTCTTGCACTGCACGCAGAGCGCCGCGTGGGGCAGCGCCCGCAGCCGCTCCTTGGGGATGTTGGAGTGGCACTGCTCGCAGACGCCGTAGGTGCCGTCTTCGATCTTGGCCAGGGCGAGGTCGATCTCGTCGACGGCCGCGCTGGCCTGGGCGGAGAGGGCGAGATCGCGCTCCCGCTCGACGGCGAGCGTGTCGCCCTCGCCCGACTCCTCGTCGAACTGGACATCGCCGGGCTCCCGCTCGGCCACGAGCAGGTCGGCCTCGGCCTTGAGCGACACGGCCTGGTGGAGGTAGCTGACCCGCTCGGTCTTCAGCGCCTCGAGCTGTCCGAGGAGGAACTTGTCGAGCGGTCCGGTGCGCTTGGGCGGGGCCTTCCTGGTGGCCTGTCCGAGGGAGGCTGCTGCCGGCAGCTTCGGCGGGGAGGCGTGCTGGGCGGCCGCCTTCTTGGCCGGTGCCTTCTTGGCCGTCGGCGCCGCCTTCTTCGTGGCCGCCTTCTTCGTGGCCGCCTTCTTGGCCGGCGCGGTCTTCTTGGCCGGCGCCTTCTTGGCCGCCGGCGCCGCCTTCTTCGTCGCCGCCTTCTTGGCCGGCTGCTTGGCGGCCGTGGCGGCCTTCTTGGTCGTGGCCTTCTTCGCCGGTGCCTTGGTGGCCTTCGCCGCCTTGGTTGCCATGCTGTGCTGCCGTCCTTCCAGTGGCCCGTCCCCGCAAAGGGTGCGGCATTGTAGGCACGGCCCACGGCTACGACAACCACCTGGAGCCCGTTCGTTCGCCTTCGTTGCCTGCGGAGGTGGGCCAGTAGCCTGACCCGATGCCCTTCGGTCCCGTCGATCCCAGCCTCGACCTGGTGACGCTCGAAGCGCGTGTGCTCGAGCGCTGGCGCGAGCGCGACACCGTGGAGGAGGTCCGCCGCTCCCGCAAGGGCGCCGAGCCCTGGGTGTTCTACGAGGGACCCCCCACCGCCAACGGCCGACCCGGCCTCCACCACGTGTGGGCCCGGGCGTTCAAGGACCTCTACCCCCGCTTCCAGACCATGCGGGGCCACGACGTGCCCCGCAAGGGCGGCTGGGACTGCCACGGGCTGCCCGTGGAGCTCGAGGTGGAGAAGGAGCTCGGCCTCAGCACGAAGCACGAGATCGAGGCCTTCGGCATCGAGGCGTTCAACCAGCGCTGCCGCGACTCCGTGCGCCGCTACGTCGAGGATTGGTCGGCCCTCACCACCCGATCCGGCACCTGGATCGACACCGCCGACGCCTACTGGACCCTCTCCAACGAGTACATCGAGTCGGTCTGGTGGCTCGTGCGCCAGCTCTGGGACGCCGACCTCCTCTACGAGGGCCACCGGGTGAGCCCCTACTGCGCCCGCTGCGGCACCGCCCTGTCGTCCCACGAGGTGGCCCAGGGCTACCGCGACGTCGTCGACCCGTCCATCTACGTGCGCTTCCCCATCACCGAGGGGCCGGCCGACGGCGCCGACCTCCTGGTGTGGACCACCACGCCGTGGACCCTCATCTCCAACGTCGCCGCCGCCGTGGGCCCCGACATCACCTATGTGCGCATCACCGATCCCGGGGGCGGGCGCGACCTCGTGCTCGGCGAGGCCGTCGCGGCCCGCCGCTACCCCGATGCTCCCGTGGTGGCCCGCTGGAGCGGCACCGAGCTGGTCGGCACCCGCTACCAGCGCCCCTTCGAGCTCCTCGACGCCGCCGACGGCTCGCCCTGGCGGGTGGTGGCCGCCGCCTACGTGTCCGACAGCGACGGCTCCGGGATCGTGCACATCGCCCCCGCCTTCGGCGAGGACGACGCCCAGGTGGGTCGAGCCGAGGGACTCCCCACCCTCAACCCCGTCGACGAGGACGGTGCCTTCGACCACCGGGTGACCCTCTTCGCCGGCTTGTTCGTGAAGGACGCCGACCGCGCCATCATCGACCACCTCGACGCCCGTGGCCTGCTGGTGGCCGAGGAGGCCTACGAGCACGCCTACCCCCACTGCTGGCGCTGCGGCACCCCGCTCATCTACTGGGCCAAGACCTCCTGGTTCGCCCGCACCTCCGAGCGCCGCACCGAGCTCCTCGCCCAGAACGAGCAGATCGGCTGGTACCCCGACCACATCAAGCACGGCCGGTTCGGCAAGTGGCTCGAGGGCAACATCGACTGGGCCCTCTCCCGCGACCGCTACTGGGGGACGCCGCTACCGATCTGGCGCTGCGGCGACTGCCGCTCCGACGCCTGCATCGGCTCGGTGGCCGAGCTGGCCGAGCGATCGGGCCGCGACCTCTCCGAGCTCGACCTCCACAGGCCCTACGTCGACGACATCACCTTCCCGTGCGACTGCGGGGGCACCGCCCGTCGCCTCGCTCCGGTGCTCGACGCCTGGTTCGACTCCGGCTCCATGCCCTCGGCCCAGCACCACCACCCGTTCGCGGAGGACGGCCTGTTCGAGCAGGCCTTCCCGGCCGACTTCATCTGCGAGGCCATCGATCAGACCCGGGGCTGGTTCTACTCCCTGCTGGCCGTGAACACGCTGGTGTTCGGGGAGACCCCGTACCGCAACGTGGTGTGCCTCGGGCACATCGTCGACGAGCACGGCGCCAAGATGTCGAAGACCAAGGGCAACGTCATCGACCCGTGGCACATCTTCTCCACCTTCGGCGCCGACGCGCTCCGGTGGTACTTCTTCTCCGCCGGCCAGCCCTGGTCGCCCCGAAGGGTCTCCGAGGACGGCATCCGCGAGTCCACCCGCCAGACCCTGGTGACCCTGTGGAACGTCTTCTCCTTCCACTGCACCTACGCCGACCTCGACGGCTGGACGCCCGACGGCGCACCCCCCGAGCCCGCCCACGTGGTCGACCGGTGGGTCCTGTCCGAGCTCGACGACACGGTGGCCGCGGTCACCGCCGCCCTCGACGACTTCGACGCCCTCGGCGCCTCCTCCCGGCTGGCCACCTTCATCGACGACCTCTCCAACTGGTACGTGCGCCGCAGCCGGCCACGGTTCTGGAAGTCGTCCGATCCGGCGGCCCATGCCACCTTGCACCGCTGCCTGGTGACCGTGTCGGAGCTGCTGGCTCCCTTCTGCCCGTTCCTGGCCGACGAGCTCCACACCGCGCTCACGGGCAGCGCCTCGGTGCACCTGGCCGACTGGCCCACCCCGGGCGGGTGGCACGACGCCGACCTCGCCGCCTCGATGGCCGCCGCCCGGCGCCTCGTCGCCCTCGGCCGGGCCGCTCGCACCGACGCCAAGGTCAAGGTGCGCCAACCCCTCCCGCGCGGCCTGCTCCTGCACCCCGGCGTCACCGTCTCCCCCGACGTGCTCGATGAGGTGGCCGCCGAGCTCAACGTGAAGGCGCTCGAAGACGTCGACACCCTCTCAGGGCTCCTGTCATGGACGGTCGTGCCCAACTTCCGCGCCCTCGGGCCGCGCCTCGGCCCGCAGGTCAACGACGTGCAGCGAGCCCTGGCCGACGCCGACGGCTCAGCGCTGCAGCGTCAGCTCGAGGAGCAGGGGTGGATCGAGGTCGGCGGCATCCGCCTCGAGGCCACCGAGGTGGAGGTGCGCGCCACCCGCCACGAGGCCTTCGCCCTGGCCGAGGACGCCGGGTGGGCCGTCGCCCTCGACCTCACCATCGACGACGCCCTGCGCGCCGAGGGCCTCGCTCGAGAGCTCGTCCGCGGGCTCAACGACCTGCGCAAGGAGGTCGGGCTGGCCATCGCCGACCGCATCGCGGTGCGCCTCGACGGTCCCGAGCCCGTCCGAGCCGCCATCGAGGTGCACGGCGCCTGGATCGCCAGCGAGGTGCTGGCCACCTCGCTGGAGGTGACGCCGCTCGCCGAGGGCACCGGGCACGAGATGACCATCGACGAGCACCCGGTGCGAGCGGCGCTCGACCGCTCCTGATCAGCGCTTCTTGGCCGGAGCGGCCTTCTTGGCCGGAGCCTTCTTCGCCGGAGCCGTCTTCTTGGCCGGAGCCTTCTTCGCCGGAGCCGTCTTCTTGGCCGGAGCCTTCTTCGCCGGAGCGGCCTTCTTGGCCGGAGCCTTCTTCGCCGGAGCGGCCTTCTTGGCCGGAGCCTTCTTCGCCGGAGCGTCCTTCTTGGCCGGAGCCTTCTTCGCCGGAGCGGCCTTCTTGGCCGGAGCCTTCTTC
>JBPPMN010000327.1:0-6150 GCA_051306055.1 Acidimicrobiales bacterium
GGCGGCGGTGGTCGAGCCAGGCCTGCAGCATGATCGACGCCGCCACCTTGTCGACGACGCGGCGGCGGGCGGGCGCCTTCATGTGGAGCTCGAGCAGCTGACGATCGGCAGAGACCGTGGTGAGGCGCTCGTCCCACAGCTCGATGGGCAGCCCCGTCGCCAGGGCCAGCTCGTCGGCCTCGGCCCGGGCCGCGGTGGCCGCCGGGCCATCAGAGCCGTCGAGCGACAGCGGGAGGCCCACGATCAGCGCCTCGGCGCCAGCCTCCTCGGCCAGGGCAGCGATCCGGCGGTGGTCACCGGCGCGGTCGCCGCTGCGGGGCACGACCTCGTAGGGCGTGGCCAGGGTGCCCTCGCTGTTGGCCAGGGCCACCCCGATCCGCTTGGACCCGAGGTCGATGCCGAGCGCCCTCACGAGGTGCCGAGACCAGCCGCCGCCCGTACGGAGTCGAGGGCGGGATCGATGCCGTCTGCGTCCTTCCCACCCGCCACCGCGAGCAACGGGTCCTTGCCCCCACCGCCCTTGATGTGGCGCTTGGCGTCCTCCAGCAGCGCGGAGGCGTCGAACCCGCTGTCGGGCGTGACGGCCGCCACCAGCGCCGCACCTCCGCCCTCGGGCGCGGCGCCCAGCACGACCGCCCGCACGTCGTCGCGGTCGCGCAAGGTCAGCGCGAGGTCGCGGAGCGCATCCCGGTCGAGCCCGTCGACCCGCTCGATGATCACGCCGTCGACGGCCTTGGCCGCCAGCGCGCCGGCCTGCCCGCCGGCCGCCTGGCGCTTCAGGGCCTTGACCTCGTCGCGCAGGGCCTTGATCTCGGTGAGGCGCTTCTGGGCGCCCTCCACCACCTCACCCACCGGAACGTTGAGCACGTTGGCCAGCTCGGCCAGCACCCGCTCCTCCTCGCGGAGGCGCTCGATGGGGCCGGTGCCGGTGACCGCCTCGATGCGGCGCAGGTTGGAGCCGATGGAGGCCTCCGAGACGATCTTCACGGGGCCGATGTCGCCCAGGGCCTTCACGTGGGTGCCACCGCACAGCTCGGTGGACCGCCGGCCGGCCTCGAGGACGCGCACGATGTCGCCGTACTTGTCGCCGAAGAAGGCGATGGCGCCGAGAGCGGTGGCCTCCTCCTTGGTGGTCTCGTAGTGGCGCACGGGGTCGTTGGCCAGGATCTCGTGGTTGGCCAGGTCTTCGATCCGGCGGATCTGCTCCGCGCTGAGGGCGTCGGCCGGGCCGAAGTCGAACCGGAGGCGGTCGGGGCCCACCAGGGAGCCCTGCTGCTTCACGGCCTCGCCCAGCACCTCGCGCAGCGCCCAGTGCAGGATGTGGGTGCCCGTGTGGTTGCGGCGGATGGCGTCGCGGCGCTCCACGTCGACCGAGGCGGTGACCTCGTCGCCAGGCTCGAAGGCACCCTCGGTGATCCGCACGTGGTGGCGGTGGAGGCCAGCCAGCCCGAAGGTGGTGTCGACCACGTCGGCGCGAGACGACTCGGATGCGAGGGTGCCGGTGTCGCCCACCTGCCCGCCGGACTCGGCGTAGAAGGGCGTGCGGTCGAGGAAGATCGAGACCGTGCCGTCGTCGGCGGGCACGACGGCCAGCACCGTCGCCTTGCTCTCCAGCTCCTCCCGCCCCACGAAGTCCGTGGGCCCGTGGTCGTCGAGGATCTGCTGGAAGCTGGCGCGGTTGGCGTAGACGTCGCCCTTCTTGCCCGCCTCCTTGGCGCGGGTGCGCTGCTCGGCCATGAGCTCGCCGAACACCTCGAGGTCGACGCCGAGGCCTCGCTCGGCCGCCATCTCCTGGGTGACCTCCACGGGGAAGCCGAAGGTGTCGTGGAGCTTGAAGGCCACCGCCCCGGGCACCTTGGCCACGCCGGTGGCGAAGGTCTCCTCGAGGAGGGTGACGCCCCGGCTGAGGGTGCTGCGGAAGCCGCCCTCCTCCCGCTCGAGGATCCCCGACACGAAGTCGCGGTTGGCGGCGAGGTCGGGGTAGGCCTCGCCCATGGTGTCGATGCAGGCGGCGGTGAGGCGGGGCAGGACGAGGTCGTCGACGCCGAGCAGGTAGGCGAAGCGCACGGCCCGTCGGATGAGGCGGCGCAGCACGTAGCCACGGTCTTCGTTGGAGGGCACCACCCCGTCGTTCACGAGGAAGGTCATCGTGCGGGTGTGGTCGGCCAGCACCCGCAGTGCCACGTCGGTCTCCGGGTCGCCGCCGAGGGTCTTGCCGGTGGCCGACTGCGCGGCGTCGAGCAACGGCGCCATGATGTCGGTGTCGAACACCGTGCGGCCGCCCTGCAGCAGCATGAGCCACCGCTCGAAGCCGGCGCCGGTGTCGACGTTCTTGGCCGGGAGGTCGGTGAGGCTGTCGTCGTGGTGCCGGAACGACTCCATGAACACGAGGTTCCAGAACTCGATGTAGCGGTCGCCGCCGCCGTTGGCCGGACCGCCCTCGGGACCCCACTCGGGGCCGCAGTCGTAGTGGATCTCGGAGCAGGGGCCGCAGGGCCCCGTCTCCCCCATCTCCCAGAAGTTGTCCTTGTCGAGGCGCTGGATCCGCTCCATCGGGATCCCGATCTCCTCGTGCCAGATGGCCTCGGCGTCGTCGTCGGTGAGGTGCACGGTGGGCCAGATGCGGTCGCCGTCGAAGCCGCAGGCCAGCACCAGCTCCCACGCCCACTTGATGGCGTCGAGCTTGTAGTAGTCGCCGAAGCTCCAGTTGCCGAGCATCTCGAAGAACGTGAAGTGGCGGCGGGTGCGGCCGATCTCGTCGAGGTCGTTGTGCTTGCCGGCCAGGCGGACGCACTTCTGGATGGTGGCCACCCGGGGCGGGTCGAAGGGCACCGGTTCCTCGCCGAGGAAGTACGGGACGAACTGCATCATCCCCGAGTTGGTGAACATCGGGGCGGTGGGGTGCGTGGGGATGAGGCTCGACGAGGGCGCCACCGTGTGGCCCTTGTCGGCGAAGAACTCGTTCCAGGTTCGGCGCAGCTCGGAGGCGTCCATAGACCCCGCTGAGCCTATCGGTGCCTCATGAGCCGACCCTCAGCGCGTTCGGTCGAGCTCGGCCCGCAGCGCGTCCTCGCGCTCGCGCATGGCCTCGCGGCCATCGGCCACCGCGGCGCGGAGGTCGGCACCGAGGCCCTTGATGGCTCCGGAGAGGTCGGCCGACACCCGCTCGGGTGTGTAGCGGGCGGCCGTCTCGCGCACGAAGCGCATGAGCCAGAACGACACCCCGAAGCCGAAGCCGGCACCGATGATCAGCCAGAAGAGTCGACGGAACACCGCTACCGGTCCCGGTTCCGACGGAAGGCCTGGGCGGCCCGACCCGTGCCCGATGCGAGGGCGATCACCTTGATGACCGGGTTGGAGAAGGCGAGGTAGGCCAAGCGCGAGGCGGAGTCGACCGTGCCCGAGATCGACTCGGCCGTGCCGAGCAGCCCGTCGACCCGCTCCAGCTCCTCGTTGGCGGTGCGGACCGTGCGGTTGAGCTCCGCCATGATCGGGACGGTCTCCGTGCGCAGCAGCTCGACGGTGCCGCGCACCTCCTTGAGGGTCTTGGTGATCGACACCAGGCCGACGGCGAGGAGCACGACGGCGACCACGCTGGCGATGGCGACGATCAGCGAGGCGAGCTCGGTGGCGCTCATGGCTGGGCCTTCCGTTGCATGCGGATGCGGATCTCCTGCTCGAAGCCGTGGTCGGTCGGGTCGTAGTAGGTCCGACCCTGGACCTCGTCCGGCAGGTACCTCTGGGACACCCAGCCGTCCGGGTGGTCGTGAGGATAGTCGTAGCCCGCACCGTGCCCGAGCTTCTCGGCGCCCTGGTAGTGGGCGTCGCGCAGGTGGGCCGGCACCTCCACCGACGGACCGTGGCGCACGTCGTCGAGCGCCTTCCAGATGCCCAGCGCGCTGCGGTTCGACTTGGGGGCCGTGGCGAGGTGCACCACGGCCTGGGCGAGGTTCAGCTGGGCTTCGGGCAGCCCGACGTGCTCGACCGCCTGGGCTGCCGCCACCGCCACCAGCAGCGACTGGGGGTCGGCGGCGCCGATGTCCTCGCTGGCCAGGACGATCAGCCGGCGCACGATGAAGCGGGCGTCCTCCCCCGCCTCCAGCATGCGGGCCAGCCAGTAGAGGCCGGCATCGGGGTCGGAGCCCCGGATGCTCTTGATGAAGGCCGAGATCACGTCGTAGTGCTCATCGCGGCCGTAGCGCAGGGCCTTGGTGCCGAGGGCCGCCTCGGCCTCGACGAGCCGCACCGTGGGGGTGTCGCCTCGCTGGTCGACGCCGTCGGTCGCCTTGGCCTGCTCTCGCTGGTGGCGGGCCCGGGCGATGGCCACCGCCACCTCCAGGCTGGTGAGCACGTGGCGACCGTCGCCGTTGGCGTGGCCGGCCAGGTGCTCGAGGGCGTCGTCGTCGATGGCCGCGCCCTCGGCCCGCAGGCCCCGCTCGATCAGGGCCCGGGCCGCGTCGGGGCTGAGGGCGTGGAGGCGGAACAGCGTGCTGCGGCTGAGCAGCGGCGGGTTCACCTCGAAGAAGGGGTTCTCGGTGGTGGCGCCCACCAGCGTGATGAGCCCGCTCTCCACGCCCGGCAGCAGGGCGTCCTGCTGCGACTTCGAGAAGCGGTGGACCTCGTCGAGGAACAGGATCGTCCCCTGGCCCCGCTCGCCGAGGCGGTGGCGGGCTCGTTCCAGCACCTCCCGCACGTCCTTCACGCCAGCGCTCACCGCACTCAGCTGCTCGAAGGCCCGGCTGGTGTGGGCGGCGATGGCCTGGGCGAGGGTCGTCTTCCCCGTCCCCGGCGGCCCCCACAGGATGACCGACGAGAGCCGGTCACCCTCCACCAGCGTGCGCAGCGGCTGCCCGGCGCCGAGCAGGTGGTCCTGGCCCACGATGTCGTCGAGGGTGCGCGGTCGGAGGCGGGCAGCCAGCGGCGCATTGAGGGCGAGGGCGTCCTCCGCCGCGCTCGAGAACAGGTCGTCAGCCAAGGCGTGAGACCGTAGCGCGAGTCACGTCAGCCCGTTACAGTCCATTCCAGCCCTTCCCCCTCACACCGCCCTCCGCTTCTGCGTGCGCTGGCAACCGCTCGGTGGTGCTGAACGCACACAGAAGCTGGGATTTTCGAAGGGAGCCACCATGTCGGTGGAACAGGTCAGCAAGGTCGATGCGCTCGTCAGGGGGCAGCACGGCCTCATCACCACGAGTCAGGCCGTGAAGGTGCTCGGTCCGAGCAGGAAGCAGCGCTGGGTCGCCGAAGGGCGGCTGGTCTCCGTGCAACCAGCCGTGTTCCGGATGGCGGGCGCGCCCGAGACGTGGCATCAGTCAGTCCTCGCCGCTGCCCTCTCGGCTGAAGCGGTCGTCTCGCACAGATCGGCGGCCGAGCTCTGGGGCCTCATCCAGCCTGCCGGCTACGTCGACATCTCGGTGGTACCACCCAAGCAGCCACGTCTCCGGCCGCCGGCGATCGCCCACCGAATCCTCGACCTCCGACCCAACGAGTCCGTGGAGCGCCAGGGTCTGCAGATCACCGACCCGGTGCGCACGGTGATCGACCTCGGGTTGGTCCTGCCGCAGTGGTCGGTGAGCGATGCGATGAGCCGAGGGCTCAGCACCCGTCTGCTGTCGCTCAGCCAGGTTCGCCAGCTGCGTGACGCACTGGGCCGCAAGGGACGCAACGGAGCGGGAGTCGTCCGCGAGATCCTCGAGCAGCGAGCCGCCATCAGCGGCACCGAGGAGAGCATGCTGGAGAAGCGGCTCCTCGACCTCGTCCGCCGGTCGGAGCTCCCCGCCCCGCAGCTCCAGCACGAGGTGTGGGAGGGCGGTCGGTTCGTCGCCAGGATCGACGCCGCGTATTCCGAGTGGAAGCTCGCCATCGAGGTCGACGGCTACGAGCACCACACGACGCCGGGCGCGTTCCAGCGAGACCGGACCCGCCAGAACCGACTCGTGGCACTGGGCTGGACGGTGCTGCGGTTCACCTGGGAAGACCTCGTGCAACGGCCCGAGATGGTGGCCGAGGCGATCAAACAGGCCATCGACCGCACCCCCGCCGCCTGAAATCCCAGCTTCTGCGTGCGCCAGCAACCGCCTTGCGGTTGTGAGCGCACACAGAAGCGAGGGTGTTAGGTCTTCGGGGGGAGGGTTCTGAGGCCTAGGTCGGTGA
>JBPPMN010000335.1:0-6853 GCA_051306055.1 Acidimicrobiales bacterium
CCGCTCGGTGCAGGCCCGGGTCTGTGTGGGCGGGTGGTGAGGAGGAGCGGTCGTGCCTACGAGGCGCTGCGGGCCCGGGTCGAGCGCCGGGCGCCCCAGCCGCTGTTCCATGCCGCACTGGTGGCCACCACGTCGGCTGGGCGCACCACGATCGAGATGACCCCGGTGCCCCGCTCCGCCGGACCCCGCGGGGTCGTCGCAGGGGGCTCCGTGGGGATGCGGTGGCTGGGTCGTCTGCGCATCTTCCGCTACGAGATCCGTCGATGGCCGGGCGGCGTGATCCCCGACCTCCCGTTCGCCGCCGGGGAGCCGGTGCGCATCACCTCCGTGGCCGACGAGGTGGCCTCGGTGCTCGACCTCGTCCCCCACGTGCCGGTGCCGGTGTGGGGGCGTGACGAGCTGCGGTTGGGCGAGATGTGGAACTCCAACTCCGTGGTGGCCTGGCTGCTGGCCAGCGCGGATCTCGTCGCCGGCGCGGGCCAGCCGCCCGACGGCGGCCGCGCACCGGGGTGGTCGGCCGGTCTCGAAGCGGCTCGGTCGGAAGCGGAGGCGGCCGGCCGGTACAGCTCAGGCCACTAGCCGCCAGCCGGGGCGCAGACCTCGAGCTCCATGCCGTCGACGTCGCGGAAGAACAGCGACCAGTCCTCGCCCAGCTGCTGGATCTCGCCGATGTCGGCGCCGACCTCGACCAGGCGGTCTCGCACCTGCTCGAGGGTGGCCAGCGAGTCGACTGCGATGCCGAAGTGATCGATGGCACCGCGGGCGCCGGCCGTGGTGCGCTCTCCGATGATCTCCTCCGGGGCGGACTCGAACACGTTGAGCGCCGCACCGCCTCCGAGGTCGAGGATGTACATCTTCGGATGATCCGGAGCGGCGTCCATGCGGAACGTGATGACGGCGTCGAACACCCGGCCGTACCACTCGGCGAACCGATCCAGGTCGGGGGTGAGGGTGGCCACGTGGTTGAAGCCGGTGGTGATGGGCATCGGGCGCCTCCTTGCTGGTGCCGGGATCCTATGGCGATCCCTCGCCGACGACGCCCAGGAGATCTGACGTATCGTCAGCTCCATGGAGCCGATCGACATCGTGGTCATCAGGGACGAGGCGGTCGCCGCCCGGGCCGTCCGCGATGTTGAGCGGCTGCTGGTCTCGACCGACGACCTGGCCGACGTCACCGGCTGGGCGCTGAAGCCCGAGGGCCTCTGCCAGGGCGACGTGTGCCGACCCGTGCGCGACGTCGACGCGCTGGTGGAGGACGGCCACATCGACCTCATGGCGCTGGGCCGGTGGACCGGGCAGGTGGTGGCGGTCGACGCGGCCGAGGGCATCGCGGTGATCGGTGGACCGTCCACGCCGGAGGCCGACGTCACCGCCGGGTCCCGGCAGGCCCCCGACGTGACCCTCCCCACCCTCGACGGCGGCGAGGTGCGCCTCAGCGACTACGCCGGCCAGAAGCGCATGGTGGTGGCGTGGTCGAGCTGGTGCGGCTGCCGCTACGAGCTGGGGGCCTGGCAGGCCCTGCAGGACGAGCTGGGCGAGCAGAACATCAAGATCATCTCGGTGGCCCTCGACGAAGACGTGGAGGCCGTCCGCCCGTGGGTCGACGAGGCCGGGCCCAGCTACCCGGTGGGCGTCGACCGCGAGGGGGTGCTGGCCGAGCGCTACGGCGTGGTCAACGTGCCCACCACCATCTGGATCGACGAGGACGACCAGATCGTGCGGCCGCCCGACATCGCGCCTGGCGACGACCGCTGGAAGGAGTTCACGAAGATCGACTCCGCCGCCCACCACGCCGCCCTCCGGGCCTGGGTGAACGACGGCGAGGCGCCGATGGCCGCCGACGAGGTGGTGGCCAACCACCGGCGCCGCACCCCCGACGAGCACCTCGCTCTGGCCCACCGTCGCCTGGCCATCCACCTGTTGCGCGACGGTCGTCAGGAGGCGGCCGAGCGCCACATGGATCGCGCCGCCGAGCTGGCGCCCATGGACTGGACCATCCGCCGTGGGCTGCTGCCCCTCCGCGGCCAGGACCCCTTCGGTGAGCCCTTCTTCGAGCTCTGGGAGGAGTGGGAGGCCGCTGGCCGCCCCGGCTACGGGCTCGAGCAGCCGCAGCGCTGATGGCCGAGCACCGTCTGCCGCCCACCCGTCAGGACCTGATCCGCTGGTCGGAGGCGCTGGCCGGGATCGCCCGCACCGGCCTCGGCTTCACCGAGAGCCTCTACGAGCGGGAGCGCTTCGAGGAGGTGCTCCACATCGCCGGCGACATCAAGGCATCGGTGGAGGCCGACCAGGAGCTCGACGTCGAGCACTACGTCGACGAGTGGATGCGCCACGTCGGCACCGGCGTGGCCGGCTACGTCACGCCGAAGGCGGCGGTCGGTGCCGTGGTCTACGACGACCAGCAGCGCATCCTGCTCGTGCAGCGGGCCGACTCCGGCGTCTGGCTGTATCCCACCGGCTGGGCCGACGTGGGCTACTCGGCCAGCGAGGTGGCGGTGAAGGAGGTCAAGGAGGAGACGGGCATCGACTGCGTGCCAGAGGGCGTGGTGGCCGTTCTCGACGGCATGCGCATGGGCTTCACGGCCATCCCGCTCTACTCGATCGTGTTCCTGTGCCGGGCCACCGGGGGCGAGCTGCAGGCCCACCCGCTGGAGACGGCCGACGTGGGCTGGTTCCACCAGGACGAGCTGCCGTCGATGACCATCGGCGTGTCGCAGTGGGGCGCCCACGCCTTCGCCGCCATCCGGGGCGAGCCGGTGGGCGTGCTCTTCGACGAAGCGCGGGAGCGCCCCTGGCACCCCGCCTCCGACGGCTGAGGCCGCTCGGTAGGGTCGGGGCAGACCGTCGCCGACGACGCCCGGGGGGCCACGTGGACGAGACCGCCATCGAGATCGCTGCTGCCGTGCGAGCGGGGGAGCGCTCCGCCGTGGAGGTGCTGGAGGCGGCCCTGGCCGAGGTGCGGGCCGGGAACGAGGCCCTCAACGCCTTCGTGCACCTCGACGAGGACCTGGCCCGAGCGGCCGCCGAGGCGGTCGACGAGAAGGTGGCCCGCGGCAGCGACCCCGGGCCTCTGGCCGGCGTGCCCTTCGGGGTGAAGGACCTCGACGACTGCGAGGGGATGCCCACCAGCCACGGGTCGCTCGTCTACAAGGAGCGCGGCCCGGTGGCGCGCGACTCCATCCACGTGGCCCGCCTCCGGGCGGCCGGCGCCGTCCCGATCGGGAAGACGGCGGCGCCCGAGTTCGGCACCCTCAGCTTCACCAAGACGAAGGCGTGGGGGATCACCCGCAACCCGTGGGACCCGTCGCGCACCCCGGGCGGCTCGTCGGGCGGCAGCGCCGCGGCGGTGGCCTCCGGCTGGCTCCCGATGTCGACGGCCAGCGACGGCGGAGGCTCCACCCGCATCCCGGCGGCCTTCTCCGGCCTGGTGGGCATGAAGCCCAGCCACGGCCGCATCCCCGACCCGGGGCTGTCGGGCTCGCAGACCGCGGTGCACGGCATGCTCACGACCACGGTGGCCGACAGCGCTCGCCACCTCGACGTCACCGCCGGCCCTCACGACGACGACCGCCTCTCGCTGCCGGCCCCGACGCTGCGCTACGAGGAGGCCATCGAGACCCTGGCCGTCGGCGGCCTCCGGGCTCGCTGGTCGGTCGACCTCGGCTTCGTGGAGGAGGTCGATCCCGAGGTGGCCGGGATCGCGGAGGCGGCGGCCAGCGCCCTCATGGTGGCGGCTGGGCTCGACGTGGTGGCGGGCGAGGTGCGCCTCAGCGACCCCGTGGCCGCCTGGCTGGGCATCGGGGCCATGGACCTCTGGTTCGCCATCGAGGAGGACATGTGGCCGGCGGTGGCCGATGACCTCACCCGCTACTCCCGCGACGTCCTGGAGCGCACCAAGGACTACCCGATCTCGAAGTTCGCCCGGGCGGTGCGGGCCCGCCAGGTGCTGGCCGAAGACGTGGCGGCCTTGTTCCGCGAGGTCGACCTGGTCTTCACGCCCACCACCGCGGTGCCCGCCTTTGCGGCCGAGGGACCACCTCCGGGCGGTGCCATGGCCACGCCCTTCACCATGCTGGCGAACCTGTGCTGGAACCCGTCGATCTCCGTGCCGGCTGGCCTCACCGCCGATGGGCTGCCCGTGGGCCTGCAGATCACCGCCGCCCGCCACCGCGACGAGCTGCCGCTGCGCCTGGCCCGCATCTGGGAGCAGACCCACCCGTGGCCGCGCCACGCGCCGCTGTGACTGACTAGGGTTCCCCGGCCAGGAGGGGTCGGGAATGGGCGTGACCGACGGGAGAGCGGCGACCGCCGCGGGTGGGACCGCAGCGCGCTCCCGCCGACGCGTCCTGGTGGCTCACGTAGCGGCGGCGACGACGGCGCTGGCCGCCGTGGCGCGCGACCGCGACCTGCGCAGGGTGCAGCTGGCCTGGACCGGCTGCATCACGGCCGAGTGGATGCAGACCGTCGCGCTGGCGGTGGTGGCCTACAGCTCCGGCGGTGCGTCGGCGGTCGGTGCGCTGGTGCTGGTGCGGAGCCTTCCCGCCGCCGTGGTCGGGCCGTTTGCAGCAGGGTTCGCCGACCGGTTCCCGCGCGAGCGGGTGCTGTTCGTCGTGCTGGTGGCGCGCACGGCGATCCTGGGGGCGGTCACGGTCGTGCTGGTGTTCGACGGCCCCTTGCCGGTGGTGTTCGGCCTCGCCGCCCTCGACGCCACCGTCTACTCCCTGTTCTGGCCGGCCCACTCAGCGCTGCTCCCGTCGCTGGCCTCCACCCCGGAGCGCCTGACCGCCGCGAACGTGTCGTCGACCACCATCGAGAACCTCGGTGGGCTCCTGGGCCCGCTGCTGAGCGGGTTGGCCCTGGCGGTGTCCACGCCAGCCGTCGCGCTGGCCCTGGCCTCCGGCACCCTGGCCCTGTCGGCGCTGGCCATCGCCCCGGTGCGGGTCGCCGGCGTCGCCATCCCGGACGATGCCGATGGCGGCCACCCCCTGCTGGCCGGCTTCCGCGTGCTGCGGCGTCAGCCCGAGCCTCGGCTGGTGGTGCTCCTGTACCTCGCGCAGACGCTGTGCCTCGGCGCCCTGGGAGTGCTGGTGGTCGTGGTGGCCATCGACGTCCACGACTCCGGAGAGCCCACGGTGGGCTACCTCCACGCCGCGGTCGGGGCGGGCGGCATGCTCGGAGCGCTGGGCGCCATGGTGCTGGTCGGGCGCCCCCACATGGCCCGGGTCTTCCTCGTCTCCGTGGTCCTGTGGGGCGTGGCCATGATCGGCGCCGCCGTGGCGCCCACCATCGTGCTGGCCGGGGTGCTCCTCGCGGTGCTCGGCGTCGGCAACGCGCTGGTGGACGTGGCTGCCATCACGCTGCTCCAGCGGCTGGTCGACGCCCACGTCCTGGCCAGGGTCCTCGGCGTGTTCGAGGGCCTCTGGTGGGCCATGATCGGACTGGGCGGCGTCGTCGCCTCCGTCCTGGTGGATGGTCTCGAGCCTCGCGTCGCCGTCGTCGCCGTGGGGGGCGTGCTGCCTGTGCTCGCTGCCTTCACCTGGGCGGCCACGATCCGGCTCGACCCGCAGGCCACGATCCGCGCTCGCGACGTGGAGCTCCTCGCGCAGCTGCCGATGTTCCGCGGCCTCGGCCCGACCGAGCTGGAGGGGCTGACCCTCGCCGCCGAGGTGGTCGAGGTGGCCGCCGGCTCCTGCATCATCCGGCGGGGTGACGTCGGTGATCGCTTCTACGTGATCGACCAGGGCGAGGTGGAGGTGGTGGCTCGCTCGGGGACCAGCCGCCTGGGGCCGGGGTCGCACTTCGGGGAGATCGCCCTGCTGCGATCGGTGCCCCGCACCGCCACCGTCACGGCGATGGCACCCACGTCGCTGCTGGCCCTCGAGGGCGAGGACTTCCTCGGCGTGCTGGCCCGGCACCGCCCCGGCTGGGAGGCGGCCGAGGCTGCCGCCGACGAGCTCCTGCGCTGAGGACCTACTGGTCGCGGAGGAAGCGCTCGACCTCTTCGGCGATGGCGTCGGCCGACGGGATGATCTCGGGCTCCTGGTCGTGGCGCTCCTCGAGGGAGGTGACGTAGGTGGACGTCTCCTCGTCGGCGTCGACCAGCTCGCTCACCTGGCGCTCGTAGCTGGCCGCCGCGATCTCGAGATCGGTGGTGGGCACCCACGTCTGCAACATCGTGGCCGTGCGCTCGATGAGGGCGAGGGCCGCCTTGGGCGACGGCGCCCCGGGCACGTACGAGGGCACGGTGGCCCACAGCGAGGCCGAGCGCAGGCCGGCCTGGCGCCAGGAGTGGTGGAGCACGCCGACGATGCCGGTGGGCCCTTCGTAGCGCGACGGCTGCAGCTCGAGGCCGGCCACGAGGTCGGCTTCGTAGGCGGTGCCCACGATCGGGGTGGGCCGGGTGTGGGGGACCTCGGCCAGCAGCGCGCCGAGGGTGACGCAGAGCTTGGCCCCGGCCTCGGTGGCGATCTCCGTGAGCTCGGTGCAGAAGGTGCGCCACCGCAGCTGGGGCTCGGTGCCCAGGATCACGAGCACGTCGTCGGTGCCGCCGGGCACGGTGCCGGCGTAGACCTCGGTGGACGGCCAGGTGATGCTGCGCTGGCCCTCGTCGTCGAGGTGCACCTGCGGCCTGGCGCTGGTGAAGTCGTAGAACTCCTCGGGGTCGACCTCGGCGACGAGGTCGAGGTCCCAGCGGTCGACGAGGTAGCGGGCGGCGGTGGTGGCGGCGTCGCCGGCATCGTTCCAGCCCTCGAACGCAGCGAGCACGACGGGTGCCTCGAGCTGCGGTCGGACCGTCCAGTGGACGTGCTCCATCACCCCACCGTACCGTCGGGGACGGTCCGGTCCGCTCCGC
>JBPPMN010000365.1:0-7851 GCA_051306055.1 Acidimicrobiales bacterium
TGCCCCCGGCGCCAGCCTCCCGCCCATCGTGGCCCACGTGGAGATCGGCATCGACCTGCTGGGTGCCAACCTGTGGATCGCCCCCACGGTCACGGTGGCCGGCGACACCAACCCCCAGAACGACCAGCCGGAGGAGGGCGAGTTCGTCAACCTGCGGGCACCCGAGCAGCCCGACCTGGCCCTCTTCCTCGGCGAGACCACCTACACGGCCGGCGTCAACAACCTGCTCCAGGCGTCGCTGGTGAACAGCAGCGGCGGGCCGGTGGCCGGTCCCACCACCGTCACCATCGACCACGGCCCCGGCTTCCTCTTCCAGGCCGTGCAGGGCACCGACTGGGCCTGCACCGAGGCCGGCACCGTCGTCACCTGCAGCACCGACGACGCCCTCGCCCCCGGCACCACCAGCACCGTGAGCCTGATCGTGACCCCGCAGCTGGCCGGCGTGCCCCAGCAGATCGTGACGGCCACGGTGGCCAACGCGGCCGACGTGGTGCCCGCCAACGACACCAAGAGCACGGTCCAGCCCATCTTCGCCTCGCCCGAGCCGGTGGCCGTGGCCGGTGTGAATCGGACCGTCGCCAAGGTGAACCAGCCCCTCACCTTCGACGCCTCCTTCAGCGAGAACACCTTCCCCGACACCGTGTTCCGGTGGGACTTCGGCGACGGCGTCACCCAGTTCGGTGAGGTGGTCGAGCACACCTACCAGACCCCCGGCACCTACACGGCTGTGCTCCGCGTGAGCAACGGGTCCCGCACCTCACGGGACTCGCTGCGGGTCATCGTGGTGGCCGACGAGCCGCTGGTGGCCGACGCCGGCGACGACCGCGTGGCCGAGGAGCAGCTCATCGTGGCCCTCGACGGCGGCGCCTCCCGCCCCTTCGCGGCCATCGAGTCCTTCGAGTGGGACTTCGGCGATGGCAGCACTCCGGCCCTCGGCCGCAACGTGCTGCACATCTACGACACGCCCGGCACCTACACGGCCACCCTCACCATCAGCTCGGGGGTGGAGATCGCCACCGACACCGTGGTCGTCGACGTGCGCGAGCAGGGCTCGGGCGGTCCGGGCGGTGGCCTGCAGGTGACCGTCACCGACGAGGGCGGCGACCCCATCCGCGCCGCCGACGTGGCCGTGCTCGACGCGGCGGGCGTGCGCTACTCGGCCCGCACCGGCGACGACGGCGTGGCCAGCCTCATCGGCCTGCCCGACGGCCGGTTCTCCGTCTACGCCTACAAGCTGGGCTACCAGCCGGTGATCGGCCGGGCGCGCGTGCTCGGCGGTCTCGGCACCGCGGCGGTCACCATGGCGCCCGGCCTCGTGGGCGAGGCCACCATCGAGCACCGCCGCCTCACCCTCGACGAGATCATCGAAGCCGGGATCGACGTGAACGACCCGGCCAACCAGAACGTGATCGAGTTCTCCATCCAGCTCGGCTTCGAGGTGTTCCCGGACGACCCGATCCCGCTGGGCTTCGGCGGCTACATCAACGGCGAGGGCGAGTTCCTCGGCGTGCCCCTCGATTGGGAGTGCGACCCCACCAGCCCGCGCTGCACCTACGACGACGGCGACGTGCAGGTGACGGTAGAGGTCGACGAGGTCGACGGTGAGCCGGTGCTGGTGGCCCTCGTGATCCCGGTGAAGGCGTCGTGGCTGAAGGAGTTCTTCGAGGTCACCATGGTGGTGGCCAACCTGTCGCCCAAGGGGTTCGCCTTCCAGGAGGGCGCCGCCACCGTCGACCTCCCGGCCGGCCTCACCCTGGCCCCCACCGCTGAGCCCCAGACCCTCGGCATCGACCTGGCCGACATCCCGGCCGGCAAGAGCGGGCGGGCCAGCTGGATCCTGCGCGGCGACCGCAAGGGCGAGTACCAGTTCGGCGCTGCCTACACCGGCGTGCTCGATCCCGTCGGCTCGCCGATCCTGCTGCGGGCCCGCACCACCACCCCGCTCAAGGTGTGGGGCGAGGACGCGGTGAACGTGCGGGTGCGAGCCCAGCAGCAGGTGCGCAAGGACAAGCCATACCTCGTGCGGGTGGGCATCGAGAACGTGAGCGACTGGCCGATCTACAACCTCGGCCTCGAGCTGGGGAACCTGGCCGGCGACGCGAACTTCGAGTACGCCCCCTGGACCGACCGCACCCCGGGCACCGACGCCATCGAGCCGCAGACCACCACCTGGTTCGACATCTGGCTCATCCCCGGCTTCAACGGCCAGCTCCGCAGCTGCAACCTGTGCGCCCGCGACCCGTTCATCGGCCCGGCCGGAGGCGGTGGGTTCGCGACGCAGGCCTTCACCACCGCGTCGGAGACCGACGAGGAGTACGACACGGCCGACCTGGCCTCGGCCGTGCAGGGCCTCGCGTCCGGCACGCCGGTGGGCGCCGACCCGGAGGCGGTGGAGATCGTCCCCATCGCCGACGAGCGGCTCACCGCCACCGCGCTGGTGGTCGACGACGACCACCGGGTGGCGTGGAGCGCCGTCGACGGCGCCACCGGCTACGAGGTGTACGAGGCCGGCTCCACCACCCCGGCCGCCATCGTGCCGCCCGAGGTCACCACCATCGACCTCCCCGCCGGCGGCGCCACCGCCTACGTGATCGCCACCCTCCTCGGCGACGACGTGCGGGAGATGCGCCACCCGGTGGCGCAGGTGGCCACCGAGCTGCTCGAGCCGCCGATCGTGGTGCCCGAGGACGTCGTGGCCATCGTGGGCGAGCCCACCACCATCGACCTGCTCGGCAACGACCTCGACCCCGACGGCGGCGAGCTGTTGATCGTGGGCGTGGTCCAGCCCGACAACGGCACCGTGGTGTGCGAGCCGACCGGCGAGTGCACCTACACGCCCGACGACGGCTTCGAGGGCACCGACACCTTCGAGGTGGTGATCGAGGGCTCCAACGGCCAGCAGACCACCCAGGTGGTCACCGTGGTGGTGGCGCCCCCGGGCACCAACCGCCCGCCGGTGGCCGTGGCCGACACCGCGACGGTCGTAGCCGGCCAGTCGGTGGTGCTCAGCCCGCTGGCCAACGACTCCGACGCCGACGACGACCCCCTCACGATCACCGGCGCCACCGATCCCGTGCACGGCACCGTCGTGTGCGGGGTCGCCTCGTGCGACTACGACGCCCCGTCGGGCTTCGCCGGCCTCGACTCCTTCACCTACGAGATCAGCGACGGCGAGGGCGGCACGGCCAGCGCGGGCGTCCAGATCACGGTCACCGACGACGGCGGCACCACCACGACGACGGAGCCGACGACCACGACGACGCAGGCGACGACCACCACGACGGGCTCGACGACCACGACACAGCCGACCACGACGACGACCACGACGGGCTCGACGACGACGACGCAGCCGACCACGACGACGACGCAGGCGACGACCACCACGACGCAGGCGACCACGACGACCACACAGCCGACCACGACGACCACACAGCCGACCACGACGACGACGCAGGCGACCACGACGACGACGCAGGCGACGACCACGACGACGCAGGCGACCACGTCGACGACACAGGCGACCACGTCGACGACACAGGCAACGACGACGACGCAGCCGACCACCACCACGACGACGGGCGGGTCGACCACCAGCACCACCGTCGGCGGGTCGACCAGCACGACCATCACCGACGGGTCGACCACCAGCACGACGCTCGTGCCCGGGTTGGCGTTGCTGCCGGATCCGCCGACCGCCGGGCCGCCCAGATTCGAGGAGCGCATCGCGGGCCTGCCCGCCTCGGCCCGGGCCGGTGAGCGGCTGCGCCTGCGCCTGCCCAGAGGCGCCTCCGCCTTCCGGGTGGTGCTCTACAGCAGCCCGGTGGTGCTGGCCGAGGGCGGCGCCGTGGAGGCGGTCGACGTCACCATCCCGGCCGACACCGAGCCGGGGCGCCACACGCTGGTGCTGTGGGCGCTGGTCGACGACGAGGTGGTGGTCCAGGGCCATGAGCTCCTCGTGGCCGCGGCCCAGGATCCGGCGCCGCCCGGCACGACACCACCCAGCGCCACCAAGCTGCCCACCACGGGCGACGACACCTGGCTCACCGTCCGGTTGGCGGCGCAGCTCGGAGCGCTGGGGGCTCTGCTCGTCTACGCCGGCCGCCTGCGGCGCCGCCACCCGGAGGTGGGCTCGTGATGCGCCGTCTGGTCCTCCCCCTCGCCGCCCGCCCCGCACGAGCAGGGCGCCGGGCGATCCGCCCGATGCTCGGCGCCCTGCTGGTGCTAGGCGTGGCGGCCGGCACCCTCGCCCTGGCCCCTGCCCCGGTGGCGGCGGCCGAGGGCGACCTCGACCTGACCGGCGTCGACGGCGTCTTGGCCTACACCTGTCACGTGGGCGACGGCTACGACATCTGCCTCGAGCGCCCCTCGACCGGGGAGTGGTGGAACATCACCGAGACCCCCGGCGTCAACGAGTCCGACCCCTCGTGGTCCCCCGAGGGCGACCGCCTCGTGGCCGTGCGCTGGGACCCGGCCGCGGCAGGCAACCACAACGCCTTCCAGCCCGCCGCCAGTGAGCTGGTCACCATCGACGTCAGTGACCCCGAGGACCCGACGACCACGACCACGGGGATCACCGGGTTCATGCCTGCGTGGGGCTCCGGTGGCCGCATCGCCTTCAGTCGGTTCCAGTTCCCGGAGGCCACCTGGAACCGCGCCCCGATCGAGACCGTGGTGGCCAAGGAGCGGGCGGCCGGTGGGTGGAACGAGGTGGGCGTCATCAGTCCGGGGGGCAGCCAGTGGATCGAGCCCGCCTGGAGCCCCGACGGCAAGCACGTCGTGGCCTCGATGGTGCGCGGGCAGCCGGCCGAGGTGACCGCTCCGCCGTGGGCGGAGCTCTACCGGCTCTCGCCCTTCCCGGGCTCGGACAGCGGCGAGCTGAACCTCGTCGTGGGCAACCTGGAGGGCAACGCGGTGCGCGACGCCCGGCAGTCGAACCCAGGCTTCGTCGAGGGGTCCTTCAGCCCCGACGGCACGCAGCTCGTGCTGGTCGGCTGTGGGCTGATCAGCTTGTCCGGGAGCTGCACGTTCGGCTCGCGCCGCTTGGCCGTGATGAACAGCGGCGGCAAGTGGCTTCCCGGCCTCAGCGACCTCACCGTGGTGGGCGAGGGGGCGCGCAACCCCAGCTGGTCCCCGTCGGGCGCCCACCTGGCCTACACCAGCAGCGAGGGCATCAAGGTGCTCGACCTCACCACGTCGAGCACCGCGTTGCTCGACAAGACCGCCCTCGGCGATCGCCAGCCCCAGTGGCGCCCCGAGCCCGACCAGGCCTTCGGGATCGTCACCAAGGCCGACGGCGCCGTCCGCCGCGCCTTCACCGAGGCCCAGGAGGTGGTGGCCCAGGTCAACATGGTGCCCGCCGGAGCCTTCCGGGTCGATGTGTGCCTCTTTGCCGCGGCTCAGGTCGACGACTCCCCCGGCGCCGACGCTCCGCTGTGCGGTCCGGGCACCCAGCCGGCACCCCTTGATCGGCAGGCGGCGATCCTCGGCGGCGAGGAGCAGATCGACGTCGATCTCGGCCAGCTGGATCCCGGCCGCTACCAGCTCGTCGCCCGGTTCCAGGGCGCCGAGGGGGAGCTGCGTCGCTCGGCTGAGTTCGCCATCACCTGCTTCTCCGGCTCGTGCGACACGTCGAAGCTGCCCAACCTGGTGGCGGACCTGCGCGCCTGGGCCGACCGGCTCGAGCAGGACACGCTCTTCATGAAGGCCGCGTGCCAGGCCCTCGAGTACACGATGCTGGTCACCAGTGCGGCGAGGGCCGTAGCGGGCGGCGCGTCGGGCATCGCCTTCTTCCTCGGCGGGATGGTCGGCACCCAGGTGGCGTCGGCCGTCTTCCAGGGCGACATCGAGAAGCAGTACGCACAAGGGGCCTGGAAGGGCCTGATGACGAAGCTGAAGACCGACAACGCAGTCGTGGCCCAGCAGCAGATGCTGGGGGAGGCGAAGGCAGACGGGTCGTCGGCGGCGCGGTCCGCCGAGGTCTTCATCGAGGACGAGATCAAGAAGCTGGAGGAGAAGCGGAAGGCCGGCTACAAGAAGATCGCCACGAAGTTCGCCCGCCAGGCCAGCGCCATCCCGATCCTGCAGCCGTGCACCCTGTTCCTCGACCAGCTCGGGTACACGGTCGAGCTCTTCCGAGAGCTGGCCGACACGCTTGAGTCCTTCGGGCCCGTCGAGGGCGCCGGGTTCCGTGGCGCCGGCGGCTTCGCTCCCGCCTCGATGGAGTCGCTGTCGACGCTGCTGACCTCCGATCTCGGCTCCGAGCCCGCCACCATCGGAGCGGCCGCCGCACCGGTCGACCTCTCGACGCTCAGCGAGGAGCAGATCACCGACGATGCCTTCGCCGCGCTCAATGCCTCCCTGCCCGTCCTGCTCGATCTCACCGCAGCCCTCGGAGCGATCGACGGGAGCACGCCCCGCTCCTTGTCCACGACGCTGGGCGACAGCGTCGGTGCCATGGCCGGCTTCTCTGCCTGGCTCGACCTCGTCCCCCAGCTCGGCGCCGAGGTGGTTCGGCTCACGGAGGAGCAGGGCGGGACGGCGTCCGGCCCGCTGATGTCGGCGGAGGACGCCGCGACCCTCGCCGCCATGCAGGCCCGTGTGGCCGACGTGGGGCTCTACGACTTCGAGCGGTCAGCCGCGTTGGCCGCCGGTGCCACAGAGGCAGACCTGGGCGATGCTGTCGACGAGCTGCTCAGTGCCGACTCCACGCTGCTCACGTCGCTGTCGGCCGGCGAGGTGGCGGCTCGGCTCGAGGACCTGGCCGATGATCTCCACCTCGGCGTCGGTCGTCTGGCCCTCTCGATGCGGTCGGTCCAGGCCGGCCTCTGGTCGGGTCCCCAGGCCGACGATCTGCAGGTCACCACGGTGATCGGCGAGGCCACCGGCTTCGAGCTGCCGGTGTTCGATCCGAACGGCGACGACCTCACCATCGAGATCCTGAGCGATCCCACCCACGGCACGCTCCAGGTGTTCGGCACCGACGTCGTCTACGAGCCCGCGCCCGGCTTCACCGGCGACGACGCCTTCACCTACCGCGCCTCCGACGGCACGCTGGTGTCCGACGTGGCCACCATCGACATCGAGGTGCTGCTCCCGGCCCCCACGGGGACGCCCGACCAGTACGGCCTGCGGGAGGGCACCACGCTGACCGTGCCGGCGCCGGGCGTGCTCGGCAACGACGTCAGCACCGCGCTGCCGCTCGAGGCCCGGCTGGTCAGCCCGCCCCAGGCGGGCACGGTGGAGCTGGCCCCCAACGGCTCCGCCGTCATCACCGTGCCCACCGGCACCGTCGGCCCGCTCACCTTCACCTACATCGCCCGCTCGGCCGGCTCCGCCTGGTCGCAGCCGGTCAGCGTCCGCATCGACGTCGCCGACCAGGCCGATGGCCCCGTGGCCACCCTCGACTTCGTGATCACCCCCGAGGACACGCCCGTCTCCATCGAGCCGGTGGCCAACGACGCCGACGCCGACGGCGATCCGCTCACCCTCACCGGCTTCACCCAGGCCGACCACGGGTCGCTCAGCTGCACGCTGGCCGAGGTGTGCACCTACACGCCCGACGCCGACTTCACCGGCACCGACTCGTTCACCTACACGATCAGCGACGGCACCGGCCGCAGCGCCACCGGCACCGTCACCATCGACGTCACGCCGGTGGCCGACCCGCCCCGCGCCGTGAACGACACCGCCGTGTTCACCGCCGGCGACCCGGTGGTGGTCGACCTGCTGGCCAACGACACCCACCCCGACGGGCTGGCCCTCACCTTCGTGGGCGCCACCGACCCGCCGCAGGGCACGCTCGTGTGCGACACCGCCGGCCTGTGCACCTACACGCCCGACGACGACACCGTC
>JBPPMN010000066.1:0-15084 GCA_051306055.1 Acidimicrobiales bacterium
ATGATCAGGACCCTGAGGTCCTTGGCCATGGCCACCAGCATCTTGCGCATGGAGGCGGCCTGCTGTGCCTCCTTGGTGTCGAACTGGATGCGGTCGAGCTTGGTGACGCCGTCGACGATGGCGGCGACATCGGGGCCGAAGTCGGCCACGATGTCATCGAGGCTGACCCCGGTGTCCTCGACGGCGTCGTGCAGGAGCGCAGCCGCGATCGTGACGTCGTCGAGCCCGAGGTCGGCCACGATGCGAGCCACGGCGAGAGGATGCTGGATGTAGGGCTCGCCGGAACGGCGGTGCTGGCCGCGGTGGGCATCAGAGGCGGCGAGGTAGGCCCGGGCGATCAATCCGGTGGGCGCCTTGGGGTGCCGGGCGCGGTAGGCAGCCAGGAGGGGTGCGACCTCGTCGGCCGGGGGACGCTCGTTGCGCCTCCAGGGCAGGACCCGATCGACCGTGGGCATCCTCCGCTCCTACTCCTCGACCAGCAACGAGCGCACGTCGCGCCCGCCCAGTCTCGCCCGGCCGCCGAGGAACCCCAACTCCAGCAGCACCCCGACCCCCACCACGCTGGCGCCGAGGCCCTCGAGCAGCGTGCAGGTGGCAGAGGCGGTGCCGCCGGTCGCGAGCACGTCGTCGACGACCAGGACCCGCTGCCCCTCGGTCACGGAGTCGACGTGGGCCTGCACGGTGTCGGTGCCGTACTCGAGCGCGTAGGTCTCCTCGGCCACCGACCAGGGCAGCTTGCCCGGCTTGCGCACCGGCACCAGGCCTGCTCCGAGGTGGTAGGCGAGCGGCGCGGCGAGGAGGAAGCCCCGGGCCTCGATGCCGGCCACGAGGGCGATGTCGGCCTCGATCCACGGCTCCGCCATCGCGTCGATCGCTCCCCGCAGCGCGGCGGGCTCCCCCAGCAGCGGAGTGATGTCCTTGAAGGAGATCCCCGCCTCGGGGAAGTCGGGGACGTCGCGCACGTGGCTCCACAGCCAGGCCACGTCGACGGTCATGGCGTGATGGTAGGGCCGAGCGCAGGACTAGCGGCGCTTGCCCTTCTTGCGCGGGCGCGGGGGGATGGGGCGACCCGACAGCGGCGGCGGGGCCGTCCGGTCGACGGTCGGGCCAGGGGTGCCGACCTCGCTCGTGCGTCCGGCCGTGGCGCGGATCGGCTCGTCGACCGGCCCCCGACGTGCCTCCGCTCGCTCGCGCAGCTCGCGGAACCGTGGCTCTCGCTCCTTGATCAAAGCCACCACCGGCGCCGCCACCATGATCGACGACCAACCGCCGAGGACCAGGCCGACGGCCAGGGCCAGGGCGAACTCCTGGAGGGCCACGGCGCCGAGCACGAAGGAACCGATCACCAGCAGCGACAGCACCGGGAGCAGCGAGGTGACGGTGGTGTTGATCGACCGCATGAGCACCTGGTTGAGCGACAGGCTCACGAGGCCCGTGTAGGTGACCTTGCTGGTGCTGGTGACCCTCGCCGCGTTCTCCTGCATGCGGTCGAACACCACGATCGTGTCGTAGAGCGAGTAGCCCAGGATGGTGAGGAAGGCGATCACGGTGGCGGGGGTGATCTCGAACTGGAACAGGGCGTAGACCCCCACCGAGATCAGGAGGTCGTGCACGACGGCCGCCAGGGCGCCGATGGCCATCTTCCACTCCAGCCGCACCGCCATGTAGATCGTGATGAGGATGAAGAACACCACCAGCGCTCGCTGGGCCTTCTCCGACACCTGATCGCCCCACGAGGGGCCGACGGTGGAGACGCTGATGTCCTCCACGTCGATGCCGGCGGCGGCGGCCAGGGCGGCGGACACCTCCGCCTGGACCGCTTCGCTGCTGGAGCTCGACTGCACGCGGACGATGCTCGAGCCACCTCGCCCGACCGTCTGCACCTTGGCCGCCGTCTCGCCGGTGCTGGCAACGGCGTCGCGCGCCTCGTCGACGCTGAGGTCGGCGCCGGGCACGTCCCACGACGTGCCTCCCTCGAAGTCGATGCCGAGGTTGAGGCCGCGGCCCACGATGCCCACCAGGCTGAGGACGATGAGCACGGCGCCCACGACGTACCCGATCCGCCAGAGCTTCGGGAAGTCGATGTCGTCGTCGAAGGAGGCCAGCTTGGCCTTGAGGCTCATGTCGACACCGCCGTGGGGTCGGGCAGGCCCAGGCTGCCGGGACGTTCGAGGGCCCGCTTGCTGCGGGCCAGCCGCACCACGAGCGGGCGCATGAAGAAGTAGGAGGCCACCAGGTCGAGCAGCGTCGACAGCCCGAGGAAGAGGGCGAAGCCGCGCACCGGCCCGACCGTGAGGAAGTAGAGCACCCCAGCGCCGATCAGCGAGGCCACGTCGGCCTTCACGATCGTGCTGAACGCCGACGCGAAGCTGCCCGACACCGCCGTGCGCACCGACCGGCCGCGCGACACGTTCTCCTTGAGGTGCTCGTAGAAGACCACGTTGGAGTCGACGGCGATGCCGATCGACACGATGATCCCGGTGATGCCAGCCAGGGTGAGGGCCAGCCCCTGCGTCTCACCCAGCCAGGCCACCACCGTCCAGAGCAGCACGCCAGAGAGGGCCAGGCTGGCCATGGCCACCAGCCCCAGCAACCGGTAGTAGGCGATCATGTAGGCGAACACCAGCGCCAGCCCGATGAGGCCGGCGATCACCGCGGCTCGGAGGGAGTCGGTCCCGAGGGTGGCCGACACCTCCTGGGTGGCCTGCACCTCGAGGGCCACCGGCAGGGCGCCGTACTGCAGGACGAGCGCCAGGTCCTTGGCCTCCCCCTCGGGGAACCCGCCGGGGCGGGTGATGTTGGCACTGCCGTCGAAGGTGGGGGTCTGGTAGCCGAGGACCGAGACGATGCGGGAGTCGAGCACGATGGCCGACTGGCCGGAGCCGTCGGCGCTGGTGCGCGGGCACACCGGCGAGCCGGTGAAGCACTCGGTGGCCAGGTTGTTGAAGGACTCCGCCCCCTCTCCACCGCGGATGTCCATCTCGATCGACCACTGACCCAGCTGGTCGAGGCGGGCGGTCGCTCCGGAGATGGCGTCGCCGGTGACCAGAGCCGGTCCGAGGAGGTAGCGGGCGATGGGGTTGCCCTCGTCGTCGAGCTCCTCGAGGATCACGGTTTGGTCGGCCTCGTCTTCGTCTCGAGGCGTGGGGGTGAGGTCCTCGGGCAGGTCGCCGAAGGGCGAGGCCGCCGGATCGGCAGGCGCCGTCGTGGTGGTGGTGGTGTCGGGGGCGGTCGTGGTGGTCGTGTCGTCTTGGAACGGCGTGGCGGCAGCCTCGACGCCTTGGCCCTCGACGGCGTCAGGGTCTTCCAGCTCGCCGAGGTCGAGGTCCTCCAGGTCGATGCCTTCGAGGTCCTCCGGGGCGAGGGTGCCGGGGTCGAGCTCGGCCAGCTGCTCCTCCAGCTCGGCCCGGGTGTCGACGTCGACGGGGAGCGACTGGAGCACGGGCCGGAACCGCAGCTCGGCGGTCTGCCCGACCAGCTCCCGGGCCCGCTCGCGGTCGGTGACACCGGGCAGGCTGACCACGATCGTGCTGCCCTGCCGGGTGATCTCGGGCTCCGCCACGCCGAGGGCGTCGACACGGGTGCGGATGATCTCGATGGCCTGGTCGAGGGTGTCGTCGGTCGAGTCCTCCACCGGCTGGAGGGTCACGGCGAAGCCGCCCTCGAGGTCGAGGCCCAGCTTCGGGCCCCACCCGGCGGCCAGCGCGCCGCCCAGCGTGCCCACCGCCAGCACGGTGATCACGAGCAGCGGCACCAGACCCGACCGCCGCAGCCAGCCGCGCCTCATCGGGAACAGCCCGGCCGGTGGGGACGGGTGGGATCGGACAGCACAGGCAGCAGGGGCACTCGGTCTCCAGCGCAGGGTGGACGGCGAGGGGCGAGGTTACCCATATGCCGCAGCGACCCGCGAACGCACGGCGTCGAGGGTGCCGTCTTCGATGGCCGTGCGCACCTCGTCGATGAGGGCCAGCGTCCACGCCACGTTGTGGATGGTGAGCAGGCGGGGGGCGGTGGGCTCGTCGACCACCAGCAGGTGGCGCAGGTAGGCCCTCGACCACCGAGCACAGACGGGGCACCCACAGGTGGCATCGAGCGGGGCATCGTCGGTGGCGTTCTCCGCCCGCTTCAGGTTGTAGCGCCCAGCGGTGGTGAGGATCGTGCCGTGGCGAGCGAAGCGGGTGGGGAGCACGCAGTCGAAGAGGTCGATCCCGAGGGCCACAGCCTCGACCATCCCGATCGGGTCGCCGAGCCCCATCAGGTAGCGGGGTCGGTCGTCGGGGAGCGACGGGAGCGACGCGGCCAGCGTGTCGAGCATCGCCTCGCGCGACTCCCCCACCGACAGCCCGCCCATGGCGTAGCCGTCGAACCCGATGGCCACCGTGCGCTCGGCGCTCTCCGTGCGCAGCGAAGCGTCGGTGCCGCCCTGGACGATGCCGAACTGGTTCAGCTCGGGGCGCTCCGAGGCGAGGAAGGTGCGCCGGGCCCGGTGCGCCCAGTCGGCGGTGCGCTCCACGGCTGATCGGAGGACGGCGGGCGACGACGGCAGCGGTGCGCAGACGTCGAGCACCATCTGGATGTCGCTGCCGAAGGCGGTCTGGATCTCCACGGCCGTCTCCGGTGTGAGCCGGTGGGTGCCGCCGTCGTAGGTGGACCGGAAGGTGACGCCATCGTCGTCGAGGCGCACGTTGCCCCCGGGCTCCAAGGAGAACACCTGGTACCCGCCGGAGTCGGTGAGCACGTGCCCGTGCCAGTCCTCGAACCCGTGCAGACCGCCCAGCGACTCGATCACCTCGGCGCCCGGCTTCAGCATCAGGTGGTAGGTGTTGCCGAGGATGATCTCGGCACCGAGATCCTCCAGGTCGGTCGCCGACAGGTGGCGCACCGCCCCGCGCGTGCCGACGGGCATGAAGCAGGGAGTCGAGACCTGGCCACGGGCCGTGGTGATCCGTCCGCGGCGTGCCTGGCCCAAGCGGTGGGTGACCTCGAACGACAGCGTCACCCGCGCTCCCCTCGCAGCAGCATGGCGTCGCCGAAGCTGAGGAACCGGTAGCCGGCCGCCTGCGCGTCGGCGTAGAGCGTCCGCCATCGAGGGCCCACGAAGGCCTCCACAAGCACCAGCAGCGACGAGCGGGGCTGGTGGAAGTTGGTCATCAGCAGGTCGACGAGCGCGAACCGGTGGCTGCCCTGGATGAAGAGCTCGGTTCGTCCTTGGAGCTGCCCGGTGGCGGCGGCGGACTCCAGGGCCCGCACGGTCGTGGTGCCCACCGCGAGCACCCGCTCGGCCCGCTCACAGGCGTGCATGGTGGCCTCGGGCACGCGGTAGGTCTCGGCGTGCATCTGGTGGTCCTCCACCCGGTCGACGCTGATCGGCCTGAAGGTGCCGAGGCCCACCACCAGCTCCACCTCGTGCACCTCGGCCCCGGCCCGGCGCACCGCGTCGAACACCGCCGGGGTGAGGTGCAGGCCCGCGGTGGGCGCCGCCACCGAGCCCGGCTGCTGTGCATAGGTGGTCTGGTAGCGCTCCGGATCGTCGAGGGCGGCCGTGATGTACGGCGGCAGCGGCACCTCGCCGTGCCGACCCAGCGCACCCAGCACGTCGGTGCCGTCGCCCAGCTCGAGGTGCACCGCTCGGCGCCCACCGCCCAGGTCGTCGCCTACCCAGATCGTGAGGTCGTCGCCGACCGGGAGCGACGTGCCCGGTGCCACCTTGCGGCTGGGGCGCACCAGTGCCTCCCACTGCTGGGCCGAGCCGACGTCGCCATCGATCGGTTCCAGGAGGAGCACCTCGACGGCACCGCCGGTGGGCTTCACCATGCGCAGGCGAGCCGGGAGCACCCGCGTGGTGTTGATGACCACGACGTCGCCGGCGCGGAGCAGACCGGCGAGGTCGGGGATCGCCCCGTGGCGGGGCGCCCGACCCGGTCCCTCGTCGATGAGGAGGCGGGCGGCGTCGCGCGGCTCCGTGGGCACCTGGGCGATGGCCGAGGGCGGGAGGTCGTAGTCGAAGGCGGCGACGTCCATGGGCGACCAGTGTCCTTGACGGGGCCCCCGGAGGGGGAACTCGGCCCGGTCAGCCGAAGAGGCCCGGCGGCGCGTCACCCCCGGCCACGTGGCGCGGCGCCACCAGACCGAGGTGGGCGTAGGCGGCCGCCGTGGCCACCCGGCCGCGTGGCGTGCGCATCAGCAGGCCGTGCTGGATCAGGAACGGTTCGTAGACGTCCTCGACGGTCTCGGTCTGCTCCCCCACGCTGATGGCCAGGGTGGACAGGCCGACCGGGCCGCCGCTGAACCGCTCGCAGATGGCGGAGAGGATCGACCGGTCGACCTTGTCGAGCCCGAGCTCGTCGACGCCGAAGGTGGCCAGCCCCTCGGCCGCGGTGCCGAGGTCGACCGTGCCGTCGCCACGCACCTCGGCGAAGTCGCGCACCCGGCGCAGGAGGCGGTTGGCGATGCGGGGCGTGCCACGGGCTCGGCGAGCGATCTCCGTGGCGCCGGGCCGGTCGACGGTGACGCCCAGGATCCCGGCGGCTCGGGTGACGATCGACTCGAGCTCGGCCGGCTCGTAGTAGTCGAGCCGGGCCACCAGGCCGAAGCGATCGCGCAGGGGTCCGGTGATGGAGCCGGTGCGGGTGGTGGCCCCCACCAGGGTGAAGCGGGGCAGGTCGAGGCGGATCGATCGGGCGGCCGGGCCCTTGCCCAGCACGATGTCGATCTGGAAGTCCTCCATGGCCGGGTAGAGGACCTCTTCGACCACCTTCGGGAGGCGGTGGATCTCGTCGATGAAGAGGACGTCGCCCTCGCCCAGCTGCGAGAGCATGGCGGCCAGATCTCCGGCGCGCTCGATGGCGGGGCCGGAGGTGACGTGGATGGCCACGCCCATCTCCACGGCGATGATCCCCGCCAGGCTGGTCTTGCCCAGGCCCGGCGGACCGGCCAGCAGCACGTGGTCGACGGCCTGGGCCCGGCGCCGGGCCGCCTCGAGGATGATCTCGAGGTGGTCCTTCAGCTCCCGCTGGCCCACGAACTCGGCCAGGCTGCGCGGACGCAGGCTCACCTCGGCCACCAGGTCGGGGTCGCCCTCGACGGGCTCCGGGCTCAGCAGCTCCTCTCTCATCGCTCGCTCACCGCCGCGCCGTGGCCAGGCGCTGCAGGGCGTCGCGCAGGAGCGCGCCGGCGTCGCCGTCGTCGGGGAGGTCGGCCATGACCTCGCGCACCTCGGCATCGGTGTAGCCGAGGCCGGCGAGGGCGTCGCGCACGTCGGCTCGCACCGAGGAGACGACCGAGCCCGACGAGCCGCCGGAGCTGGTGGTGGGAGCGTCGCCGAGGTCGGGGATGGAGAGGCGCGACTTCAGGTCGAGCAGGAGGCGGGCCGCCGTCTTCTTGCCGACGCCGGGCACCAGGCACAGGGCACCGAGGTCGTCCTCGGCCAGGATCCGGGCCAGAGCGATCGGCGAGTGCACCGACAAGATCGCCAGGGCGAGGGCCGGCCCCACGCCGTGGGCGCCGAGGAGCGCTTCGAAGCAGGTCCGCTCGTCGCGCGTGCCGAAGCCGTAGAGGGTCACGGCGTCTTCGCGCTGGTGGTGGTGCACCCAGCAGAACACCTCCTCGCCGACATCGCCGAGGGCCACGACCGTGGTGGGGCTCACGCTCACGCGGTAGCCCACGCCGCCCACCTCGATGGTGACCTCGGCGGCGCCCCGATCGAGGAGGGTGCCGCGCAGCGAACCGATCATCGGGCCACCGCCCGGGCCACGCGCCCCCGCATCGGTGCGTGGGCGAGGTGGCAGAGAGCGAGGGCCACCGCATCGGCGGCGTCGACAGGCCGCAGCGGCTGGTTGATGCGAAGGAGGGTCTGCACCATGCGCTCCATCTGGTCCTTGCTGGCTCCGCCGGCGCCGGCGACGGCCTGCTTCACCTGGTTGGGGGAGTACTCGACGACCTCGCAGCCCGCCGCCACGGCCTCGGCCATGGCGATCCCGGCGGCCTGGGCGACGGGGATGGCGGTGCGGACGTTGACCTGGAAGAGGACGCGCTCGATGGCCACCACCTGCGGCTGGTGCTCTCGCAGCAGCGCCCGGAGGTCGACCTGGATCTCGGCCAGGCGCTGCGGGGTGGGGAGGTGCGGCGCGGTGCGCAGCACGCCCACCGCCAGGGCACGGGTGCCGGAGGCCTGTTGGTGGACGAGCCCGTACCCGCAGCGGGACAGCCCGGGGTCGATGCCGAGGACGTACACGCGTTCGACGCTACCCGGTGGGGTGGACGACGGGGCGGATCCCGGGCCGGGCGGCCCTCAAGGGCTCCGCCGGGGTGGTCGACACCGTAGGCCGTGACCGCCCTCGCCGCCCCCTCCTCCGGTACCGTCGCCGCCGTGCCCGCCGACGACCTCGTGATCCGGCTCGACGGCGTGGTGAAGGCCTTCGGCCCCAACCTGGCCCTGACCGACCTCGACCTCCGGGTGACCAGCGGGCGCATCACCGTGCTCCTCGGGCCCAACGGTGCCGGCAAGACCACCGCCATCCGGATGATCACCGGGGCCTTCGCTCCCGACGCGGGCACCGTGCGGGTCTTCGGGCTCGATCCGGCGGTCGACGGCGAGTCGGTGCGGACCCGGTGCGGCGTGGTCTCGGCCAAGCCGGCCCTCTATGACCGGCTCTCGGGCTGGGACAACCTGCGCTACTCGGCCGAGCTCTACGGCCTGGGCGTGGGCCAGGGCGTCGACGCCCGCATCACCGAGGCGGCTGGGCGGTTCGGGATCGGCGCCGCCCTCGACAGCCAGGTCGGGAGCTACTCGACCGGCATGAAGACCCGGCTGGCCCTGGCCCGCTCCGTGCTCCACCGACCGTCGCTGCTGCTCTACGACGAACCCACCTCCGGCCTCGATCCCGAGTCGTCCCACGCCGTGCTGGAGCTCATCCGGGAGATGACCGACGACGGCTCCACCGTGGTGATGTGCACCCACCTGCTCCTCGAGGCCGAGGGCCTGGCCGACCAGGTGGTGGTGCTGCAGGACGGCACCGACCTCGTGCACGGCGCGCCCGACGCCCTCACCGCGCAGTACTGGCCCGACGCGATGGTGCGCCTGGGGGCCGACGACCCGAGCGGCCTCGATCAGCTGGCGCAGCACCCTGGTGTGACGGCCTACGAGCGGGCCGACACGGTGGCCACGCTCCGGCTCGACCGAGCCGACCGGGTGCCCGAGCTGGTGTTCGCGCTGACCGCCGCCGGCGTGCGGGTCACCCTCGTGATCCCCCACGAGCCCACCCTCGAGGACCTGTACTTCGCGGTGCGCCAGGCGTCGGGCACCAGCCGCCTCGGTGCGGTCGACGGGAGCACGGTCTGATGGCGGCTCCTACGACGATCAGCACCGGTGTGGGCGGGCTGCGGTGGCGGCACGTGCGCACGGTCGCCCGCACCGACCTCAAGCAGCTGGCCCAGGCGCGCGACTACTGGATCCCGATGCTCATCCTGGGCTCGATCTTCTTCGTGTTCGTGCCCACCGTCCTGCTCCTCGCCATCACCAGGGTGGGCGACGTGGGCGCCGTCAGCCAGCTCTCCCAGGCCCTCGAGATCCTGCCCGAGGCCGCCCAGGAGGAGATCAAGGGCGACACCGACACCGGCCGGGCCGCCTATGCCCTGGCCGTGTACCTCTTCGCCCCCGTGGCGGTGGTGGTGCCGATCACCATCTCGACCGCGGTCGGGGCCGCCACCATCGTGGGCGAGCGGGAGCGGGGCACCGGGGAGTTCCTCGCCCACTCCCCCGCCGGCATCCGGGAGATCTTCATCGGGAAGCTGATCGCCAGCCTGCTCCCGGGCTACGCCACCACCATCGTGGGCTTCGGCGCCTACGCGCTGATCGTGAACACGATCGTGGGGCCCGACGTCGGCGGCTGGTTCTTCCCCACCCGTCAGTGGTGGATCCTCATGCTGTGGGTGGTGCCGCCGTTCCTGGCCCTCACCCTGTCGCTCGTGCTGCGCCTGTCGGCCAAGGTGCAGTCGACGGCCGCGGCTCAGCAGGCCTCCGCACTGGTGAGCCTCCCGCTCATCATGGTGGCCTACAGCCAGGCCACCGGCAGCCTCTACGGCGGCGACGCGCTGGCCTGGTACATCGGTGCCATCGCGTGGGTGCTGGCCGCCCTCGCACTCTGGCGGGGCGTCAAGGCCGTCACCCGGGCCCGCCTCCTCGGCGTGGCCGACGAGAAGTAGCGACCGCAGCTACGAGGCGGCCCGCACGGCGTCGACCAGCTCGGTGGAGCTCCGGAAGGTGAGCCCAGCCACCGCCCGGTGGGCGTAGCGCACCACGCCCGCCGCATCCACCACGAAGGCCGAGCGCCGGTAGAAGCCCAGCGGGCCGAGGATCCCGTAGGCCTCCCCCACCACCTTGTCGACATCGGCGAGGAGCGGGAACCCGAAGCCTCCCTGCTTGCAGGAGAAGTCGTCGTGGCTGGCCACCGACTGCGGGCTGATGGCCAGCACCTGCGCCCCCGCCTGGGCGAAGGAGTCGATGTCCTCGGTGTAGGCGTTGAGCTGGCGGGTGCAGACCGGGGTGCTGTCGCCGGGGTAGAAGACCAGCACCACCGGCTGCCCCCGGTACTCCTCGAGCGCGTAGTCGCGACGTCCGGCGTCGGTGTTGTCGCTGCCCGGGAGCGTGAACCCGGGAGCCGGCTGACCGATCTCGATGCCCATCGGCTGGAGGTTAGGCCTCGATGGCTTCGAGGATCTCGTCGGGGATGTCGAAGTTGGCCCAGACGTCTTGCACATCGTCGTTGTCGTCGAGGAGGTCGATGAGGGCCAGCACCTTCTTCGCCGCCTCCTTGGTGTCGAGGGCGATGGTCGCCGACGGCACCATGGTGAGCTCCGAGGACGACACGGCCATCCCCGCCTCCTCGAGGGCTGTGCGCACGGCGTGGAGGTCGGTGGCCGGGGTGGTGATCCGCCATGCCTCGCCGTCGTCCGCGATGTCCTCGGCCCCGGCCTCGAGCGCGACCAGCATCAGGTCGTCCTCCTCCGCGGCCCGATCGGCCAGGACGACGCCCTTGCGCTCGAACTGCCAGGCCACCGCGCCGGGCTCCGCCATCGAGCCACCGTTCTTCGAGAAGACGTTGCGGATCTCGGAGCCGCTGCGGTTGCGGTTGTCGGTGAGCACGTCGACGAGCACCGCCACGCCACCAGGCGCGTAGCCCTCGTAGGTGATCGACTCGTAGATGACGCCCTCGAGGTCGCCGGTGCCCCGCTTGACGGCGCGCTCGATGGTGTCGATGGGCACCGACGCGTCGCGTGCCTTCTGGAACATGGTGCGCAGCGTGGGGTTGGCGTCGGGATCGCCGCCACCCTCGCGCGCGGCCACCTCCACCTGGCGGATCAGCTTGGCGAAGAGCTTGCCGCGGGCCTTGTCGGCGGCGCCCTTCTTGTGCTTGATGGTGGCCCACTTGGAATGCCCTGACATCAGGCGATCTCCTTCAGGAAGCGGTGGTGGAGGCGGAGGTCGTCGGACAGCTCCGGATGGAAGGCGGCCACGGTGACGCGGCCCTGGCGGCACAGGACGGGGTGCCCGTCGACGGTGGCCAGCACCTCGACGTCGGGTCCGGCTCGCTCGACGAAGGGGGCCCGGATGAACACGGCCCGGAAGGGCCCGTCGGGGAGGTCCTCGAGGGCCAGGTCGGCCTCGAAGGAGTCGACCTGGCGACCGAAGGCGTTGCGCCGCACCGCGATGTCGACGGCGCCGAAGCAGCGCTGGTCGGGACGGCCGTCGAGGATCTCCGAGCCGAGGACGATCATGCCGGCGCAGGTGCCCAGGGCCGGGAGCCCATCGGCGAGGCGTTCGGCCAGCGGTTCGAACAGCCCGGAGGACTCCAGCAGCATCGAGATCGTGGTGGACTCTCCGCCCGGCACCACGATGGCGTCGACCTCGGGGAGGTCGGCGGGGGTGCGGACCTCGCGGGGCTCAGCCCCGACGGCGCGCAGGCAGCGAGCGTGCGCGGCGAAGGCGCCTTGCAGAGCCAGCACGCCGACCTTCACCTGGGGGCCTCGCTGCGGGGGACATGATCCACCGATGCTACCGGCCGCCGCCGGGGCCGCTACCAGCCGCGCTCGGCGAAGGTGGTCTCGAGGCCGGCCATCTCGAGCCCCGGCATGGCGGAGCCGAGCCCCCGCGACACCTTGGCGATGATCGACGGGTCGGTGAAGTGGGTGGTGGCCTCCACGATGGCCTTGGCCCGTCGGGCGGGATCGTCGCTCTTGAAGATGCCCGATCCGACGAACACCGACTGCGCACCGAGCTGCATCGCCAGCGCGGCGTCGGCCGGCGTGGCCAGCCCTCCGGCGCAGAACAGCGGCACGGGCAGCTCACCGGTCTCGGCCAGCTCCTGCACCAGCCCGACCGGCGCCTGCAGGCGCTTGGCCCACTCGTAGAGCTCGGCACCGTCGGCCTGGGTGATCTTGCGCACGTCGCCCAGGATCGACCGCAGGTGGCGCACCGCCTCCACGACGTTGCCGGTGCCGGCCTCGCCCTTCGAGCGGATCATGCAGGCACCCTCGCTGATGCGCCGCAGGGCCTCGCCCAGGTTGGTGGCGCCGCACACGAAGGGCACGGTGAAGGCCCACTTGTCGATGTGGTGGGCCTCGTCGGCCGGCGTGAGGACCTCGGACTCGTCGACGTAGTCGACACCCAGCGCCTCCAGCACCTGGGCCTCGACGAAGTGCCCGATCCTGGCCTTGGCCATCACGGGGATCGTGACGACCTCCTTGATCCCCTCGATCATCTCGGGGTCGGACATGCGGGCCACGCCGCCGTCGCGCCGGATGTCGGACGGGACGCGCTCGAGTGCCATCACGGCCACTGCACCCGCGTCTTCGGCGATCCGGGCCTGGTCGGGATCGACCACATCCATGATCACGCCGCCCTTGAGCATCTCGGCCAGGCCCCGCTTCACTCGGGTGGTGCCGGTGTCGTGAGTGATGGGGCGGGGGGAGGCATCGGCCATGCGATCGATCGTACCGCTGGATGGCCCCGACGCCGAAGTGGGATCCGGCTCAGAGCAGGCGGGCGCCGCCGGGCGGGGGCAGGGCGATGAAGGTCTGTCCGGGGGTCAGGCTCATCGGCGTGTTGACGGCCGAGATCAGCTCCAGCGGAGCGTCGGGCGCGGTCCGGCGCCAGCGTCCCTCGGCGACGTGACCCTCGGTGAACACCAGGGCACGGCCTTCCCCGACGGTCACGCCATGGGGCGCCGACTGCCGGTTGGCGCCGGAGAAGTCGTAGCCGATCTCCAGCACGACCACGTTGGCGGGAGCGACCTGCGCGCCGGAGGGATCGGTGTGGGGCACCCCGCGGTGGGTGCGGAGCCACCGCCCCTGCTCGCCGTTCCAGGTGAACTCAGAGATCTCAGGACCGCCGTAGCTCAGCGCCACCCCGGCCACCGGGCGGGCGCCCGCAGCCAGACCGTCGCCTTCGGCGCGGTACTGGAACAGCTGCGCCGGCGGCGCCGGCAGGTCGGCGCCGGCCTTCTCGTAGAGCAGGAAGGTCGAGGTCATCAGGTTGTGCGGCGCCGGCCGGCTCGGCTCGCGCCGGAACCCGCCGCCGCTCACGTTGTGGCCGACGTCGAACACCGCCGCCTCGGCCAGCAGCGAGAGCACCCCGCCGTTGGCTCCCGACGAGGCGAACACCGGGCGTCCGAACAGTCGTTGGAGGTTGACGTCGGTGCTGCGGGTGGAGCGAACGGGCCCCACGGGGTCGGCATCCTGCGAGTGGAACACGGCGGCCAGCCGGGTGGTGTTCCCCTCCACCCGCTCCTCGAACAGGATGTCGGCCTGGTTGAGCCCTGCCTGCGGTCGGGCCTGCGGTGCGTTGTCGATCTTCACGAACAGGGCAGGGCGACCCAACCGGTCCCCGAAGTCGCCCGAGAGGCCGGTGAGCGGAGCCACGGGTTGCGGAGCCGTGGTGGTGGTCGCGGCCTCGGTGGTGGTCGTGGTGGGGGCCGTGGTGGTGGGCGCCGCCTCCTCGTCGCCCCCGCCGAACAGCGCGAGGGCGCCGCCCCCCAGGAGCAGCACAGCGGCGACAGCCCCCGCGACGATGCGGGACTTCGGGGATTCGAGCACGACGACCTCTCAGCGAAGACGGGATGAGCGGGGCGGGGGCCAGGATCGCGGATGGCGGCCACCCGGCCGCGGACCCTCCGCCGCTACAGCTCGCGGAGCAGCGCGATGCGCTCCTCCAGCGGGGGGTGGGTGTTGAACATGCGGTTGATCCGGGAGATCCGGCCCTCGCCTTCGTCGACCGCTTGGGGCTGCTCGATCCAGAGGTGGGCCGTGGCGTGCGAGGTGGACCCGACGACCGTGTAGTCGTCGCGGAGCTTCTCGAGCGCCGAGATCAGCCCCGGCGGGTACCGGGTGAGCTCTACGGCCGAGACGTCGGCCAGGGTCTCCCGGCGTCGGCTCACCGCCGCCTGCATGGCGCGACCGATCAGCGGCGAGAGGGCCAGCAGCGCGAAGCCCAAGATGGCGAGGATGGCCTGCGGGCCGCCGCCGGCGCCGTCGCGGCCGTTGTTGCGGCTGCGGCCCATGCCGAACCACAGGAAGCGCACGCCGAGGTCGGCCGCGATGGCCACGACGCCGACCAGGGTGACGGCGAGCGTGGACACGAGGATGTCGTAGTTCTTGATGTGGCTGAGCTCGTGGGCCACCACGCCCTCGAGCTCCACCCGGTTGAGCTTCTCGAGCAGGCCGGTGGTGACGGCGATGGCCGCATGCTTGGGGTTCCGACCGGTGGCGAAGGCGTTGGGCGACGGGTCGTCGACGACGTAGATGCGCGGCTTCGGCAGCCCGCCGGCGATGCAGAGCCCCTCCACGAGGTTGTGGAGCCGGCCGTACTCCTCCACCGAGGCCGGGCGGGCTCGGCTGACCCGGAGCGCGATGGCATCGGACTTCCAGTACGACAGTGCCGCCGACCCACCAGCGAGCACCAGGGCGATCACGATGAAGGTGGGGCCGCCGCCGTAGAGGAGGTTCAGGGCCGCGCCGACCGCCACGACGAGCCCGACGAAGCCGAGGAGGATGAAGATGGAGCGGCGCTTGTTCTGCGCGACCTGGTCG
>JBPPMN010000138.1:0-4507 GCA_051306055.1 Acidimicrobiales bacterium
CATCCACCGCTCCGGGGCCGGCACCGCCACGATCATCAACAGCACGCTGTCCGGAAACGAGGCAGGGGGCGGAGGATCCGGTAGCAACGGCGGACCCGGCGGCGATGGTGGCGATGGCGGCGCCGGCGGCGGCCCCGGGTCCGTCTTCAACGGCTTTGGCCTGCGCCCGCTCGAGGACGGCGGCAGCCCGCAATCCGGGGCTCCTGACTCCATGACGCAGGCGGCGCCGGTCGGCGAGGGCGGCGACGGCGGCGACGGCGTCACCTCCGGCGGCGACGGCGGCGACGCCGCGAGCCCCGTCGTGTCGCTCACCGCCATCGGCGGCCAGCGCGGCGATGGGGGCGACGGCGGCGACGGCGCCGATGCGGGCGACGGCGGAGACGGCGGAGACAGCGGGACCGGCGCCGCCCTCCACAGCGCTGGCTCAACGGTGCTGGTGCACGTGACCGCAGCCAGCGGGGGCGCACGCTCGCCAGGACTCGGCGGCAACGTCGGCTCCGGCGGCTCGGGCGGCTCCAGCGGCACCGGCGGCTCGGCCATCGACGGCGCTGCGGGGCTGTCGGGATCGGCGACCCTGACTGCGGGCAGTGGTGGGGTGGGCAGCGCAGGTCCCGACGGTGCCGATGGCACCACGTCCTTCGGGGGCATAGGCGAGTTCGACGTCGACATCTTCGGCCCCTCGGGGTCGGCCGGCTCCGCGGGCGCCGACGCCACCAACGCCGGCGCCGACGGCAGCGACGGCTCGCTCGACGCTGCCCTGATCGTCGGCACCGTGGAAGCTGAGGCCTCGGTGATCGGCTTCGGCTCCGATGCCGCCTGCGCCCAGCCACTCGTCAGCAACGGCGACAACGCGGCGAGCGACGCCACCTGCGGGCTCGGCGGCAGCGACGTGGGCGTGCTGGCCGGCGGCATCGGCACCCACCTCGGCGCCCTGGCCGACAACGGCGGTCCTACCGAGACCCACCTCCCGGTGGCCGGCTCGCCGATCGTGAACGCCATCCCCGTCGACTGCTCGGTCGACGCCGACCAGCGCGGCGTGGCCCGCGGCCAGGATGCCGCTTGTGAGGTCGGCGCGGTGGAGCTCACCGCCCCGTTCACCTTCACCGTCTCCAAGACGGCCGCGCCCACCGAGGTGGAGATCGGCGACACGATCACCTACACGATCACCGTCACCAACACCTCGGGCGGCGTCGTTGCCCTCGACGAGGTGGTGGTCACCGACCCGCTCTGCACGCTCACCCAGGTGAGCGCCGGTGATGGCGACGACCTCTTCGAGCCCGACGAGGCCCTCGTGCTCACCTGCGACGTCGTGGCCGCCGCCGAGGGCACCCTCACCAACACCGTCACCGTCGACGTGGACATCCCCCTCGCCGGCCCGGTGCAGCTCACCGACGCGGTCGACGTGACCGTGCTCGGCGCGAACGAGGAGGCACCGCCGACCACCGGCGGACCCGGCCCTGGTGGCCGCGCCTTGCCCACCACGGGTGGTGACCCCTTCCCCGCCACCCACGCCGGCCTCGCCCTCATCGGCTTCGGCTTGCTGCTCCTGCTGGCCGTCCACCTCCGGCGAGACCCGGCCACCGGTGCGGCACGACACCTGCGCCGCCGCTGAACGCTCATCGCTGAACGCTCACCGCCTATCGGCGCCGACCCCCGCCGCCCCGCGCCCGACTCTGCGCGCGAAACCTCGCACCACAGCGCGGGAACCCTGCACAGACCCGTGCCAGGCCGACTCCGTGCAGGGAAGCTCGCACCACAGCGCGGGAACCGCGCGCAGACCTACGGCGGCCAGCCTCCGGGCCGAGACCGGTCCGGCGGCCTCTCTGTGCAGGGAAGCTCGCGCCCGAGCGCGGGAACCCTGCACAGACCTCGGCGGCGGTGGGGTCTGCGCGTGAAAGGTCGCACCTCGGCACGGGAACCCTGCACAGAGCTGCGCTCGGGGTCAGCTGGTGGGCTGGGAGGTGCGCTGGCGGGCGCGGGTGAGGGCGTCGGTGGCTCTGGCGTGCTGGGCTCGGAACCAGGCGGAGCCGCCGTCGGCGGCCTGCCAGGGGGCGTCGGCCGTGGCGTCGAGGAGGGCGGCGGCCTCGGTCTGGTCGCCGGGGGCGCTCCGCACGGCGAGGGCGTGGGCCAGGCCCACGCTGGACCGATCGGCCCAGAGGGGGGCGCTGCCGGCCGCCACCACCGCGCTGCGGAGGAGGTCGACGGCCTCGTCGGTGCGGCCGTCGGCGAGGGCCACCAGGCCGAGGGCGCGGTCGACCGGGCCCAGGGTGATGGTGGCGTGGCTGACGCCTGACACGCGGCCCTGCTGGGAGCGCATGATGTCGACGAGGCTGGTGGTGTCGCCGTCCCACCCGCTCAACCACGCGGCCTCACCGGCCAGCATGGCGATGGGCACACCATCGGGCTGCGGGCCCGCCGCAGGGTTGGCGGCGAACACGTCGAGCCAGCCACGGGCCTCGTCATGGCGGCCGGCCTCGGCGTGCAGGAGGGCCAGGGTGGCCTGCCACGACCGGAACCCTGCCCGGTCGGCCAGGGCCCGCACCGCCAGGTCGCCCAGGCCCACCTCGAGCAGGAAGAGCATCCGCTGGGTGTTGGTGGTGTTGCTGGCCGAGGTGACCCCGAGCCGGACCCCGAGGGCGGCGGCGTCGTCGATGCGGCGGCCGGCCTCGACCAGCTCACCGCGCGCCAGGGCAATGCAGGAGCGCAGCAGCATCGTGCGCATCAGGGCGAAGGGCATGAGCGACGCCCGGGCGGCGGCGTCGAAGTGCGCGAGCCGCTCCTCGAGGCCGTCGATGTCGCCGGCCGCCAGCAGCTCCCTGACGACGGCGTGGAGTCCGGCCACCACGATGGCGGAGTCGCCGGCCTCCTCGGCCACGGCCAGGGCTTGGTCGGTGAGGCCGATCACTGTCTCCGTGGGCTGCCCCTGGATGCTGGCCAGCACCGCCGCCCCCACGCTGGCCACGGCGGCGGCCCGCTGGTCGCCGGTGCGCTGGGCGATCAGGGTGGCCTCCTGCACCAGCCGCTCGGCGCTGCCGAGGCTGCCGCCGACGGCCACCTGGTGCATGGCGGCGCAGAGCAGCTCGACGCGACGGGGGGCGTCGGCGGGGAGGAGGTCGAGGGGGGCGGCCAGGTCGACGAGCAGGCTGTCGTCTTCGGCGGCCCCGAACCCGAAGCGGGCCATGGCCACCTCGGCCAGGCCGGTGCCGTCGGCGATCTGACGGGCCACGTCGGCCGCCTCCCGGATGGCGGCGTGGGCCTCCTCCGGCCGCCCGTCGACGGCGATGGCCCGGGCCTGCATCACCAGGCAGCGGTTGAGCACCAGCCGATCGCCCGACTCCCGGGCGGTGGCCACGGCGGTGGCCGACAGGCGGGCGGCCTCGTCGAAGGCGCCGTGGCGGGCCAGGGCCAGCGCGGCGCGCGCCGACGAGGTGGCCTGCTGGGCCAGCGGCTCGGAGCGCGGCGCTTCGACCGACCCGAGCAGCGTCGGGTCTTGCGAGACCACCCGCACCTCGAGCTGGCGCAGGTCGTCGCTGGGGATCAACCCGAGCCCTTCGCGGAGCGTGTCCTCCAGCTGCCGGTAGGCGGCCAGGGCGTCGGCCTGCCGCCCGGCCCGGTACAGCGCCACCATGAGCGCGGCGGTGCGCCGCTCGCGCAACGGGTGCGCGGCCACCGCGGCCTCGAGCTCGGCCAGCACGTCGGGGCCGCCACCGACGGCGATGACGCCGTCGAGGTGCTCCTCCACGGCCGACTCGTGCAGCGACGACAGCCGCTCGGCTTCGCTGCGGGCGTAGGAGGCGTCGTGGAGCTCGCCGAAGGCCGGGCCTCGCCAGAGGGCGAGGCCCTGCTCGTAGAGGTCGCGGGCCCGGGCGGGGTCGCCGCTGGCCTTGCGGGCCGCGACCAGGAGCGCCTCGAACCGGTCGGCGTCGAGCGAGATGCGATCGCGGTCGATGGAGTAGCCGTCGCCGATGTGGCGCAGCACCTGCGGATGGGCGCCGTCATCGCCGAGCACCGCCCGCAGCCGGGTGACGGCGACCCGCAGCGTGGAGTCGCTGGTGGCGCCGGGCCACACGTCGTCGCGCAGCTCCCAGGCGGAGACCGGCCGACCGCGGGCCACCAGCAGTCGGACCAGCAGACCAGGCAGGCGTGCGCCGGTGAGGGCGACGGCGCGACCGTCGTGCGCCACGGCCAACGGGCCGAGGACGTGGACCGCGATCGCCCGACCCTGCCCAGTCCCATCCAAGGCGGCCAGGGTACACCGGGGGTGGGACCGGGCTCCCGGCCCGCGACGTGGTCACCGGGCGCTCGGCGGGTTGCCTCCCGAGGCTCGCGGGCGTCGGCGCCAGCCGGCCGCCACCAGGCCGAGGCCGAGCAGCACGAGGCCCAGCCCGCCCTGCGCGGTGCGGGTGGCGTCGGTGCCGGTGACGGGCAGCCGCCCGGCGCCGGTGCCCGCGACCGTCGACGGCCGAGCGGGCGGTACCGCCGGAGCGACCGGCTGGACCGGACCGCT
>JBPPMN010000148.1:0-5222 GCA_051306055.1 Acidimicrobiales bacterium
GGCCACGAACAGGTCGGCGGGGGTGTCGTAGACCTCGCGGGGCGTGCCCACCTGGCGGAGCCGACCGTCGGCGAGGATGGCGATGCGGTCGGCCATGGTCATGGCCTCCACCTGGTCGTGGGTGACGTAGACGAAGGTGGTGCCCAGCCGGCGGTGGAGGTCGACCAGCTCGGCGCGGGTCTGGGTGCGGAGCTTGGCGTCGAGGTTCGACAGCGGCTCGTCCATGAGGAACACGGTCGGCCGCGACACCACGGCTCGGGCCAGCGCCACCCGCTGCCGCTGGCCGCCGGACAGCTCGCCGGGCTTGCGGTCGAGGTAGTCCTCCAGGCCGAGCATCCGGGCCGCTTCGGCGATGCGGTCCTTGCGCTCCCCACCGGTGAGCTTGCGCAGCTCCGGTTCGCCACCGTTCTCCGCCGGCACCCAGGTGGGTCGCGACACGAGGGGCGACTCGATGTTCTTGGCCACGGTCATGTGCGGATAGAGGGCGTAGCTCTGGAACACCATCGAGACATCGCGCTTGGCCGGGATGACGTTGTTGACCACCCGGTCGCCGATGCTGAGCTCGCCTTCGGTGATCTCCTCCAGCCCGGCGATCATGCGAAGGGCCGTGCTCTTCCCACAGCCCGAGGGCCCGAGCAGCACCATGAACTCGCCGTCGGCGACGTCGATGGTGAGGTCGGCCACCGCGGTGACCGAGCCGTAGCGCTTCGTCACCCCACGGAACGCCACGCTCGCCATGGCCCCAACCTATGCCCTCCAGGGTGACGCCGAGGCGGCCGCCCGGTGACCTCAGCCCAACGAGAAGGAGAGCACCAGGGTCACCTGATCGGGCGAGAGGTTGGCCGGCAGCCGCAGCGACAGCGAGCCTCCCGCCTCGTAGGTGCCGCCACCCGATCCCGGCTCCGCCGAGAACAGCGTGCGGCCCTTGCGGACGGATGGGCCGCCCTTGCCGGAGGCGAGCCCATCAGAGGTGCCGGCCACCACCACCGGCGCACCGGGCTCGAGCCGAACCAGCGCCGCGGGGACCCGACCGGGACCGTTCGCGCCGTGCAGGTCGATGCTCTCCACCGACCAGCGGACGGCCCAGCCCGCGTGCGTGCCGCGAGCGTCGATCACCCGCACCGCGGGCAGCGTCCCGACCCACTCGCGCTTGGAGCCGGGCACCTTCTGGAGCACCACCGTGGCGCGATCGGTGACCAGCTCCAGCTCGCCCCCGATGACGTTGAGCCGAATGGTCTGGACCACGCTCTGTCCGCCGCCGCCACTGGCGCCCGCCGAACGCACGGCCGCCAGCTGTGCGGGGTCGATGTCGTGCACCGACACCTCAGGCAGCGTCGACTGCGTCCTTGGTGCTGTCGGAGCCGGGGCCCCGGCCACTGCTGGCGCCGTCACCATCGGGGAGCCCGGCGCCGCCTCCACCACGGCGGCCATGCCGCCGGTCGCCACCACTGCGGCTGCTGCCATCCCGGCCATCGTTCGCCACGTCACCATCTCGCCCGTCCTCCGTCAGTGCCGTGCTCGGGGGCGGCACGGTCACTGACAGTGTCGGAGGCGTCACTCTCTGACTTGACGATTCGTGGGGCAGCGTTGACCCCGCGGCCGGGGCAAAGCGGGCGAACCCAGCAGGACGCGCTGGACGCGAGCCCCGCTGGCTAGGCGTCCATGAGGACGTTGAGGCCGTCGATGGCCTCGAGGTACTCCTCGACGAGCCGCTGGATGACCGCCGCCGTCTTCTCGACGCCGTTGAGCTGACCCACCACCTGGCCGACCGGGTTGAACTGGACCTTGCCGGCCTTGTCGGCATAGCGGTGGCCTCGGGCCACGCAGTTGCCCGACACCATGTACTGCATCGGCATGGGGAGCGGGTCGGGCGTGTCGGTCTGCTCCCACGCCTCGGTCCAGTCGTTCTTCAGCATGCGGCAGGGCTTGCCGGTGAAGGAGCGGCTGCGCACGGTGTCGCGTGACGTGGCGTCGAGCAGCTGCTGCTTCTGGGCCGGCGGGAGGTCGGCCTCCTCCACGGTGAGCCACAGCGAGCCGGCCCACACACCCTGGGCGCCCAGCGCCAGCGCGGCGGCGATCTGCTCGCCGGAGCCGACGCCGCCGGCAGCCAGCATCGGGGTGGGGGCGATGGCCTTGGCCACCTGGGGCCACAGCACGATCGATCCGACCTCGCCGGTGTGGCCGCCACCTTCGCCGCCCTGGGCGATCACGATGTCGACGCCAGCCTCCTTGTGCTTCAGCGCCTGGTACGGCGAGCCGCAGAGAGCCGCCACCTTGAGGCCGGCCTCGTGGATGTGGTCGATCACGTCCTTGGGCGGGGTGCCGAGCGCGTTGGCGATGAGGCGCACCTTCGGATGCGCCAGGGCCACCTCGATCTGCGGTAGTGCCGAGGCCTCCGTCCAGCCGAGGAGCTGCATGCGGTTGTCCTCCTCGGCAGGGAGGTCGGGCACGCCGGCGTCGGCCAGCACCTTGTCGGCGAACTCGAGGTGCTCCTTGGGGACCATGGCGCGCAGCGTGTCGGCCAGCTTGGCCGGGTCCATCTCGTCCATGCCCTCGTACTTGCCGGGGATGACGATGTCGACGCCGTAGGGCTTGTCGCCCACGTGCTCGTCGATCCAGGCCAGCTCCACCTCGAGCTGCTCGGGGGTGAAGCCCACCGCGCCGAGCACGCCGAAGCCTCCGGCCTTCGAGACGGCGGCGACGACGTCGCGGCAGTGGGTGAAGGCGAAGATGGGGAACTCGATGCCGAGCTCCTCGCAGAGTGCGGTGTGCATGGTGCAGATCCTCCCAGATGGATCCCAGAAACATAGCGGTGACTATGTAACTTCGCCAATGCCACACCGTCGCCGAGGGCCGGGGCCAAAAATGACTGTGACCCCGGCGAACCGGGGTCACAGCGGGATATGCAAGCCCGAGCCACGGACAGACACTCCCAATGCCGAATTCTACATCGGCAGGAGTGGTTCCTGGCTTGAGCCGAATGACCTAGATAAGTTCCGATCTCGTCACGGAACGATGAACCGAACCTTCTCGATCAGGTCCAAGCATCGGGGCGCCGACGTCGCCGAGCCGGGCGAACCGCCGACTCGAGGAGGTAGCCCAGGTCGAGGAGGCCCACCGCCAGCGCCACGGGCACCAGCAGCTCGGCTCCGGTCCTGGGGAGCGCCTCGGTCCCGGACTCTCCGGCGGCAGGCCCGCCCACCTGCTCGCCCAGCACCTCGGTGCCGGGGAGACCGGGTCGGCCGGCCGGCGGCACACCAGTGCTGCCCGAGACGTTCGTCTGCACGACGGCCAGCGCGCTGGGCACCGGCGTGCACTTGAACGCGACCTTCAGCGGGCCGATCGACACCTCCACATCGGCTGCGCCGAGGCTGTAGCCGACCGTCCCACCCACGGTGGTCCAGCTGGTGTCGGGCACCGCGAAGGTGGCCGAGGCCGGCTTGGCCGAGCTGGTGCCGTCGTTCTCGATGGGACCGATCTGGACCGCGACCGGCGAGAGCGTGCGCAGCCCCTCCTCGGTGTTGGTGGCGAACAGCGACGGGGTGACCGAGCCGGCCACGACGTCACCGAAGTTCAGCAGCCCGAGGTTGATGCCGGTCTGGAGCACCGAGCCCGGCACGTTCACCGTCCAGCTCTGGTCGCTGAGGGTCACGATGTCGCCGGCCACCGCCTGCGTCGGCGCAGTGCCGGTGATGGCGAAGGTCAGCTCCGACATGTCGGGGGTGACGCTGTTGCTGCAGGTCGCCGTGAAGGTCTCGGTGCCCGTCACCGAGGTGGCTCCTGGCGGCGCCGTCGTCGTGGTGGTCGGCCCGGGGACCGTGGAGGCGGTCGTCGAGGTGGTTGAGGTCGAGGTGGTCGACGTGCTCGTGGTGCTGGTGCTGCTGGTGGTGGATGGCGTGGTCGAGGTGCCACCCGAGACCGTCACCGTCTCGAACGGCGTGATCGACGCGGCCGGCGCGAAGGTGGGACCGCTGGTGCCACCGGGAGGGTCGATGTTCGTGGTGCCGGGAGAGCAGTCGAAGTTGGCCTTGATCAGACCACCGGCCACGGAGGCCTGGGCGAACAGGCTGCCGGCAACGGCCAGCGGCGCGCCGCCGGCGCCCAGGGGGACCGAGCCGATCGACCCGGGTGCGGCCTGGCGGAACGTCACGTCGCCGCCGGTGGGGGTCACCACCATGTTGGGCAGGGGTTCGCTGACCGCCAGCGGGGTGGCCGTCTCATCCCCGGTCCCCGGGATCCCGTTGGGGTCGGTGATCGTGGTCGACGCCGTGATGGAGAAGTTGTCCACCTGCGTGGCCGTGCCGCCCACGACGTTCACCGCCGACCGGGCGACGTACACGGTGGTGGGGATGTTGTTGGCCCCCGTGGTGAGCAGCCCGAGGTTGTACCCGGCGATGAGCAAGGTGGCGGGGATGCTCACGCTGAGGGTCGACCCTCCGAGCGTGATGTCGCCCTCGCCCAGCGTTGCCGGGTCGGGACTGGCCTCACCTGCGAGCGTCCAGACGAGGTCGCTGTAGGTCGCCGTGGCGTTGCTCTTGCAGGCGTTGGTGGTGGCCTGTACACCGGCCGTCGCCGTCGTCGTGGCCAGCACGAGGACGAAGACGTTGGCGGGCAGGATGGCGCAGACGAAAACGGCGGCGCGGAGGCGCCGGCGGCGGTCGGTCACGGGTTGTCTCCTTGGTGGCTCGGGCTGGCAGCGCCAGGCCCCGGTCACCCAGGGCGGTCCTGACACTGGTCCGACGACAGAGTTTCCCGGTCACTCTCCGTTGTCAAGACTTATCGCTTTGCCGCAAATTACATTCGGTCTGACCGGCACAATCGGACAAGGTGACGCGTTATTACCGCAAGGTAGCGTTACCGGAGGACCAGGGGATCTAACGGGTCATCAGGTCTTGACATTGCCGAAACACGGCCTAGTTTTGGGCAGGTCGCTCACGCTCTGTGAGCGGCAGGTACAGATCAGCGATCACGGGCGTGGCCAGCCAACTGGCTGTCGGCGTCGGGGATCGAGGCCACCGGTCGATCGACAGCTCGCCACTATGCGTGAAGCCGATCGCTCGGAGCAGTCGCACGATCCGTGCGGTTGTGGAGGGGGAGGGGGTGGACGAACCGCAGCAGCAGCCTTGTCGGCTGCTCGTCTGTCGTTTTCGCACTTCTCCGAAAGCGGTCGATCACCTATTGGTTCCAAATGGACCGATCGGGGCGACCGTGAAGCAACAACA
>JBPPMN010000192.1:0-20040 GCA_051306055.1 Acidimicrobiales bacterium
GGAGAGGGGTGGTTCAGGCCAGGGGGCTGAGGGCCACGGCCTCCTCGGGCTCGAGGGTGTCGGGGTCGTGCACGTCGGTCAGGACGTCGGAGGTGGCTCGACCGCTGATGTGGACCCCGAGGGCCACCAGGGCGGCCACGATGTTGCCACCGAGGAAGGCCGTCGCCGCCCCGTCGATCCCATCGCGCGGCACGAGCACGAGCGCCGGCACGAGGATGGCCACCGACAGCGCCGCGGTGATGAGCACCGTGCCCCCGCTGCGGTGCCGCACCCGAGCCTCGGTGAGGTACACGGAGGTGATGGCCCAGGGCACTGCGGCGGCGACGAGCTGCGGGAGGATGTCGGCGGCTTCCTGGTAGCCCTCGCCGTAGAGCGACACGACGAGGTCGCGCGCCAGCGTGGCCGCCGCGAACCCGACCAGCATCAGCCCGGCCGCCACCACGATGGCCAGGCGCACCTGGCTGCGGAGGCGGGCGCCATCGCGACCTCCCTCGGCCAGCAGGGCCTGCCCGATGGCCGTGGGCACGTAGCAGGCGAGGGCGGCGACACCCCAGGCCACGTAGAAGCTGGCGTTGAGGTCGGCGCTCACGTGCATGAGCACGATGACGGGCATGGCGAAGGTGGGGGCCTGGTAGGTGAGCGTCGAGGCCCAGTTGACCAGCGAGTACCGCACCATCGCCCTCGTGGTGGCCGGCAGCGGCGACAGGCGGTGCGGGCCGCCGGTGAACCTCGGCAGGACGAGCATGCCGAGATAGCCCGAGAGCGACGTGGGGGCGGCCACCGCGATGAGCAGCCACACCGCCCGGTCGTCGACCAGCGAGGTGGCCAGCAGCGGGAACCGGGCCGCTCCCACCACCGTGGCCCGGAGCAGCACCAGCCCCCATCGGCGTTGCGTCATCAAGCGCACGTCGAGCAGGAGCGACAGCGCGGTGCCCGTGCAGAGGAACACGAAGAGCGCCGGCCCGAAGACCCCGTGCCAGCTCCGCAGCTCCTCCACCGCGCCAGGGCTCACGACGACCAGGTACACGAGGGCGAGCACCGAGGTGGCGGCCGCCATGGCGATCGCGCCCCAGGCGAACAGCACGTGGTCGTCCCGTGACCGGCCGGCCGCGTACCGGGCCGCGGCGACGGGCTGTCCCAGCCCGCTGACGAAGGCCACGAACAGGAGCGAGGTGAACAGCGCGGTGGCGTGGCCCACGTCGGTCTGCGTGTCGACGCGGGCGGCGATCAGCCAGAACAGCGCTCCGGAGATGGCCTGGGCGCCGGCCGTGAGCACGAGGGCGGCCGAGCCGGTGAGGAGGTGCCGGTGCCCGGTGGCGCGGTGGCGGAGGGCGCGCAGCATCGGACGGAGGCTACCGGCGCGCCCCTCGTGGGCACGACCGGGGCTCGTGCCTGAGTCCTCAGGCCAGGTGGGGCGCCAGGCAGAGGTCGAGGTGCTCGTCGATGAAGGCGTCGAGGTCGGGCCAGGGGAGGGTGGGACGGGCGACGAGGAGCGACGTGAGGCCGTGGATGTTCGACCACACGTGCAGGGCCATGGTGAAGAGGTCGATGCCGGGGCGGGTGAGCCCGGCCTCCACCACCGCCTGCAAGCCGCCCATCAGGTTGGCGAACGAGCCGGAGGAGAGGAGGTCCTCCCACTTCTCCGGGATCTCGTAGGAAGGGCCCATGAACATGATGCGGTAGTGCTCGGGGTGGGCCATCCCGAAGCGGACGTAGGCCCGTCCACGCTCCCGCATGGCCTCGATCGGGTCCTCGACGTCGCCGCAGGCGGCCTCGATGGCGTCGTCGAGCAGGTCGAACTGTCGCTGGCAGACCTCGAAGAGCAGATGGGCCTTGTCGCTGAAGTGGCGGTAGATCGACGGCGGGGTGACCCCGGTGGCCTCCGCCACGGCGCGGATCGAGACCGCCTCCTCCGAGCCGGTCTCGATCAGCAGGCGCTCGGCGGCGGTGAGGATCTCGCCCCGCAGGCGGTCGCCGTCGCCACGGCGGGCGCGGGCACGGACGGGGACCATGCCCCCAGCCTGCCACTCAGGGTCGATCTGAGCCTCCGTCGCCTCGGCCGGCCGCCACCAGCGGGCGCACGGCGTCGTCGTCGGCCGAGGTCGCAGCGGGCCCTGGCTCGATCGGGTCGACGGCATCGAGGTCGACGTGCTCGCTGATGCCGATGCGGTCGTGCAGGCGGCGCAGGGGTGCCGGTGCCCACCAGTTCCAGCCGCCGGCCAGGCGCATGAAGGCGGGCACGAGCGTGCCCCGGATCACGAAGGCATCCATGAGGACGGCCAGCGTGAGGCCGACACCGAAGAGCTTGATGAACGTGACCTGGCTGGTGGCGAAGGCGATGAACACGACGGCGATGAGCAGGGCGGCGGCGCTCACGATCCGGCCGGTCCGCTCGAGGCCCCGCGCCACGGACAGCTCGTTGTCGCCCGTGCGGTCGTACTCCTCCTTGATCCGGGAGAGGAGGAACACCTCGTAGTCCATGGACAGCCCGAAGGCGATGCAGAACATGAGGATGGGTGTGGTGGCGTCGATGGTGCCCACGGCGGTGAAGTCGAGCAGCCCGCTCAGGTTGCCGTCCTGGAAGACCCACACCATGGCCCCGAAGGTGGCCGACAGGCTCAGGAGGTTGAGGATGATGGCCTTGATCGGGATCACCACCGACCCGAACTGGATGAACAGCACCACGAAGGTCACCAGAGCGATGATCCCGCCGGCCAGCGGGAGGCGGGCGAAGAGGGCGTCCTTGGTGTCGACCAGCTGCGCCGACTGACCGGTCACGTCGACCGGGAACGGCGTGGCGGTGGATCGCACGGCCTCCGCCAGGGCCTCTCCCTCGGGCGAGAGCGGCTCCACGTCGGGCACCACCGAGAGGAAGGTGCTGCCCCCGCTCGCCGTGCTGGCGAAGTCGAGGTAGCGGCCCTCACCGCCGGGCAGCACGAGCTGGCCCGGCTGGCACCCGAGGTCGGCCAGCCCCTCCCCGCAGTAGGTGCCGGTGACGGCGTCCACCCTGGCCACGCCGGGCAGCGTGGACAGCTCGGCGGCGAGGGCGTCGATCTCGGCGGTCCGAGCCGACGGGTCGCCGAGGTCGACCGCCACCACGGACACGGCGCCGGCCTCGCCGGAGCTGAACTCGGCGCGGATGATGTCGCTCACCTGGCGGCTCGGAGCGGAGACAGGCAGCACCCGGTCGTCGGGAAGCGACAGGCGGATGCCGAGGAACGGCGCGCCGAGGAACACGAGCACGGCGATGGCGGAGCCGGCCACGATCACCGGGCGCCGCATCACCACGACCGCCACCCGGTGCCAGAACCCCTCCTCTGTCGCCTGGGTGGAGCGCCGGAAGATCGTGAGGCTGTCGACCCTGGTGCCGAGGGCGGCGAGGATGGCCGGCAGCACCACCACCGAGAACAGCCCGGCGAGGAAGGCCACCGCCACGCCGGCGTAGGCGAAGCTCCGGAGGAAGGCCAGCGGGAACACGAGGAGCGCGCACAGCGACGCGGCCACGGTGACGGCGCTGAAGGCCACCGTCCGACCCGCCGTCCGCACGGTGCGGACCACAGCGTCGTGGGGCTCGTGGCCGGCTCGCAGCTCCTCGCGGTACCGCGACACGACGAAGAGCGAGTAGTCGATGGCGAGGCCGAGGCCGAGGGCGGTGGTGAGGTTCAGGCTGAAGATGGACACCTCGGTCACCATCGCCAGGAGGCGGAGCACGGCAAGGGTGCCCACCACCGAGAGGGCGCCGATGGCCAGCGGCAGCGACGCCGACACGACGCTGCCGAACACGAGCAGGAGCAGGATCAAGGTGATGGGCAGGGCGATCATCTCGGCCCGCACGAGGTCTTCCTCGATGGTGTGCCCGACCTCGCGGAACACCTCGGCGAACCCGCCGATGGCCACGGTGATGCCGTCGCCGGAGCGGGCGAAGTGGGCCAGGTCCTCGACCCGCTCGTTCACCTCGTCCTGCGTGCCCTCGATGCGGCCCAGCACGAGTGCCCGGTCGCCGTCGAGACCCCGCAGCGGGGGAGCGTCGTCGAGCGTCCAGTAGGACACGACGTTGGTGAGGTGCTCCTGCGCGGCCAGCTCCTCGGTGAGGGCCACCCCGGCGGCCGCCACGGCGGGGTCGTCGACGTCGCCGCCGTCGGCCGTCACCAGGAGGACGACGTTGGGGGTGCCGGTGCCGAAGGCCTCCAGCAGCGCCTCGTCGGCCCGCACCGATTCGGATGCGGGGTCGTCGAAGCCACCAGAGCTGAGCGACTCGGCCGCGCTGCCACCGAAGGCACCGCTGAGGGCGAAGGCGATCACGGCACCGATGAGGACGATCTTGCGGCGGCGGACGACGGTGCGACCGAGCTGAGCGAGCATGGGGGCTCCTGCGGGCTGGGGCGGCGGATGCCGCTTTGAGATAACGGTGTTAACTCATGCACGGCGACGCGGGCAGAGTCCAGATGACGTCGGTCACAGAGCGCTGCGCTTGCGCCTGCCTTGACCGGCCGGTCAAGGTGACGCATGGCAACCGGGGGCACGGCGTCGACGATCACCTTTCCGGGGGCGCAGCGGCCCGATCGCCAGCGCACCGTCGACAGCCACGGCCTGCGCATCGCGGTCCACGAGTGGGGTGACGAGGCGGCGCCGCCCATCCTCCTCGCCCATGGCGGGTTCGACTTCGCCGGCACCTTCGACGTCTTCGCTCCGCTCCTGGCCCAGGCCGGTCATCGCGTCGTGTCGTGGGACCACCGGGGCCACGGCGACTCGGAGCACGCGGCGCTCTACAACTGGGAGGCCGACCTGCGCGACGCCCTGCTGGTGTTCGACTCCGTCACCAGCGCCCCGGTGCCGGTGGTGGGCCACTCCAAGGGCGGCAGCCTCATGCTGCAGCTGGCCGATGCCGCACCCCACCGCGTCAGCCACCTGGTCAACCTCGACGGCCTGCCGTCGCGTCGCAGCTTCCCCGACGTCTCCGACCACCAGCGCACCAAGCTGCTGGCCCAGGAGCTCACCTCCTGGCTCGACCATCGCCGCACGCTCGTCGACGCCCAGCGCAAGCCGGGCAGCATCGACGAGCTGGCTGAGCGCCGCGCTCGGATGAACCCGAGGCTCTCCCCCGACTGGCTCCGCTACCTCGTGACCGTGGGAGCCCAGGAGCACGGCGACGGCTGGCGCTGGAAGATCGACCCCACGCTGCGCTTCGGGGGCTTCGGCCCCTGGCGGCCCGAGTGGTCGATGATGCGGCTGCCCGACATCGGCGTGCCCGTGCTCGCCGTGCTGGGCACCGAACCCGACCCCATGGGGTGGGGCACGCAGGCCGACGACGTGCTCTCCCACCTGCCGCCGGGTGGCCGGCTGGTACAGCTCGAGGGGGCGGGGCACTTCGTGCACATCGAGCAGCCCCACGAGGTCGTGGCCCTGGTGCTGGAGCTGCTGGCATGAGCGCCGACACCGTGCACCTCCAGCACAACCGGGTGCGCCTGGCCCTGCACCAGCTGCGGTCGGGCGAGGGTCGGCCCCTGCTGCACCTCCACGGCGTCGGCGAACGGACGCCGGAGGCCGTGCCCGCCCACCTCGCCGGCTGGCCCGGCCCGGTCTGGGGGCTCGACCTCTCAGGCCACGGAGCGTCCGACGCGGTGCCCGGGGCGGGCTACTTCTGCGAAGCCCTGATGGGCGATGCCGACGCCGCCATCGCCCACCTCGGGCCGGTCACCATCTTCGGCCGGGGCCTGGGGGCGTACATCGGTCTGCTCACGGCCGGCGGCCGGGCGGAGCAGGTGCGCGGCGCCATCCTGGCCGACGGCCCGGGCCTGGCCGGCGGAGGACCGTTCCCGCCCTCACCGGCGATCGCCACCGCCCTCGGCCCCCCGCCGGAGGGGGGAACGCCCGACCCCTGGGCGCTCCACGAGCTCACCCGCGACGTGCGTCCGCCCGACTACGCGGCCACCTTCGCCCGTCAGGCCTCCACCCGCTCCGGTCTCGACGCCGCCATCGCGGTGGTCGGCGTCAACCGCCCGCCGTGGCTCGAAGGCGTGATCAGCGAGCCGGGTGTGATCGAGTGCTCCCTCGACGACGCGCTCGCCCTCTTCGCCCAGGCGCCCTGACCTCTCCGGGGGCGCCCTCGAGCGCAGTCAGCCCTCGCGCCAGGCGACGAAGTGGGCCAGGTCGACCAGGGCCTGGCGTGCCTCGGGCGTGACGTCGGCCCCCTCGATGGCGACGACCGCCTCGGTGGTGAGCTGCTCGATCGAGTCCTCGATGGCCTCCACCGCGCCCGTGGCCACCAGCACCTCCTGGATGCGGGCGACCCCGTCGGCGTCGAGGTCGTCCCGGCCGATCTCGGTGAGCACGGCGGCCTGCGGGGCATCAGCGGCGGCGGTGGCCAGCGCCAGCAGCGGCGTCGGCTTGCCCTCGCGGAGGTCGTCGCCCACCGGCTTGCCGGTGCTGGCCTCCTCACCGAAGGCGCCGAGGATGTCGTCGCGCAGCTGGAAGGCCTCGCCGAGCGGGTCGCCGTAGGCGGTGAGGCCGGGCTGCAGCCGATCGAGGTGCCCGGCGAGGGCGGCGCCCACGTGGAGCGGGCGCTCGATCGTGTACTTGCCCGACTTGTAGCGGGCGATGCGTCGAGCACCCTCGTGGTCGGTGTCGCCGCGGGCCGTGCCGAGGATGTCGAGGTACTGGCCCACGTTGAGCTCGATTCGCAGCTCGTCCCACACGGCGCGGACGGCCGGAGGGGCCTCGGCGAGGAGGAGGTCGGCGTAGACGTGGGCCAGATCGCCGATCAGGATGGCCACGCCCTCGCCGAAGCGTCGGGCCTCTCCCCGCCACACCTCGTCGCCGTGGCGGTCGCTGAACTCCAGATGGGCGGTGCGGGTGCCGCGGCGCGTCGCCGAGCCGTCCATCACGTCGTCGTGCACGAGCGCGAAGGCCTGCAGCATCTCGAAGGCGGCTCCGGCGTCGGTTACCAGCGGCTCGTCAGGGTCGCCGCCGGCCGCCCGGAAGCCCCAGTAGCAGAAGGCCGGACGGAGCCGCTTGCCCCCGCCCATCACGAGCGCACGGAGCGAGGTGAGGGGCGCCGACAGGTCGGCGCTGAGCTCCGACCACCGCTGCTCTTCCTCGGCCAGCAGGGCATCGAGGCGCCGCTCCACCCGCTCGGCCACCGTGAGGAGGCTCGGGGGGACGGGGACGGCGTCGCGGATCATGTCGGCCGCATCGTAGGAGGGGCGGCGCGCCGGCGGGGGATCAGCCCGCCGGATCGGTGTCGGCGCCCGGCTCGAGCTCGGCCACGATCTGCGTGACCTCCACCTTGGCCGCGGTGATCCGCGATCGACACACGCGCAGGAGCTCGGCCGCCCGCTTCACCCGTGCCGCGAGGACATCGACGTCGACGGCGTCGTCTTCGATCTCCTCGAGGATCGACTCGAGCTCGGCCAGGGCGTCGGCGTAGCCGATCTCGGCATCGGGGCGGGGAGCGTCAGGCATCGGGGCCCACCGTAGAGGCACCGGTGACGGTGGAGCGGACCTCGCCGCCGGCCACCACGGTGGCCAGCTCGTCGCCCGGAGCGACGTCGGCGGGGGAGCGCACCACCTGCCCATCGGCCCGACGCGTGATCGACCAGCCGCGGGCCAGGGCCCGCGTGGGATCGAGGGCGCGCACCCGGGCCTCGATGGCGTCGACGGCGCGCTCGGCCTCGGCGACGGTGCGGGGCGCCCGGTGAGCGATGCGACGCTCGCCGGCGGCCACCAGCACCTCGGCCGCCCGCACGTGGGACCGGGCGGCACCGGTGACCCGCCCGCGGTTCCCGTCGAGGCGGCGGGTGGCCGACTCGAGGCAGGCCGTGGAGGCCCGGCGGGCCCGACCGGCCACCGCGTCGAGGCGCTGGAGGCCACCGTCGAGCGCCACGCGGGAGCTGCGGGAGAGGTGGGTGGCGTGGAGGTGGAGCCGGCGGTCGTGGTGGCCGATCTCGCGCGTGGCGTGGGTGGCGATGGCGCTCCAGCCGCCCTCGAGGCGGGCCGACAGGGCGGCCACCTGCGCCACGAGGAGCTGGGCGCACGCCGTTGGCGTCTTGGCCTGGGTGTGGGCCACCTCGTCGGCCACCGAGGTGTCGACCTCGTGGCCGATGCCGGTGAGCACCGGCACCGGCGCGCCGGCCACGGCCCGGGCGACGGCTTCGTCGTCGAAGGCGGCCAGGTCGGTGCGGGCGCCGCCTCCTCGCACGAGCGCGATCACATCGACCGGGTGGGTGGCGATCATGCGGACCGCGGCGGCCACGGCCCTGGGTGCGTCGGGGCCCTGCACCCGGGTGTCGACCCGCAGCACCTGGAAGGCGAACCCGCTGCGCCGCAGCTCGTCGAGGAAGTCGGCCTCGGCCGCGCTGCCCTGGCTGGTGACCAGGCCCACCCGGAGCGGTGCCGCCGGGAGCGGATGCGCGGCGTTGGCTCGCAGGAGGCCCTCCCCCTCGAGCCGACGGAGGAGCTCGGCTCGGGCCACCTCCAGCTGACCGAGGGTGTGGGCGGGATCGATGGCGGTCATCCGCAGCTGCAGCTGCCCCCGGGGCGCGTACCAGTCGACCCGGCCCCGCACCCGCACGTCGGTGCCGTCGCTCATGCGCACGCCGCCCCCGGCCGCCGTGAGGGTGACGTTGACCGCCCCCTTGTGACGGGCCGACAGCATCACGGGGAGGCTGGCGCCCCCGCTCGGACCCGTCGGGTCGGTGAGGGTGAAGTAGACGTGGCCCGAGGCGGGCCGGGACAGGTCGCGGATCTCGCCCCGCACCCAGACCTCCTCGCGGAAGCGGGCTCGAAGGGCGTTGCCGATGGCGTCGGCCAGCTCCGTGACCGAGAAGGTGGGTTCGGGGGCGAGGCCCACATCGGGATCATCGAACAGCGACATCGGCGATCACGATAGGCACCTCGGTGTGACAACGATGCCGCGCACGGAGCGCGCCGGTTGGTGACCTGGGGAGCCCCACGCCAGACTGACCGGCGCAATCCCATCCGCATCGCATGAGGAGGGGCACCAGATGCCCGAAGCCGTCATCGTCTCCACCGCCCGCACGCCCATCGGCCGGGCCAACAAGGGGAGCCTCACCGAGTGCCGCCCCGACGACCTGTCGGGCCTGATCATCAAGGCCGTGCTCGACAAGGTCCCCGCCCTCGACCCGCAATTGGTCGAAGACGTGATCTGGGGCTGCGGCCAGCCCGGCGGTGAGGCGGGGTACAACGTCGGCCGCGTGGCCGCCCTGCTGGCCGGCCTGCCCGACGTCCCCGGCGTCACCGTCAACCGCTACTGCTCGTCGTCGCTGCAGACGATCCGCATGGCCGCCCACGCCATCAAGGCCGGCGAGGGCGATGTCTTCGTGGCCGGCGGCGTGGAGACCGTGAGCCGCTACCTCCACGGCGCCTCCGACACGGGGCCCCACAACCCGCTCTTCGCCGACGCCGAGGCCCGCACCGCGGAGCGCTCCGGTGGCGCCGGCAGCTGGGAGCCGCCCGCCGGCCTCCCCGACATCTACATCGCCATGGGCCAGACGGCCGAGAACGTGGTGCTGGCCGAGGGCGTCTCCCGCGAGGAGATGGATGCCTGGGGCGCCCGATCGCAGCAGCGGGCCGTGGCCGCCCAGGAGCGGGGCTTCTTCGACCGCGAGATCACCCCGGTCACCCTCGCCGACGGCACCGTGGTGTCGAAGGACGACGGTCCCCGCGCCGGCACCACCGTGGAGAAGCTGGCCGAGCTGAAGCCGGTGTTCCGCCCCGACGGCAAGGTGACCGCCGGCAACGCCTGCCCGCTCAACGACGGCTCGGCTGCCGTGGTCGTGATGAGCGACACCCGCGCCAACGAGCTCGGCATCCAGCCGCTGGCTCGCATCGTGAGCTCAGGTGTCACCGGGCTCAACCCCGAGATCATGGGCATGGGTCCGGTGGAGGCGTGCCGGATGGCCCTGCAGCGGGCCGGCCTCACCATCGACGACATCGACCTCGTGGAGATCAACGAGGCCTTCGCCGCCCAGGTGATCCCGTCGATGAAGCACCTCGGCATCGATCCGGAGAAGCTCAACGTGAACGGCGGGGCGATCGCCCTCGGCCACCCCTTCGGCCAGACCGGCGCCCGCATCATGACCACGCTGCTGAACGGCCTCGAGGACTCCGGTGGCCGCTACGGCCTCGAGTCGATGTGCGTCGGCGGCGGCCAGGGCATGGCCATGGTGGTCGAGCGCCTCTGATCCACCCGCACCGGGGGCAGGGAGCGCCGACGGACGGCGCTCCCTGCCCCGGGTCCGAAGGGGCGGTCGTGCGGTGGCGGACGTAGCGTCGGGTGTCGTGCTGGCGACCGCAGACCCCGACGCCGATCTCGAGGTGGCGCTGGCCGACTGGCGCCGCTTCCGGCAGCGGAAGCGCACCGTCGACGTGCACTGGATCGACGTGCTCTACCAGGCGTACCTCACCGGGATCCTGAGCATCGTGGCCGTGCTGGTCCTCTCCAGCATGGTGGGCGACGACGTCGCCTCTGCTGAGCAGGTCCGTCAGGTGCTCCGGCACGGGCCCGGCTGGCTGGGGGCGCTTGCCGCCCTCGCCATCGCCTTCGGGCTGCGCTCTGGCAGCCGCGGCGGCCCGCTGGCGCTCGAGCGCTCCGAGGTGCGTCACGTGCTGCTCTCCCCGGTCGACCGCACCACGGCGCTGCGAGGACCGGCGCTGCGCCAGCTCCGCTTCCTCGCCTTCGTGGGCGTCGTGGCGGGCGGGATCACCGGCGAGCTGGCGTCGAAGCGCTTGCCCGGGGCCACCTTGGCGTGGGTGGGGACCGGTGCCCTGGCCGGCCTCAGTCTCGTGGCGCTGGCGGTGGGGATGGCGCTGGTGGCCGCCGGTGCGCGGCTGCCGCGCTGGGTGGCGTCGGCGCTGGGCGTCGCCCTGCTCGGGGGCGCGCTGGCCGATGGACTGCAGATCGCTCCGGGAAGCCCCACCGCGGCGGTCGGTGACCTCCTGCTGTGGCCGCTCCGGTTCGAGGCCGTCGGCCTGGTGCCTCCGGCGCTCGCCGTCGCTGCGCTCGTCGTCGGGTTCTCGCGGCTGGGTCATGTCTCGCTCGAGGCGGCGGAGCGTCGCTCGAGCCTGGTGGGCCAGCTGCGCTTCGCGGCCACGCTGCAGGACGTGCGCACGGTGCTCGTCCTGCGTCGACAGCTGGCCATGGAGCTCCCTCGCCTGCGACCGTGGCTGCCCCTGCCCTGGCGCGGCACCGCTCGTTGGCCGGTGTTCACACGCGGCCTGCACGGCCTGCTGCGCTGGCCCGCCGCCCGCCTCGCCCGGCTGCTCCTGCTGGCCCTCGTGGTGGGCGGCAGCCTTCGAGGGGTCTGGGCCGGGACGACCCCGCTGCTGCTGATCGCCGGCCTGGCCCTGTTCGTGGCCGGGCTCGACGCGGTGGAGCCGCTGGCCCAGGAGGTCGACCATCCGAGCCGGCGGGACTCCACGCCGTGGCCGGCGTCGAACCTCCACCTGCGCCACCTTCCGGCCGCGCTGATGAGCCAGCTGCTCGTCGCGGCCGTGGCCTCGGCCGTGGCCGCCTCGCCGGGGGGCGAGGGTCGGGTGCCCCTCGCGGTAGCAGTGGTCCTGGCTCTCACGCTGGCCATGGGCGGGGTGGGGGCGGCCGTCGTGAGCGTGCTGTCGGGGCCGCCCAGCCTGAGCGGGGGCTGGTCGCTGGCGCCCCCCGAGGCGCAGGGCATGCAGCTGGCCGTCCGCACGGCATGGCCACCGCTGATCGCCACCCTCGGGGCGGTCCCGGTGCTGCTGGCCCGCACCGCCGCCGCCGCCGACCGGTCCGCAGTCGGGGGCGCCCGGCTCGGTGCCGCGCTGATGCTCAGCCTGTTCGCCCTGATCTGCGGGTGGGTGCGTGTTCGCGACGACGTGCGCGCCTGGTTCAGATCCCGGATGGAGATGATCGATGGCCCGACCTGACCCTGCGTCCTTCGTGCTGGAGGTCGACGGCGCCTCGAAGTCCTACGCGGACCTGGTGGCGCTCGAGCCGCTCGACCTCCACGTGGCGGCCGGCCAGCGGGTGGCCCTGGTGGGCCACAACGGCAGCGGCAAGTCCACCCTGCTCCGGTTGGCTGCTGGCCTGCTCGACCTCACCGAGGGCTCCATCAGCATCGGCGGCGCCCCAGCAGGGAGCTCGGAGGCAAGGGCGGCGCTGAGCTTCCTCCCCGACGAGCCCGTGCTCTATGACGACCTGTCGGTGCGCGAGCACCTCGCCTACATCGCTGCCCTCCATGGCGTCGATGCGCCAGCCGAGGACCTCGACGAGCTGATCGACCGGGTGGGCTTGTCTCACCGAGCCGACGACCTGCCGGCCCGCTTCAGCCGCGGGCTCCGCCAGCGCACCGCCATCGCGGTCGCCGTCACCCGTCCCTTCGACCTCCTCCTGGTCGACGAGCCGTTCGTGGGGCTCGACGCCGCCGGGAGGGACGCCCTGCTCGGCATCTTCGACGAGCTCCACGGCAACGGCCAGACCATCGTGGTCGCCACCCACGACCCCTCGTTCGTGGAGCGCGTGGATCGCTGCGTTGCCCTGCGTGACGGCCGCGTCGTGCACGACGGCGTGGCCACCCCCGCCGACGTGCTGCGCCTCGTCGGCGTCTGAAGGCGCGAACCGGCCGGCGTCGCTTAGGGCACGGTGGTGTCGGTGGCGCCTTCGGCAGCCGCCTCGTCGTCGGGAGCGGTGGTGCTCGTCGTCGAGGTGGTCGTCGAGGTGGTGGTCTCCTCGGGCTCCGTGGTGGTGGTCGTCTCCTCCTCGGGGCCGCGGACCACCAACGTGGCCTGCGCCGCCACCCGGGCGCCGGCGCCGCTGTCGCACACAGCGCTCACCTTGTAGCTCCCGGGGGCCGTGTCCTCGGGGACCTGGATGGTGGCCCGCCGGTCTTCTTCGTCGCTGCCCGTCTCGGGCGTCGAGGCCACGTCGGTGCCCTCGACCACGACCGACCAGGAGGCCCGGCAGAAGCCGTAGCCGGTGCCCGACACCTCGACGGTGCCGCCCGGATCCACCTCGGGCGGCGAGAGCCCCAGGCCGGCCTCTTCGCCCGGCTCCAGGAGCTCGTCGGGCGGCGCGGGGAAGTCGACGGGCTCGCGGTCGGCCAAGGCCGCCTCCATGTAGCGGCCCCAGATCTCGGCCGGGAACGAACCGCCGGTGACCGAACGGCCCTGCACGTCGTCCATCGGCGCGGGGTCGGGGTAGCCCATCCAGACGACCGCGGAGTAGCCAGGCACGTAGCCGGCGAACCAGGCGTCGACGTTGTCCTGCGTGGTGCCGGTCTTGCCGGCGGCAGGGCGCCCGATGTCGGCGGCGCTGCCGGTCCCTCCGTCGATCACCGAGCGCAGCGCGTGCGTGACCGCCCGCGACACCTCTGGATCGACCGCCTCCTGCTCCGGCTCGGCCAGGTCGGGCTCCCAGAGCAGGTTGCCGTCGCCATCTTCGATGCGCACGATGGCGTAGGGCTCCACCCGGGTCCCGTCGTCGGCGTAGGTGAGGTAGGCGCTGGCCAGGTCGAGCGGCGACACCTCCTCCACGCCCAGGGCGATGGAGGGGAACGCCTCGAGCTCGGCGTCGATGCCGGCCCGAGCCGCTGCGTCGGCCACGGCCTCGGGCCCCACCTCGGCCAGCAGCTGGGCGTAGACGGTGTTCACCGAGCTGGCCGTGGCCTCGCCCACCGTGAGGTCGCCGAAGCCGGAGCCGCCGTAGTTGCTCACAGGGAACGGCGTGCCGTCGACGTCGAGCTCGATCTCGGCCGGAGCCGCGTAGCGGTCGCCGAGGGTGACACCGCCCTCGAGGGCGGCCTGCAGCACGAACGGCTTGAAGGTGGAGCCTGGCTGGCGGCCGGAGCCGCCGCCGTCGGCACCTCGCACCAGGTCCACCTGCAGGGCTTCGAAGTCGCGGCCGCCCACATGGGCGCGGATGGCGCCGTCGAGGTCGAGCGCCACCAGAGCGGCCTGCGGGGCCTCGGGATCGGTCAGCACCTCGGCGATGGCGGCCTCCGCGGCCTGCTGCGCGTCGAGGTCGAGGGTCGTCACCACGCGCAGCCCTTCGGAGTAGATGGCGTCCCCGCCCACCGCGTCGATGGTCTGCTCGCGCACCCACTCCACGAAGTGCGGGGCCACGCCGGCGGTGAGTGTGACCGGGGAGGTGCGGGGGATGGCCTCGATCGGGGTGCCCTCGGCGGCGGCCGCCTCGTCTTCGGAGATGGCGTCGTTGTCGACCATGGCCTCGAGCACGCGGCTGCGGCGGGCGGCCGCCTCCTCCATGTCCTCGGCGGGGTCAGCGGTCTCGGGGGAGGTCAGCAGACCGACGAGGAGGGCGGACTGCTCGAGGGTGAGGTCGGCCGCAGTCGTCTCGAAGTAGTTGCGGGCCGCTGCCTCGATCCCGTACGAGCCGCGACCGAAGTACACGGTGTTGAGGTAGCGCTCGAGGATCTCGTCCTTGTCGGCCGTGCGCTCGAGCTTCACCGAGAGGACGGCCTCCCGCACCTTGCGCACCACGGAGCGCTCGCTGCTGAGGTACTCGTTCTTCACCAGCTGCTGGGTGATCGTCGAGCCGCCCTGCGTGCCCGAGCTGGCGACGTTGCGGATCAGGGCTCGGGTGATGCCGATCGGGTCCACCCCGGTGTGCTCGTAGAAGCGACGGTCCTCAGCCGAGATGAGGGCGTCGACGACCACCGGCGCCACCTCGTCGAGGGGCACCTCGAAGCGCTGGCCCTCCTGCGACAGCACGGCGAGCTCGCGGCCCTCCGCGTCGACCAGGACCGCCGAGCGCAGCGCCGGCGGGTCCTCCGGCAGCTGCACGGTGTTCCACAGCACCACCAGCGCCAGCACGGCGAGGGCGAAGAGCCCTGCTCCGCCGACGATCGGCCAGCGCACCCAGCGAGGCCAGCCGGCCCACGTGCTGCTGGCGCGACTCCAGGCGCCACGAACCCTGCCCTTGGGGCCTGACGGCCGCCCGATCTCGTCTGTTGTCACAGCCGGCGTGGTTACCCCCCGTTCGGGGGGTCCAGACGCTCGATGGTTGTGTCGCCTGCCACAGGGGGAGAGAGCCCCCGTGGATGATCTGCGCAACGCCGACCGAGAGCCGGGCGACGTCGAGGAGCAGTTCCGATCGCTGCTGGAGGGGCTGCGGACGACGCTCCCCGGCGTGCAGCTGATCACGGCCTTCCTGCTGACGCTGCCCTTCTACGACCGCTTCAGCGATCTGGTCAGCCACGAGCGCGTCGCGTACTACGTGGCCTTCACGAGCGCGCTGATCGGCACGCTCCTCCTGATGGCGCCCTCGGCCCACCAGCGGCTGCGAGCCGACGACGGCGTGGCCCGCCAGTCGCCCCGCCACCTCCTGATCGCCGTGCGGATCACCGTGGTCGGCACCCTCGCCCTGCTGGTGTCCGTGGCCGCCGTGGCCTACCTGGTGGCCTCGGTGGTGCTGAACACGCCGACGGCCATCCTGCTCAGCGTGACCCTCGCCGCCGTGGGCGGGTGGAGCTGGTTCTACCTCCCGCTGGTGCGCTTCGAGCGCGATTCCTGAGCGGTCTCTCGGCGATCGCCGGGCGCAGGAGCGGGGCGGTCAGCCCTGGGTGCCGTACACCGGTGCGGGGGCGGGGGCCTCGGTGATGAGCCGGTCGACCACGGCGCCGAGCTGGGTCGCATCCCAGCGGGCGCCCTTGTCCTCGGTGGGGCCGTGCTGCCAGCCGGTGGCCACGCCGACCTTGCCGCCCTCGACCTCGAACATGCGGCCGCTCACGTGGGCCGACCCGGCCGAGGCCAGCCAGGCCACCAGCGGGGACACGTTCTCGGGGGCCATGGCGTCGAAGGCGTCGGGCTGGTCGGGGGTGGCCATCATCTCGGTGAACACCCCCTCGGTCATCCGCGTGCGGGCCGCCGGGCACAGCGCGTTGGCGGTCACGCCGTAGCGGCCCAGCTCGGCCGCCTGCACGAGGGTGAGCGTGGCGATCCCGGCCTTGGCGGCGGAGTAGGCGGCCTGGCCCACCGAACCGAGGATCCCGGCCCCGGAGCTGGTGTTGATGATGCGGGCATCGACGGGCGCACCGGCCTTGGCCTGGTCGCGCCAGTGGGCGGCGGCGTGACGGGCCACCGCGAAGTGGCCCTTGAGGTGCACCCGCACCACGGCATCCCACTCGTCCTCGGCCGCGTTGGCGAACATGCGGTCGCGCACGAAGCCGGCGTTGTTCACCACCACGTCGAGGCCCCCGAAGGCGTCGACGGCGGCGGCCACCATGCGGTCGGCGCCGTCGAAGTCGGCCACGTCGTCGCCGTTGGCCACGGCCTCGCCGCCGGCCGCCCGGATCTCGTCGACCACCTCACCGGCCGGCCCGGTGCCGCCGCCGGAGCCGTCGAGCTCGCAGCCCAGGTCGTTCACCACCACCCGGGCACCCTGGCGGGCCAGCTCGAGGGCGTGGGCCCTGCCCAGCCCCCGCCCGGCACCCGTCACGATGGCGATGCGTCCCTCACAGATGCCGCTCATGCCGCCAGCATGCCAGGATCTGACGCACTGTCAGAAACCCCAACCCGTTCTGTGGACGGATCTGGCCGCCATGCGGACGAATCCGTCCACAGATCCCGAGAGGTGCGAGCGATGCGGTACGGGATCACGATGTTCGCCACCGACGTCAGCATGGACGTCGTAGAGCTGGCCCGGGAGGCGGAGGCGCGAGGGCTCCACTCGCTGTGGCTGCCGGAGCACACCCACATCCCGGTGAGCCGCCGCACGCCGGCGCCCACGGGCGACGCCGAGCTGGCCGAGGAGTACAAGCGCTGCCTCGACCCGCTGGTGGCGCTCGGGGCCGCCGCCTCGGCCACCACCAGCCTGCGGTTGGGCACCGGCATCCTGCTGGCCGCCCAGCGCGACCCGATCGTGACGGCCAAGGCGGTGGCCACGCTCGACCACCTCAGCGGCGGGCGGGCGGCCCTCGGCGTCGGCTTCGGCTGGAACGAGGAGGAGCTCGAGCACCACGGCGTGACGATGCCCGAGCGCCGAGCGGTGGCTCGCGAGCGGCTGCTGGCCATGCAGGCGTTGTGGGCCGACGACGAGGCCAGCTTCGAGGGCGAGCACGTGCGCTTCTCGGCCAGCTGGTCGTGGCCCAAGCCGGTGCAGCGCGGCGCCGACGGGCGCCCTCGCGTGCCGGTGCTCCATGGCGGCGCCGCCGGCCCCACGCTCTTCAGCCACATCGCCGAGTACGGCGACGGCTGGATCCCCATCGGCGGGGCCGGCCTCACCGAGGCGATCCCTCGCCTCCGCGCGACGGTGGAGGAGGCCGGCCGGGATCCCGCCGACCTGGAGATCGTGCCCTTCGGCTCGTTGCCCGACCCCGGCAAGCTCGACCACTTCGAGCGCATCGGCGTGACCGAGTGCGTGTTCCGCATCCCCTCCGCTCGGCGCGACGTCGTCCTCCCCCTCCTCGACGAGCAGGCCGCCCTCGTCGCCACCCGCTCCTGACCGACCGATCTCGGGTGGGTGTGGAGGGCTAGCGGAGGCGGAGAATGTTTCCGGTGACGAGGCGGGCGGCGTCGGTGCAGAGCCAGCCGATCACCTCGGCCACCTCATCGGGCTGGGCGACGTGGTGGTGGTCGGCGCTCTGGGCGACGAAGGCGCGGACCTCGTCGGTGATCCAGCCGGTGTCGGTGACGGGTGGGTGGAGCACGTTGGCCGTGACGCCGTCGGCGGCCAGCTCGGTCGCCGAGCTCATCGTGTAGTTCTCCAAGGCGGCCTTGGCGGCGCCGTAGGACACCTCTCCGGGGAAGCCCGTCGGCCCGCCCGACGTGAGGCTCACGATGCGGCCCCAGCCGAGCCGATGCCGCCGCACCGATGCCGCCAGCTCGGCGATCATGAGCGCTCCACCGCGGGCGTCCACCAGCAGCTGTGGATCGGCCGTGGCGGCGGTGAGGTGGTCGGTGGGTCGGCCGAGCCGGTCGGGCCCGGCGGGGGCGAACGTGTCCTTGCGCCAGCCGCTGGCGTTGTTGACGAGGATCGACACCGGCCCGAGCGTCGCCTCGGCTTCGGCGAAGATGGCGGCGGGCGTGCCGGGGTCGGTGAGGTCGGCGGCGATGGGGTGGCCGCGTCGGCCGGCTGCCTCGATGTCGGTCAGCACACCCTCGGGCCCCTGCTCCCGCTGCGACCCGTAGGCGTCGGGTCGTCCGGGGTCGTGGTCGTCGGGCGTGTAGGCGAGATAGGTGACGACGACGTCGGCGCCGAGGCGGGCCAGCTCGACGGCGGTGGCGGCACCGATGCCGTGGTTGGCGCCGGAGACCACGGCGGCGCGGCCGAGGAGGGGAAGCGTGGACATGGGAGGAGGACCTTTCGCGAACGGACGGATGGGCGTCGGGCGTTCGTCAGCGGCCTGCCACGAGCCGCACCGTACCGGTGCGTCAGGGGACGAGCACGACCTTTCCCGCCACCTTGCGCTGCTGCAGGTCCGTGAGCGCTCGCGCCACGTCGTCGAGCGGGTACTGCGTTGGCTCCACCGGTGACAGGGCGCCGGAGCCGGCCAGCTCCATCAGCTCGGCCAGCACCGCCTGGTTCCCCTCGGGGTCGCGCATCGTCCAGGCGCCCCAGTCGACGCCCAGCACGGTGCGGTTGTTGAGCAGCACCTGGTTGGCCGGCAGGTGGGGGATCTCGCCGCCGGCGAAGCCGATCACGAGGTAGCGCCCCATCCAGCGCAGGGCTCGCAGCGCCGGGTCGGCGAAGCGGTCGCCAACCGGGTCGACCACGATGTCGACCCCGCCGTCGGAGATCTCCCGCGCTCGCACCTTCAGGTCCTCCGCCTCGTAGGCGATGGTGGCCTCCGCTCCGGCCTCACGGGCGGCGGCCAGCTTGTCGTCGCTCGAAGCCGCGGCGATCACCCGCGCGCCGAGGTGGCGGGCCACGTCGATGGCGGCCAGGCCGATGCCGCCGCCGGCTCCGAGCACCAGCACCCACTCGCCCGGCGTCACGGTGGTGCGCCGGGTGAGCGAGAACAGCATCGTGCCGTAGCTCTGCACCAGCGCCGCCGCCTGGCCGTAGGAGAGGTCGCCCGGGATCGGCACCACGGCGCCGGCCGCCACCTCCACCTGGGAGGCGAAGCCGCCCAGCCAGGGCATGGCCAGCACCCGGTCGCCCACCGCCACCGGATCGACCCCGTCGCCCACGGCCACGACGTCGCCCGCCACCTCCCCGCCAGGGGTGAAGGGCAGCGGTGGCTTGATCTGGTACTTGCCCTGCACGAAGAGCCCGTCGACGAAGTTCACCCCCGCCGCCCGCACGGCCACCACGACCTTGCCGGGGCCCGGCGCCAGATCGGCCCGCTCCTCGATCACGAGCCGGTCGATGGGGGCGAACTCCTGGCAGACGACGGCGCGCATCTCGTGAGCATGGCACGTGTTTGGACGCTGACGACCCGGGTACAAGCCGAGAGTTCGCAACGCCCGACGACGCCCCCCAAGGAGTGAGCATGTCCAGCTACACCGTTCCCGGTCTCGACTCCGCCACCGCCGAGAAGGCGTGCGGCATCCTGCAGGATCGTCTGGTCGCCCTCTCCGATCTGCACCTCACGCTCAAGCACATCCACTGGAACGTGGTCGGCCCCAACTTCATCGCCGTCCACGAGATGCTGGATCCGCAGACCGCCACGGTCCGCGAGCAGGCCGACGCCCTCGCCGAGCGCATCGCCGCTCTGGGTGGCGAGCCCCTCGGCACGCCCGGCGCCCTGGTGGCCGCTCGCAGCTGGGACGACTACCCGCTCAACCGGGCCACGGCCGCTGAGCACCTGTCGGCCCTCGACTCCGTCTACGTCGGCATCGTGACCGACCACCGCAAGGCGTTCGAGGCGCTGGAAGAGCTCGACATGGTCTCGAGCGACATGCTCGTCGGGCAGACGGCCTCGCTGGAGCAGTTCCAGTGGTTCGTCCGTGCCCACCTCGAGGACGGCGCCGGCCGCATCGGCTGACGCAGCTGTCCCCTGATCGGGGGGTGCGTGCTGTCCGCCCGCCGCACGCACCGCCCCCCGGTCTCTTATAAACATCTCCGAGCCCCCGAGACCGAGGCTG